>CAJOFT010000037.1 GCA_905234025.1 Paludibacteraceae bacterium
TTGCCTACTCTTTGTCGGATTTTCGGCTTCTTCCGTTGTTTATTATTTAAGTGATTCTATTTTCTTATGTAACTCGGCTTTATTAATGCTAACAGCAACATATGCCTTATATATTCCCGTTGGTTCCTGTAATATCTTGCGGCATTGCACATTGCTCAATCTATCATAAATATCAGCTTTTTGAGATTCGGTAATGGTATTGGTCGTATTTGACAACTTGGCAAGGAAATCTATTCGCGCAAAAAAACTTTTCTTTGCTTCTTGCATCGCCATCTGGTAGGCAGCTCGTTCGTTAGAACCTTCTCCCATTCCAAACTCATTGTATTCTGTTTTAGTTTCAATTGGAACATCAAGGCAAGGAAAGGTTGGAATCTTTTGTTCTTGTTGTGGCATATTCTGCTCCAACTCCTGAACACGTTGTTCTAATTGTTCTATTTTCTGACGAAGGAGTTGTATCTCCTTTTGCATTTCAGAAGAATTGTTCTTCTGGGCAATAGCACTTAATGTGCCGATTAGTAAGCCAAATACTACAAAAAGTGTAATCTTTTTCATTTTATACTATTTTTTATTGTTCGCGCGCATATATATACGCATAAAAAGCATAAGCCTCATTTGTTGCTTATCACAAATGAGGCCTTAGCATACCGAGAAGTAAATAAACAACAATGAAACCTACGCCGATATGATTACCATGCTGCCATGAAACAACAGCATGGGCACTAATCATACCCATAGGCATTCATTATTCTTTGTCCGACTTCTCAAATAAAAAGTTGCTAAGTTTTCATTTGTCAAAGCAAAGTATAACAAATACCGACTATGTAACCTGCTTGGCTTTGTGCATCACTATGCCGCCTTACAGGTTCCTGACCCTCCGCCCGATTGGCTGTGTGCAAAGGCGTTGCAATGTCATTTGCATACCCCGGCAAACAGTCCGGCGTCGGAATCGGCTGCAAAAGTACTGCTTTTATTTGGATTGTGCAAAAAAAAATGTACTTTTTCCGAAAATACTGCATTTTTTTGCACATTGTTGGCTACGCTATTGTAGTGGTGAATGATATTTTCTCGCGGGGGGCAAAGAGGTACAACAAAAATTACAGTTATATTTGTCATAGGCATCTCTTACGATGCTCTTACGGTGCTCCTATACATATGTGTTGTTTACGATTCGTTTATCGTTCATGTAGGATTCGGTTTTAGTTAAGTGTACGGTGTACAATGTATGGTGTACGGTGTATGGTGTACGGTGTATGGTGTATGGTGTATGGAAATACATCCGCTCGCAAAAAATGCGAGTGAAATGCAGATTTTTTTGCATATGTGCAAAATATGTAGTAATTTTGCGGGCTGAAACGTAAAGAATGAATAACTTTCGGGAAATAGTAGCGTGTAAGGCGGGATTAACATTACTACTTATTATGTTATGCGTTATGCCGGGGCGGGCACAGTATTTAGGGAGCGGGACAAGCGCTTTCGCGTTCCTTGATCTGCCTGTATCGTCACGGCTGAATGCCTTAGGCGGCACAAACGTGAGCGTGAGAGACGGAGAGATTTCAATGGGAATGTGCAACCCTGCCCTACTCGGCGTAATGACAGACAAAGTATTGGAACTGAACTACGCCTACTACCTGCCCGGAACAATGTTCGCCAGTGCGCTATACGGACACAACTTCGGACGCTCAAAAATAGAACGCCAGCCGGACGAGCCGGACAAACCGAATTATTTTGCGGCAGGCATTCATGTATTGGATTACGGACGGATGAAATATGCGGATTCGCAAGGAAACCTGACCGGCGGAACCTTCGGCGCACAGGATATCCTTATTGACCTGATGTATGCGCGGCAGCTTGGACCGCATTTCACCGTAGGCGTGACACTCAAACCGATTATGTCGTTCTATGAAAGTTATTCGGCGTTTGCATTAGGAGCCGATGTAGGCGGACACTTCCAGACAAAAGACAGCACGCTGCAAGTAGGAATAAGTCTGCAAAACATCGGCTGGCAACTGAAAGGCTTCTATTCGGACGAAGGCGGACAAGTACAGGAAATGCTGCCACTGAACCTGCAAATAGGTCTGAACTACCGGTTTGCGCATGCGCCAATCCGTATCGGACTAACGATTCACAATATGCAGCAATGGAATCTCGGCTATGAACATACGAACCTGATTACCGACGAAACAGCCGAAATCAAATGGCATGACATGCTGTTCCGGCACACCATATTCTTTTTGGACGTGGTGCCGAAAAGCGAACGGTTCTACGTGACACTGAGTTACAACCACCGCCGCCGCGCGGAAATGAACATCAAAGACCACGGCGTATTGGCAGGAATAGCCCTTGGAGCCGGTGTGCGGATATACAAGTTCCGCATCGGATTCGCCATGACACAAGCAACAAAGAGCAATTTCACCTACCAGGCGAGTTTCGCTTTGGATATAAACAGTCTGTTAAAACAGTAGCGTTATGAGAAAGATTATTGTAGCAATTGACGGGTATTCTTCGTGCGGTAAATCGACGATGGCAAAAGCGTTGGCAGAATATGCCGGTTATACCTACGTGGACACCGGAGCAATGTACCGCGCCGTGGCATTGTATGCGTTGGAGAAAGGTCTTGACGAGCAGCAATTGGTAGCGGCACTGCCGGACATACACATTTCGTTCATCCATAAGGCTGACGGACAACACGTGTGCCTGAACGGCAAAGACGTGGAAGCGCAAATCCGGACACTCGAAGTGGGCAACAAAGCCTCGCAAGTGTCGCCAATAAAGGCCGTGCGGCAGTTCCTCGTGGCACAACAACAGGCTATGGGTGACGAGAAAGGCATTGTGATGGACGGACGGGATATTGGAACGGTTGTTTTCCCGAACGCAGAACTGAAACTCTTCCTCACTGCCACTCCTGAAGAACGCGCGAACAGACGGTTCAAAGAACTGCAAGACAAAGGAGAAAATCCTGTATTCGAGGACGTTCTGCGGGATGTGAACGACCGTGATTACCGCGATACACACCGTGCGGAATCTCCACTCCGGCAGGCAGAAGATGCCGTGGTGGTAGATAATACCGAAATGACCAAAGAGGAACAGATTGCACATATACGGCGAATCTTTGATGACCATATCAATAGATAAAGGTTCGGGCTTTTGCTTCGGCGTGACAAGCGCCATCACAAAAGCGGAAGAGGAACTCGGGAAAGGTCCTTTGTTCGTGTTGGGCGATATCGTGCACAACGGACAGGAAGTCAAGCGGTTGGAGCAGAAAGGGTTAGAGACGATTGACTACGACGATTTACGGACGCTGCACAATGTGCGGGTACTATTGCGGGCACACGGCGAACCACCATCCACCTACCGCATTGCGCGAAACAACAACAACGAAATAATTGACGCTACCTGTCCGGTGGTGAAGAAACTGCAAGAACGTATTCGGGCAACCTATCTTGCGCACCGCGATGCACAAATTGTCATTTACGGGAAAGCGGGACATGCAGAAGTAATCGGGTTGCAAGGACAGACAAACAATACCGCAATCATTGTGGAAACGCTTGCGGATGTTGCGAAGGTAGATTTTTCGCGGGATATATACCTATTCTCGCAGACGACGATGGCGGTAGAGGGGTTTCACGAATTGGTGGAGGAAATCCGCAGGCGGAAGACCTGCGTACCCGAAAATCGCAGGCGGGACACCTGCGTACCCCAAGAGACGGTTTTTGAGTACCACGACACGATTTGCCGGAATGTCGCCAACCGCGTGGCAAACCTGAAAGCCTTTGCCGCAGAACAAGACCTTGTGCTGTTTGTCGGCGGAAAGAAATCATCAAACGCAAAAGTGCTGTTCGAGCACTGCCGCGAAGCCAATCCGAATACGCTATTTATCGAAAGTCCGGAAGAAATAAGCCGGGAAACAATCTTGCAGCAAAGCGGTCTTACTAATCACAACGAAGCAGGCAAACCTATTAAAATAGGTATCTGCGGTGCAACAAGCACGCCGCTATGGCTTATGGAACAATGTAAAAACAAAATAGAAAATGGAGAAAATCAAGACAATCGGTGTTCTCACCTCGGGAGGTGACGCACCCGGTATGAATGCTGCCGTGCGTGCCGTGACGCGCGAAGCAATCGGTAACGGAATGAAAGTAAAAGCCATCTATCACGGCTATCAGGGATTGATTGAAGGTGAAGTCAAAGAGTTCTTTTCCGAAAACGTCTCCGGAATCATCCAACGCGGCGGAACCATCATCAAATCCGCACGTTGTGCCGAGTTCCAGACACCCGCTGGACGCAAAAAGGCTTTTCAGACACTTCAGCGCGAAAAGATTGACGCGCTTATCGTGATTGGCGGTGACGGCACGTTTACCGGTGCACGGAATTTCTCCATAGAATATGATATCCCGATTATCGGTCTGCCGGGCACGATTGACAACGATTTGTGGGGAACTGATGCTACCATCGGCTATGACACGGCGCTTAATACCATCACCGATTGCATTGACAAACTGCGCGACACAGGTGCATCGCACGACCGTATTTTCCTTGTGGAAGTAATGGGACGCGATGCAGGATTCCTGACACTCAATGCCGCCATTGCAGGCGGATGTGAAGCAGCCATTATCCCCGAGCGCGCTCCTGTGCCGGAACAGATTGAAGAGGCTATCAAACACGGACAACGCAAGTCCAAGAACTCTTCGATTGTGCTTGTTCAGGAACATGCCATAGAAGGCGGAGCAAACAAAGTGGCACAACTCATCGAGCAAGTTCATCCGGAATACTCGACGCGTGTTACCGTACTTGGTCACTTGCAGCGCGGCGGTAGTCCGACAGCTTCCGACCGGATTTTAGCATCGCGTATGGGCGTGGCAGCCATTCAGGCACTTATGGACGGTCAACGCAATGTAATGGTAGCTATCCAGAATGACGAGATTGTTCTTGTTCCGCTGAACAAAGCCATCCAACAAAAGAAAGATATCAAAGAAGACAGCTGGCACGCATTAGCCTCGTTGGCAATCTAATCAGCGCCGTTGTTGCGTCTCGGTTGCGTCCCGGCTGGGATTCGAAAAAGCATCCTCCTGTTTTATCGGGAGGATGCTTCGTTTTTGAGCCAGTTCAGTAATTCCGCCATATTCGGGAATACCAAATCTGCGCCTTCATTCCACAACGCGGCATCGGCAAGCGGACCCGTATTGACGGCTATCGTGAATAATCCCGCCGCTTTTCCTGCACGCACGCCTAATGGTGCGTTCTCAATCACACAGCAATCTTTTTTGGGAAATTTGCAGCGGTCCCACGCCAAAAGATAAGGTTCGGGATCCGGCTTTCCATGTGTGACGTCAAAAGCGGTAATCATCCGCGAACGGTCAAAGAACGGACCGATTTTCGTATTCAGATTGTCAAACAAGGATGCCTGTGCACTGCCGGTCACGACCCAAATATGCTTTTTGTTTTTCTTGAGGAAACGCAGTACATCCACCACCCCTTCAATAGGTTCGACCTCTCCCATTGCCTTGAAGGCTTTGGATTTTTCTTCGTAGATTTCCCAAATCTCGTCTTCGGTGGCTTCGCGGTTCTCCAGTTCCATAATGGCTTCGCGGATAACGTCCTGTCCGGTGCGCCCCTCATTCATGAAACCGTCCTCTTCCGTAAAATCGAATCCGTGCGCCTGCATAACTTGTGCCCAAGCAGCTGCGTGCTTGGGCATCGAGTTATACAATATGCCGTCCTGATCAAAGAAAAATGCCTGCATTTTTCGTAAAATCGTTAAAGGTTATTGATGCTGTTCGCGGAGCAAATCGTTAACAGTCTTAACGGGATTGAAGGTCGAAATAGGCACTTCCACAAAGATGGTGTTCCAGCGGCTCATCGCACCATTCCACAATCCTGGCAACTCAAGTGCAAGAAGTTCTTTGCCGTCTTTGGACTTCTGCGAGATAAAGCCGGTCTTCGGATCCACATACTTCGGCAGGTCAAACGGTTTGCCTTCATAATCGCGAATCGCACATACCAAATCCACCGGATTGAAGTGGGTCGCCGTTGCCATAAGGCTCTTGTCCTCAATCTGGCTGGATTCAAGAATCTGCTTGGAAATCGTACCATCCTCTTCGCGTACGAGGAACGGTCCGCCGCCAGGTTCGCCGGTATTCTTCACTACGCCGCAAACACGAATCGGTCGGTTGAGACGTGCACGCTCTTCATCACTGAGGTTGCCGTTTTTGAGAAGATCAAAGACACGTTTCTGCTCGGTAACAAGCACACCTGCAAGGATTTGTTTGTAACGAACCGTGTCCTTTTTGAGTTTGTCGGGCACCACATTGTCAATGTTCTTGATGAATACGATGTCGGCATCCTGCTGGTTGAGGTTCTCAATCAATGCACCGTGACCACCCGGACGGAACAATAATTTGCCGTCAGCCGTGCGGAACGGCGTACCATCCGGATTGGCTGCAATCGTGTCCGTAGATGGCATTTGCTCCGAGAAGGACACTTCGTATTTCACACCGTATTTGTCTTCAAACTTCTTCAGATTCTCCGCAATATGCTGACGGAACAGCGGCAGATGCTCATGCGAAACGGTAAAATGTATCTTTGTAGCACCGGTCAATGCGCCTTCAGCCAAATGCTCTAACGCGGGCGTGCGCGCGCCATCGCGATATTTATGGAATAAGAGCAGACCTTTCGGCAGTTTGCCATATGCCATATCCTCCAACAAATAACGAACCGCCTCCTGACCGGATTTGCCGGCAAGCTGGCTGCCAAATGCGAATTTGTCAATATTTGACAGGAATTCCTTGATAAACGGTGTCTCCACGCCATTGTCAAGGTATTCAAACAGATTCTTGAACATACGGCTTGCTGCGCCGGATGCAGGCACGAACTTCAGAATCTTGTGTTCGCCTTTGCAATATTCCTGCCAAGCGGCAATGTACTGCTCCTGCTTGGCTTTCTTCGGTGCAAGAATACCGTCTTTTACCGATGCGGCTGCAACGATGTCCAGGCTCGGGAATCCGGTGCGGAAACACTCTAATTGTTTTTCGGCTTTCTCCAAAGAAATGCCACGTTGAGCGAGTTGCTCTAAATCAGCTTGTGTAAACATAGTAACAGATTTTAATTGGTTAATATTTATGGTCTTTTAGAGGCGGGCAACAAACGGTTGATATGGAAAGCAAGATTCTGCTGAAATGTCAGCGGTTCCGATTTCGCATACGCATAGCCGTTCTGCGTGAGATTGATAACTTTCAGATGGCGCGCAAGCACAAGACCTGTCATCGTGATATTGCACTTTTGCGCAACACGCTGACCGACAGGCGATGCCAGATCAATCTGATAGAATATAATATCCTTGCTCTCCATCAAATCCGAATAATGCTTGTTGAGCAGATCCTGCGTGAGACCGTTCATCGTTTCACCGATTGAACTCGGAATACGCGAATCATAGAAATAGTAAATCTGCACGGAGCCCATATTTTTCAACGGGTCGGAGTGCATCTCACCGGCATTGCTGGATGAAAGTGCAAAGAGCATCAATATGTAATATAAAAAGGAAATAGTCATGGTGATTTACGATTTGGCGATTTACGATTTGGCGATTGATTTTATCATTTTTTCATTTTCACATTTTTCCATTTACTTCTTTTTCTCTACGGCGATGAAGTCATAGTGAATATTCTTGCCCATTTCAGCCACCATATAATACGGATGTTCGACAGGATCTTCCATCGCATCGACAATAATATAGGTCACGCCGCCATAATGTGTGATTTCACGGCTATGATCGTGTCCGGACCAATACATATCAACATGATATTTGGTCAAAACAGCCGTAATGTCATACGTCTCTTCCATTGAATAGTTCGACGTATGTCCCTGCGAATCATCTTGCTTGAACATATGCGTGTGGGTAAAGACAATAATATGCCGATAGCCTTCCTGTGATTTCTCTTTGAGCGTGTTGCGGAGCCAATCCAACGGTTTCACGCCCAACGTTCCTTCACCGGAATCAACACAGATATAGAGGTCAAGCAGTTTTCCTGAAGATGTGCGGGTGTCAAACCAATACGTAGAGGTCGGCACAAAGTGTTTGTAGTTCACCCACTGGTTAAAATACAAATCATGGTTTCCGACAGCATAAAACATCGTATCCTTGCCTGCAGGATATTTGCCTGCCACTTTGGCTGCTGCCTGAAAGACGCGTTCATGGTTGTTGTTCTCGTTCACAAGATCACCCAAATGAATGGCAAACGGGCATTGCAGGTCAGCCTTGTAGCTGTTGACAAAGGTCTCCCAGTTATAAGTAGTGGAATCCACATGCGTGTCCGTGCAGACATAGACTTTATAGGTCTCCGGCACGATTAAATGGGCATAGCCGTTCTTTTCGTTGTATGCCATCGATTCGTTAAAACGCTTGTCTGCACGCTCACTTGAACCGTTGAACATTCCCGCCATGTCGTAGTTCGGGTTACAAGCCACAAAGAACAAGGAGCCAAGAATAAGGAATAAAGATTTAAATGTATCGTATCTCATAGTCTGTCATTTTTAACTAAAATCTATAGGTAAATCCTGCGCGAACGGTTGCCGCGTAGAAGGCTGCATTAAGATGGAACATGCCGGTCGGCTTGCATTCGGCATCCAAATGAACGCGCCAATGGTCATCCACATCGTATCGTCCGCCAAGCATAAACAGCGGCTGCCACATACGTTCAAACTGGAAGTCATCATAATTCGCAAATACGGCACTGATGTTCCAGTTGCACGCCTGCGGACGGCAGAACACTTCCAAACGGTATAACAAATTGAACGGCTCGATGTTATAGGCTTCTTCGCTGTTCCAATCGCGGTCATAACTCTCCATCACCCGTGCAAACGAACCGATCTGTACCGACAGATAATCAAACCGCCAACCAAGCGAAAGAGCCGTTACCAAATCCATCTGGTTGGCGCGTATAACAGCCTTGTACAGCACTTCCGTGTCAAAGAACATCTCGCCGACGGGCAGCGGAAATTTCGGACGCAGAATAACGCCTGCCGTATAAACATTCTTAAACGAAGCTTGCAGGTTCACATTCATCTCGAAGTGCTTGTTAATCGGCAACAGTGCCTGCGCGTCAAGGTTCGCAAAGTGTCCCCACGACTTGTTATAGGCGTACTCCACCCTTGCCGTTACGGAATAACGCGCCTCTGGAAGCACCCACTTCGTGCTGTCTGCGGCACTGATACATAATGCACAGTGCATGATGCATAATGTTAAAAGAAATTTCTTCATATCTCAATTATTGTTAATCCGGCTCCGCCTCTGTCAGGGTCGCCGTCATGATAGACAATCTCTCCCGCCTTGCGTTTGCGCAGGGCTTTGTTGCGTTCCGCAAGATGGTCACGCACAATCTGTTTGAGTGCGCCGGTGCCTGTGCCGTGCAGGATGGTTACTGTTCCGGCATTGACCATAATCGCATCGTCCAGATAGGCGATAAACGTCTCCAAAGCTTCATCCGCACGGTAACCACGCAAATCCAGCGTCCGCTCAAAGCCCAATTTGTGCTGACGGATGGTATTCACCACCGATGGCTGCGAAGATGGCATGGATTTGGCGATAGGCTTGAGATCCCTGAAATCGCGCAGGACTTTTTTCTTCTGCGTTGTTTCCTGTTGGACAGGTTTTTCCGGCACCACCTGTTGTTTGAGTTTCTCCACTTTCGCCCGCGCCTGCTGGGTTTTGGCTTTGTCCGCTTTGGATTCTTTTATTTCGCGAATCGTGCGTTCAATCGTTGCATTCGACTTGGCAAGCAAATCCGCCGCCTGCTGGTTCGCTTCGGCAATTATCTCTTTCTTCTTCGCTTTCAAGCCTGAGATTTCGTTCTCATAGTAAGCGATTTTCTCTTCCAGGTGCTTCTCCCGCAACCGTATATTCTGCCGTTTGTTTTCCCAGTATCGTTTGTCGCGTGCAATGTCCTGCAACTGTTTGTCGTAATCAATATGCTCTTCGCCCACCAGATCTATCGCCCTGCGGACAATCGTTTCGGGCAAGCCTGTCTGACGCGCAATCTCTATCGCAAACGATGAGCCTGCCTGTCCGATACTGAGTTGGAACAAGGGCTTGAGTTGCCCGCGGTCGTAGAGCATGGCACCGTTCACCACGCCTGCCGTCTGTTCCGCAAAGTGCTTGAGGTTCGTATAGTGCGTTGTCACTACGCCCAAAGCCTGCTGTTCGTTGAGTGTTGTCAGCACGGATTCGGCAATGGCACCGCCTAACAACGGCTCTGTTCCGGAACCGAACTCGTCAATCAGGAACAAGGTCTTTTCATTCGCGAAGCGCACAAACTGCCGCATATTCCGCAAATGCGAGGAATACGTTGACAGGTCATCCTCTATGCTCTGCTCGTCCCCTATATCAATCATCAGGTTGTCAAACAACCCCATTTTCGAACTTTCCTCCACTGGCACCGGCAAACCGCATTGCAGCATATACTGGCACAACGCCACCGTTTTCAGGCAAACCGATTTACCACCGGCATTGGGTCCCGAAATAACCAGTATTCTGTTCTCTTTAGCCGACAAGCGCATATTCAGCGGCACAACCGTTTTGCCTTCCTCTTCAAAGCGCAGGAACAGCACGGCATGACGCGCATTGCGCAAATCAAGCATCGGTTCCGCCACAAACTCCGGCGCAATGGCATGCAGACGCTTTGCCAGCAATGCTTTTGCATTCACGAAATCCACATGTGCCAGAAAGCCCTGCGTTTGCATAATCTGCGGAATGGACGGTCTTATTTCCGCGGTCAAAGCATGCAGAATACGCAGCCGTTCACGGTTTTCTTCCGCCTCCAGAGCACGAATGCGGTTGTTGGCTTCCACCACTTCCTGCGGTTCGATGAACACGGTCTTGCCGGTGGCGGATTCGTCATGCACGATACCGCCGATTTTCCGTCTTGATGCCGCCGGAACAGGCAACACTAACCTGCCCTCACGCAATACCGGCGAAGCATCTTTTTCCAACAAGCCTGCCGCCTGTGCCCGGCGTAATATGGCTGCCACGGCACCGGAAACGGCTCCTTGCGCCTGCCCGAGTTCACGCCGGATCCGGTGCAGTTCCGGCGAGGCATTGTCCTTCAAGCGTCCGAACTGGTCAATCGCGCGGTCTATGATGGCAACGATTAACGAAACTCCTGAATCCCGAAATCCAGCAATCTCACGCATCGGCAACGTCCGCAACTGCGGGAAACGCAACGGGTCAAGACCTAAAAAGAACTTCTCCAATGCCGCCGTATAATCAAGGCTTTTGCGCAGCGAAAACAATTCCTGTTCATCCAGATACAAGCCCTCCACCCGCACACGTTGCAGCGATTCGCGCAAATCGTTAATCTCGCCGCGCGGGTATTGCAAGGACGCATCGGACAGCACCATCAGCATTTCTTCCGCTTCGCGCAGGCGGTGCAGAATGGCGTGATAATCCGTCATAAACGTCATTTCATCCGCCTTGCGGCGACCCAATGACGAAGTACACAATTTCTCCAATTGCTCGCGAATGACACCAAAATCAATCTTTTGCTCTATGTTCGACGGATAGATCACTTTGAATTTCAGATTTCAAATTTCAGATTTCAAATTGCAGATTTCAAATTTCAAGTTTTCCTTATCCCAACAGGCGGACTTCTTTGACAACCTCGCAACCTACATGTTCATTGAGTTTGCGCACCAGTTCGCGGCGGCATTCAAACAACTGCGCTTTCAATGCCGCACTGCTCAACCGCACACGCAACACACCGTCTTTCAGTTCCACGCTTCGCGTCAGACGTGCCGTCATCTCGCCCATCAATTCGCCCCACGAAGCAACGACTTCACGCTCTAACAGTGGTTTTTCAAGCCCCGATTCGCGCAGATACTCCGCGATTACGTCTCCTATGGATTGCGCCTGTTGCCGCCTCATCTTATTCCTTACTTCTTCTCTTTGCGGAGCAGCACCTGTTGTCTGGTTTGGAACACCATAATATCTATCGGCAGACCGTTCAGCGCGCGGAAAGCGGCATCAGTGATGCATTCCCGCTGAATCACATCCCACACTTTTTCACCCGGCTTCACCCACACACGCGCATGGTCTTTGGGTGCCTGTGTTTTCTTGTTCGCCAAGTAAATGCGGTCACCTTCTTTGAGTGTCCGTCCGAGCGCATCATTCTGCTCACGCAGTTTGCGTTCCGGCATATTCAGGCTGAACGCCACCGAGGCATATGTGTCACCCGCACGGGCTACCGTATATTTGACACCGTTGCATTTGCCGCGACCGTGACGCGCAAAGAAATCCTCACGCTCTTCTTTGGCGGACAGCGGACGCACGTATTCCTCTGCGGGATCTGCCGAAATAACGGCAATCGGCGCCGCTTGGGAAACCACAACCACATCGTCTTTCGATTTCGGTTTTTGCGCAGAACCTGCACCGGCGGCAATCTCCGCAAGACGGTAGTCTTCGATTATCTTAATCAGTTTCTGCGGATAAGCAGGGTCTGTGGCATAACCGCAATCCTTCAAGCCTTGCGCCCAACCGGCATAATCCGTCACTTCCAGCTCAAACAACCGCGCATAACGCGATTTTTGCAGGAACTTCGCATGGTCACGGAACGATTCTTCCGCGTTCTTGTACTGCCGGAAACATTCGCCGCGACGCTCATCGGTATAACGATACACATCGCCCATCCATTCACTGGTGCATTTGATGCCGAAGTGGTTATTGGCTTTTACCGCCAGTTCCGAACTGCCTGCACCTGATTCCAACAGACCTTGCGCCAGCGTAATGGACGCCGGAATGCCGTAATCTTTCTGATGTTGCACCGCCACATCGCGCCATTGGGCGATATAGTTCTGATACTTTTCATTCGGCGCTGCCTGCAAGCCGGTGGCGAGCGCAAACAATGCCGCTAATATAAATACTTTCTTCATATGATTGCAACCTATTTAATCGTGAATGTTACGGTTGTTCCGGGTGTTTGTTTGGGAACGGTCCAGTTGATTTTCGACGGAATGATGTCATAGCCGTCAAGCTGTATGGCAACGAGTTTGCCCGCCCAATCGGTTTGCGCCTTGAACGATTGTTTTTTCTTCGGTGCTATCTTGCCGAGGAAATGGTTGTCCAGCGTAATGCGGTAGTTTGAGTTTGTTTTGTTGACGATGAGCAAGGTATAGCTCAAATCCATGCCGCTGCTGTGACTTACGGTTACAACCGAATCCGTTTCTGCCGGTGTGCTGGCACCGGTATTTGCGTCCTGCGCCATACTGAACAATGTCACCGCGCAGCAAAGCAATAAAAATACTGTCCGTTTCATATTTTCACATTTTTTCATTTTCACATTTTTTCATTTTCTCATTTTCACATTTTTTCATTTTCGCGGCAAAGGTACAACAAAAAATTTGAATGTGCAAGATTTTGGCGCAAAAATTCCATTATGCTTGCATAAAATGGATTTTTGGGGCAAAAGATTGTCGTTCGCTAAATTGAGCGAAATAATCGTTGTATATTTAAAATATTTGTTGTATCTTTG
>CAJOFT010000038.1 GCA_905234025.1 Paludibacteraceae bacterium
CAAACGCAAGAAACTTTGGAATCGCTACTACGAACTCCTCAAACCTCTCGCAAACAAAGGCTATTTTGCTTTGCCGGACATTCCCGAGTACGCTTCCAATAACGCACACATGTTCTACCTGACATTCCCCTCATTAGAAGCCCGCACAGCACTCATCAAGCACCTCAAAGAGAACGACATCATGGCGGTCTTCCATTACCTCAGCCTGCATAGCAGTGCCTATTATGCAGATAAACACGATGGTCGTACTCTCCCGGAGTGTGACCGTTATGCCGATACTCTTGTGCGCTTGCCAATGTACTACGACCTCTCCCTCGACGATGTTGACCACATCTGCGCTCTTATCAAAGAACATTGTACCAACTCAAGCCGTCAGATTCCGATATTATACCGCCACAACTCCCTCGTTTGATATCGTGGAGTTGAACGACAAGCAATGGCGTGAGTTCTTCCTGTTGGAGCGCAGTTTCATGCGCATGGAGTGGATGATCAATTTCCTCAACCGCCAACATCTACGCCACAAGATAAAAGAACTCTGGTGGATACCAATTGATGACCAGGATCAACTTCATGTGGACCCTGATGCCAAAATCCGAAAGAGAGAATAGAATCTACGTATATACAACGCAGACAGACGTTAATAAACGCTGTGAAACCGCTGGCTCGTGACGAGTCGGCGGTTTTTCTTTTATATTTACCTACGGTCTCTCTTTCTGTCACGTTTGTTCGCCCTGACCAAGCCACTGTCATGATTGACCACGGAGAAAACAAGATTACACCGTCCGACCACTCAAGAAGGGCGTCATCGCGGACTACAAAGCCTGCGAGATGATGATTCGAGGGTTAATCAATCTCATTCCAAATCAAGGCAAACTATTCAAGAAATCCATCAAAATGGTCGTTTGTGTGCCCTCTGGTGCCACTGAAGCGGAGATTCGTACCATAAACGATTCTTGCGTGCAATCCGGCGCACGCGAACTCTACCTCATCTACGAACCCATGGCTGCAGCCCTCGGCATAACAAATTATTTACAATTTTGCCTGCAAAATTACGACAAAAAATCGACATCTGCAAGTGCAGATGGAGAAAAATTTATTTTTCTGCAAATATTAGTGTCATTTTTTATTATTTTTGTCAATGCTTTTACATCGGTTTGAGGCGGCGGGAGAGGCGGGCGCAGAGAGATGGGAAGAAACGTTTGATATAGACCATAACCAATTCACCGCGACCGATGAGGATTTCACGTCTGCCTTTATTGATGGCACGGACAATCTGTTTAGCGGCTTTATCGGCAGGCAAGCCCTTGTCCTGACCGGGATCCATCGTGCCGTGTTTCTCACCGCCTTTGTCCAACGCATTCACGGAGATATTGGTTCTTACGCGGCCTGGACAGACAATCGTAACACGGATGCCTTTATCGTAATACTCGGCTTGCAAGGTTTCGAAGAAACCGTACAAAGCATGTTTGGAAGAAGAATAAGCACAGCGCAGCGGGAAGCCGAATACGCCGGCAATAGAGGTGGTGACGGCAATATGTCCCCCACCCACCTGTAGCATCAAAGGCAATATGGCTTTTGCCAAAGCCACCGGTGCAAAGTAGTTGATCTCCATGATTTGGCGCACCATGTCCATAGACGTATCTTCCACAGACGTGCGCTGACTAATTCCGGCATTGCAGAACAGCACGTCTATTCCGCCGAATGCGTCCCACGCCGTGCGAGCCAACAATTTGATGCCTTCGAGGTCGTTGAAATCAGATGGAAGGACAAGCACATCCTTTGCACCTTTCTCACGGCATTTAGCAGCCACAGGCTCCAGACGCTCACGCGACGAAGAGGTGAGAATCAGTTGATTCCCACCTTTCGCGTATTCATATGCACAGGCTTCTCCGATTCCGGACGAAGCACCGGTGATCCAAACGGTTAACATCGTTAAAATGGTTCGCCAAGCGAACGTTAAAGAGTTAAAATGGTGCTTCGCACATTACTTAATCAGAGCCATGTCGGGGATTTCCTTGTCGTAATCGCCTTTGGCGAGACGCTCCTTGATCTCCTTGAAGGCAGAAAGCGTGTAATCCACGTCTTCGATGGAGTGTGCCGCCGTCGGGATAATACGGAAAATCAGCATTCCGGGAGGAATAACCGGATAGCAGACAATCGAGCAGAAGATATGATAGTTCTCACGCAAATCCACTGCGATGTTCGAAGCCTGATTGATACCACATGCCAAGTGAACAGGCGTTACGCATGCTTCTGCCGGACCGATTTCGTAACCAAGGTCACGGAAACCTTTCTGCAGGCGGTGGGTAACGGTCCAGAGCTGTTTGCGGCGCTCGTCGCCTTCGGGGCTGTCAATAATCTCCAGACGCTTCAGGCAGCCTTCAACAATCGGCATCGGAAGTGATTTGGCGTACATCTGCGAACGCATATTATAACGGAGATAGGTAATGATGTCCTTCTCGGAAGCGACGAATCCGCCGATGGTAGCCATTGATTTGGCATATGCGCCGATATAAATATCCACGCCGTCCATGACGTTGAAATGCTCGGAAGTGCCGCGTCCGTGAGGACCCATTACGCCAAAACCGTGGGCATCGTCAATCATGAAGCGGAAGCTGTATTTCTTTTTGAGCGCAACAATCTGGTCGAGGATTCCGAGTGCGCCGGTCATACCGAACACACCTTCGGTGATTACAAGTACACCACCACCCTTTTCGTCGGCAATCTTGCAGGCACGCGCGAGGACTTTCTCGCAATCCACAATGTCGTTGTGGCGGAATTTGTACTTTTCGCCGATGTGCAGACGGATTCCGTCCAGCAAGCAAGCATGCGCTTCTGCGTCGTAAACGATTACGTCGTGACGGCTTACGAGGGAATCAATGGTGGAGAGAATGCCCTGGTAACCGAAGTTGAAGAGGAACGCCGCCTCTTTCTTCTCGAACGCCGCCAAACGGCGCTCCATTTCTTCGTGGAGAGCGGTCTGACCGGTCATCATACGACTTCCCATCGGATAAGCCATGCCCCATTTGGCAGCAGCTTCAGCATCCGTTTTGCGCACTTCGGGATGGTTTGCCAAACCAAGATAGTTGTTCAGGCTCCAGCAGAGCACTTCCTGTCCGTTGAAGCGCATGTGCGGTCCCAACTCGCCTTCCAGTTTCGGGAAAGCAAAATATCCGTCAGCCTTCTCGCGGTACTGGCCAATCGGTCCGCCCGTGGATTTACGGATTTTGTCAAAAATGTCAACTTGCATAGTGTTATTTTATTTGAATTATAAATTTCTTGTATAAGTCTTATTGTTGTCTCATACTTCTCTCGGGTCTTGTTGCCGTCACTGGCAGGGTGAGGGTTGGTGTCCGGTTGTTGCAATTTATGATTTCGGACGTTGTTTGCTGACCAAGCCCATGAGCCAGAAGAGGAATTTCGGAAGCTGCTTTTCGCGGTCGCGCTTGCGCATGTCCAGATACCAGTTCAGTTTTTTGACAATCGGAATCCGATGCGTTTCGACGAACTCGATAAGCGTGCCGTCCGGATCTTCGATGTAGGTGAAATGCCCGGAAGCTTCGCCCATGTCAAAAACTTCGCCATCGGGACAACTGTCCACGGTGAACGGATGACCCGCCTTGGCGCAGAACTTGCCCAGTTCGGACATGTTGGTGACATCGAAACAGATTTGTATGAATCCCGGATCGCCCCAAAAACGTCCGTCGTAAATCTTTCTGGGCGTGCGCTCCAGCACCTGCACCAGTTCGATTGTGCTGTCTCCGAAGATTCCTGAAAAAGCACCTTTTCGCGGCTGCGAAGTACCCAGCAAAACGCGGCGGCACTTCCCTTCGGAGGATTCCAGAAGCGTCCAATCGTCAAAACTGCCGGTCTCGTCATATATAATATTGTCATAGCCGAGCACCTTGCAGTAGAAGTCAATCGACTTCTTCATATCGGTTACGCCAACCATGGCTCCGAAGATACCTCCGGTGAGTTTGTACTGCTCAATAAAGACACTTTTCTCCTCGACCAGCTGGAAGCAGTTGCCGTAAAGGTCCTTGACGTAGAAACACTTGGTGCCGTTTGGCAGTTTCGAGACGTCGGAGACTTCGTTCCACTTCGTTTTGATCTGTTCATGGAATTTCTCCACATCGCGGCATTTGACTTTAGCGGCAAACACGCCCAAATCGCCTACTGCGATGGCAAATTTGGCGGGCACAGGTTTGCGCTCGGAATACTGCCAAATCTCGAAACCTCCTCCGCCCTGCATGTTCATGGCGATACACGCATGGCGTTTTTGCGGATGACCGCCGGTGTAAGGCAACATGCGTTCCGCAACGGTATCATCCTCAAGAATCTTGACATCCACACCGAACATCTCGATAAACCAGTTCCACGATTTGCGGAAATTCTCCGTTCCCACGCCGATTTGCTGGATTCCGGAAATCAAAAATTTATCCATATTACACAAATTTGGCGCAAAAGTACAACTATTTTTGCATATATGCAAATAAAATGACAAAAAAACATTTTTTCGTGAATCTTTTTTGCAAAAATTTGTGTATGTAAAAAAATATGTGTAACTTTGCGCGGTTATTTTGTGCGCATACATGAAAATCATTATCGACACGATGTTGCCACGCGAGTGGTTTGAGCGTCTGGAAAGGCATGAGCTTGTGCCGGATACGTGTCTGGCAGAGGCAAACGGCGATTGGCAGGATGCGGAAGTGCTGACGACCAATTTCTACAAGCCTGTGCGGAAAGAACTGTTGGACAAGTTGCCCAATCTGAAGCTTGTTGCGCAATTCGGCGTGGGATATGACAATATTGACGTGGAGGAATGTCACCGGCGCGGAATTTTGGTCACGAATACGCCGCAACCGGTGATTGAGCCAACGGCAGAACTGTGCATGGCGCTGATTATGGGCATTGCGCGGCGAACCGCAGAATTAGACCGCGGAATACGGGAAAATGCGGTGCAATTCGGGCTGTTGCGGAATTTGGGACATTCGCTGTACGGCAAGACGCTGGGTATCATCGGAATGGGAAATATCGGGCGTTCGGTGGCACGACGGGCAATTGCGTGCGGGATGAAGATTGTGTACCACAATCGACATCGTCTTGATTTACAATTGGACAATTTACAATTTGACAATTTGGAAAAAGAGGTAATACGTCAGGCGGAATATGTGGATATGGAAACGTTGCTGCGGACGGCGGATTATGTAAGTCTGAACCTGCCCTACACGAAAGCGGTACACCATCTGATTGGTGAACGGGAACTGAAAATGATGAAGCCGGAGGCGTTTCTGATAAACACTGCGCGCGGTGCACATGTGGATGAGAAAATGTTAGTTAAAGCACTTCGGGAAAAATGGATAGCCGGTGCGGCATTGGATGTGTATGAGCATGAGCCGGAAATAAGCGAGGAACTGAAGGATTTGGACAATGTGCTGCTTGTGCCACATATCGGGACAGGCACATGGGAAGGACGCAAAGCCATGTGCGATGCCATGACAGACAATATTATCGCATATGCGAACAACGAAACTGACAAAATGACAACCGTATGAATATAACAGACAGATTTTTGAAGTACGTGTCTTTCTGCACGACTTCGGACGAAAACACGAATCTCACGCCCTCCACTCCCGGGCAGATTGAGTTTGCGAAGTACCTGCGGGACGAACTGAAAGCCATCGGCATGCAGGAAGTGGATTTGGATGAGAACGGCTATATTATGGCAACGCTGGAAGCCAATAGCGAAGAGCTAAGAGCCAAGAGTCCTGTGATTGGTTTTATTGCACATATGGACACGTCACCGGATGCAAGCGGTAAACATGTGCAGCCGCGGATTGTGAAGAATTATGACGGAAAAGACATTGTGCTGAACGAGGAAGAAAATATTGTTCTGGAAACTGCCAAATATCCTGAAATTCTGCGCTACAAAGGCAACGATATCATTGTGACAAACGGCAAGACACTGCTCGGCGCAGACGACAAAGCCGGCATCGCGGAGATTGTGACCGCGTGCGAGTATCTGCTTCAACATCCGGAAATCAAGCACGGCAAGATCCGTGTCGGTTTCACGCCGGACGAGGAAATCGGTCAAGGTGCCGACCATTTTGACGTGAAAAAGTTCGGTTGCGATTTCGCCTATACGATGGACGGCGGTGCGATCGGTGAGTTGGAGTTCGAGAACTTCAATGCCGCTGCGTGCAAGATAACCGTTCACGGCGTGAACGTGCATCCGGGTTACGGGTATCACAAGATGCTGAACTCCATGCGTATCGCGTACCAGTTGGCGGTTATGCTGCCACGCTGGGAAACGCCGGAACATACGCAAGGCTACGAAGGATTTTATCATCTTGTGGGCATGAGCGGAACCGTGGAAGAAACAACGCTGAATTATATCATCCGCGACCATGACCGAGCACGTTTCGAAAGCCGCAAACGCGAAATGGAACACCTTGTGCGCAAGGTCAACCGCGAATACGGCGAAGGCACAGCAGAGATTGCCATCCGCGACCAATATTACAATATGCGCGAAAAAGTGGAACCGGTGATGCATATTGTTACGCTTGTGGAAGAAGCCATGAAAAATGTCGGCGTAACACCCAAAGTACAGCCTATCCGCGGCGGAACAGACGGTGCACGGTTGTCGTTTGAAGGACTTCCCTGCCCCAATATCTTTGCCGGAGGCGAGAATTTCCACAGCCGGTTTGAGTATCTGCCTGTTCAGTCTCTTGAGGCTGCATATGCGGTTATTTTGGAGATTGTTAAACTGTTAAACCGTTAAAATATCTAATATGTTAAAAGAAACACCATTTACCGCCATTCATATTGCGCTGGGCGCAAGAATGGCAGAGTTTGCAGGCTTTAACATGCCTATCCAGTATCCGACCGGCATTCAGGAAGAACACCGGATTGTCCGTGAAGGTGTCGGCGTATTCGATGTCAGCCATATGGGCGAGTTTTGGGTAAAAGGCACTCAGGCAGCCGATTTCCTGCAATATATCACCACCAACGACATCAACAAATTGGACGCCGGAAAAGCCCAATACACCTGCTTCCCGAACGGGAAAGGCGGTATTGTAGATGATTTGATTGTCTATAAGTATTCGACGACAAAATATCTGCTGGTGGTTAATGCCGGCAATATTGACAAAGATTGGGAATGGGTGAATTTGCAATTGAACAATTTAGGATTGGACGATTGCAAATTGGAGAATGCAAGCGACAAATACGGTCAGTTGGCTGTTCAGGGACCGAAAGCAACGGAGATGTTGCAGAAACTGACAGACGCCGATTTGAGTGCGATTCCTTATTATTCCTTCCGCGAATGGTCATTCGCAGGCATTCAAGGCGTACTATTAAGCAATACCGGTTATACCGGAGCAGGCGGATTTGAGTTGTATTTCAAGAAAGAAGACGGCGTTCAGATTTGGAATGCGTTGTTTGAAGTCGGTAAAGAATACGGCCTTGCACCTATCGGATTAGGCGCACGTGACAGCCTGCGTTTGGAGAAGTGGTATTGTTTGTACGGCCATGACATAGACGACACAACCTCACCGCTTGAAGCCGGATTGGGATGGATTGTGAAATTTGATGCAAAAGATTTCATTGACAAAGAGTTCCTGCTGAAGCAGAAAGCCAAAGGCATCAGCCGCAAATTGGTACATTTCGAGTGTCTGGAACGTGCCATTCCGCGTAACGGATATGAGATTTGCGACGAGGCAGGCCATACGATTGGTCATGTGACATCGGGTATTATGCTGCCGACAACGAAAGTAGGTATCGGAATGGGATATGTTCAAATCGCGTATGCCAAAAAGGACACCTTAATATATATAAAGATACGCGAAAAACTCAATCCTGCCAAAATTGTGTAAAAATATTTGTATATATAAAAAAAAAGTTGTACTTTTGCGGGCTGAAAAGTGGATGGCGTGAATACAGACGGGAAACAGACGCGTGAATACTACATCAGCAAGTGTAGGTATTACAATGGAAGCGACGACATATACTCTTCTGCCAATATAATGGCGGCAGATTATGAGAGAGTGTGGGTTGGTTTTCATTTTGATGAAGAAGGTGTATCACAATTGCGTGCAATGCTGGACACCTATATTAAATGGGGATTGGAACATTTCAATGAAGATGACGGTACTCCCATGTCACTTAAAGCGCTGCTATTGGGTAGGTTCTTACATTGGGGATTCGGTTATGAAACTGCTGATGACTTTAAGAAATGGTATAAGGACTTCTATATTTTGAACAATCGTAAATAGCAAACATTTAACAATAATAACAAGTAAAATGGAACAGAAAAAACGTGTTTACACTTTCGGCAATGGTAAAGCCGAAGGAAACGCAAAGATGCGTGAAGAGTTAGGCGGAAAAGGTGCAAACCTCGCCGAAATGAACCTTGTAGGTGTTCCCGTTCCTCCGGGATTCACCATTACAACCGACGTGTGCAACGAGTACTACGAAGTAGGTCAGGAGAAGATTATGCAACTTCTTAATGACGATGTAATGGCTGCCGTTAAGCACATTGAGAGTTTAATGAACTGCAAATTCGGAGACCCGAAGAATCCGCTGCTCGTATCCGTTCGTTCAGGCGCACGCGCTTCGATGCCCGGTATGATGGACACCATCCTCAACCTCGGTTTGAACGATGAAGTGGCAGAAGGCATGTGCGTTAAGACCAACAATCCTCACTTCGTTTATGACAGCTACCGCCGTTTCGTACAGATGTACGGAGACGTGGTGCTCGGCATGAAACCTGTCAACAAAACCGACATTGACCCGTTCGAGAAGATCATTGACGAAGTGAAGGAAATCCGCCACATCAAACTGGACAAGGATTTGAACGTTGAAGAGCTGAAACTGCTTGTGGCACGCTTCAAAGCCGCCATCAAAGAGCAAACCGGCAGCGACTTCCCGACCAATCCGATTGAGCAATTGTGGGGTGCCATTTGCGCTGTATTCCGCAGCTGGATGAACGAGCGCGCCATTCTCTACCGCAAGATGGAAGGAATTCCTGACGAATGGGGAACAGCCGTGAGCGTAATGGCAATGGTATTCGGTAATATGGGAGAGACCTCCGCAACGGGTGTATGCTTCAGCCGTGACGCCGCTACCGGTGAGAATCTGTTCAACGGTGAATACCTTGTAAATGCACAAGGCGAAGACGTGGTAGCAGGTATCCGTACGCCGCAACAAATCACCATTGAAGGCAGCCGCCGCTGGGCAGCACTGCAAGGTATCAGCGAAGAAGACCGTGCATCAAAATATCCGTCCATGGAAGAGGCTATGCCTGCTCTCTATGCTGAACTGAACAGTATTCAGCAGAAGTTGGAAGACCACTACCGCGACATGCAAGATATGGAGTTCACCGTTCAAGAAGGCAAGCTGTGGTTCCTCCAAACCCGTAACGGCAAACGTACCGGTACCGCTATGGTAAAGATTGCGATGGATCTTGTCCGTGAAGGCGTTATTTCCGAGAAAGAAGCCATCCTGCGCTGCGAGCCGCAGAAGCTGGACGAACTGCTCCACCCTGTTTTCGACAAGGACGCCCTGAAGAAAGCAAAAGTTATCACGCAAGGTCTGCCCGCATCTCCGGGTGCCGCTTGCGGACAAATCGTATTCCACGCTGACGATGCACAAGAATGGCATGGCAATGGTCACAAAGTAATCATGGTTCGTATCGAAACCAGTCCTGAAGACCTTGCCGGTATGTCAGCAGCAGAAGGTATCCTGACCGCCCGCGGCGGTATGACCTCCCATGCAGCCGTTGTTGCCCGCGGAATGGGTAAGTGCTGCGTTTCGGGTGCAGGTGCCATCCTCGTGGACTACAAAGCAAAAACCGTTACCATTGAAGGCGTAACCTACAAAGAAGGCGATTATATCTCCCTTAACGGTTCTACCGGTCAAGTTTATGCCGGTGAGATTCCGACAAAAGCAGCCGAATTGTCCGGTGACTTCAAAGCACTTATGGATCTCTGCGACAAATATACCAAACTGCAGGTTCGTACCAATGCCGACACTCCGCACGATGCACAAGTAGCACGCGCATTCGGCGCCAAAGGTATCGGTCTGACCCGTACGGAGCATATGTTCTTCGATGACAAGAAGATTATCGCCATGCGTGAGATGATTCTTGCCAAAGACGCTGCCGGTCGTGAAAAAGCCCTCGCCAAACTCCTGCCCTATCAGAAGGCTGACTTCAAGGGAATCCTTGAAGCAATGGACGGCTGCCCTGTGAACATCCGTCTGCTTGATCCTCCTTTGCATGAGTTCGTACCCCATGATATCGCCGGTCAGGAGACCATGGCAAAAGAAATGGGTGTATCCGTTCTTGAGATTCAACAACGCGTTGCATCGTTGGCTGAGAACAACCCGATGCTCGGTCACCGCGGATGCCGTCTGGGTATCACATTCCCTGAAATCACGGCTATGCAGACCCGCGCCATCATGTCGGCTGCTTGCGAACTGAAGAAAGAGGGCAAACACCCGATGCCGGAAGTAATGGTTCCGCTGATTGGTATCCTGTATGAGTTCAAACAACAGAAAGAAATCATAGACCGCGTAGCCAAAGAGGTATTTGCAGAATACGGCATTGAAGTGGAATATGAAGTCGGCACCATGATTGAGATTCCTCGTGCAGCCCTGACGGCAGACCGTATCGCAACCGAGGCACAATACTTCAGCTTCGGAACCAACGACCTGACACAAATGACCTTCGGTTACAGCCGTGACGATATTGCTTCGTTCCTGCCTGTATATCTGGAAAAGAAGATCCTGAAAGCAGACCCGTTCCAGGTATTGGATCAGAAAGGCGTTGGCCAACTTATCAAGATGGCGGTCGAGAAAGGCCGTGCCGTTCGTCCGGGATTGCGCACCGGTATCTGCGGTGAGCATGGTGGCGAACCGAGCAGCGTGAAGTTCTGCGCCCGCGTTGGCATGAACTACGCATCCTGCTCGCCGTTCCGCGTACCTATCGCACGATTGGCAGCCGCACAAGCAGCCGTTGAAGACGAAAAGTAATATATTAAAGGAGTAAGCCGAAAAGCCTGAAAAGTGAGTAGGCACCTTTTTAAAAACTCAATTTATTCAATTATGATTAAGAAAACATTATTTTGTGTGGCTTTGCTGGCTGCAGCCTTAGTAACAGCAAACGCAAAAGTGACCAAAGAGTATCAGCGTCCTTCGCTGCATCTTGTTTTGCTGACCGCTGATGCAGAGGCAGCAGAAGGAACATTGATTATTACCGACGAAGAGATTCTGAATGGTGTACAAGAAGCATGGACAAGTTATGACTTCCCCGCTCTGTACAATGAATTCACCATTCCTTTCGTCCGCAAGGATGTCGGTGCAGCCAAAGGTTCCATTATGGAAGTGCTGGCAGAGTACGGAAAACCCGGTGCTTTGGACGGTCTGGATGCCGGAGGATTGTCAAGTATCCTCGCTATGTTAGACGGTAAAGAGTATCGTGACACACTCCGCAAATCCATTAAAGAGTGTGAAAACGAGATTGCTCACCAACTTATTCGCAAATGGTGGAGCATCAGCGATGCAGGTGAAGTAAGCGACACGCTGCTCTTCAAGTTGGCTTGCTATTCTGCCACCCAGAATCAGGCAAATGCTTCTGCCGAGACCGTTCTTGGCGCACAAGTAAGCCTGTTCAACGAATTGGCAGACGCTACCATGGCCAACACCTTCGTTGCATTCTCCAAAGTGGACTTCTACAGCAGTGAGCCTATTGCCGCTTTCACCAAGAACGTTATGCTCAAGATTGGTGAAGTTGCCGGTACCAGCACACTCACAGACATCGCGGCAATCGCAACCTATGAGAAGATGAAACAAGGTTACACTGCTTTCACCAATGCCCTGCTCTATAAACTGCAGTGGAACGATTCGATTGCCAATGAATTCTACAAGATCTGGACAGACGCTTCCCATATTGATATGGCGAAGTTCAATGCCATGGAGTTCCATCTGGATTTCGTAGGCGGCACCAACAGCAAAGCCACCTGCATCCCCAAGAAAGCAGACAAAGGAAAAGAAGTTTCTCACATGGTTCAGAAAACTATCCACAGAGCTCTCAACAACCAGTTTGCAAAAATGCAGAATGCATATGAGGAGTTCCGTCCGATGGTTCCCGTACTGGGTATTGACGCCAAAGGCGGTATCATTGCCGATATGGGTACGAAAGAAGGTATCAAAGTGGGTGACAGCTTCAGACTTTATGAGCCGTTCGTTAACGAAAAAGGCATTACCAAATACAAATATGTTGGTATTGTAAAAGTCGTTAAATGGCAAGGCGAGCAATTTGTAAACGGTGTTTGGGACAACGAGAACATTGACAATGCCGCTTCCGCTGATCTGGAAGGCGTAAACGTTGAGGCTATCGGTACCCACCTGAGCAAGTTCAAAAACGCTACCCCGAGTATGTTTGTTAAAAAAGGAAAGAAATAAGTTATGAAAAAAGTATTATTTGCAGCTCTCGCTGCCATGTTCATCTTGCCGGCTTTCGCCAACAAGAAAATGGACAAAGAGACAATGACCTGGCGCTATGAG
Organism: Paludibacteraceae bacterium; assembly: GCA_905234025.1. GTDB lineage: Bacteria > Bacteroidota > Bacteroidia > Bacteroidales > Paludibacteraceae > Colicola. Next base: position 12,565 of record CAJOFT010000038.1, read on the forward strand.
GTACAAGACCTCGGCAAGGTAGCCAAAGACGGAAAGAGTGACATCTTCAAGATTTGGACCTACGCCAAGAAAGACAACCAAGCCCTCAATCAGGCTGGTAAAAACGCTGTTCACGCTGTAATCTTCAAGCAAATCGGTTACAAACCCGCTTTGGCAGGTACCTCCAATCTTGAGATTGACCATGCAGACGAACTGAAAGAGTTCTTCAAGGATGGCGGTGAATACAGACGTTTTGTTCAGTTCATCAACAACGGAGCCGTTGCTCCCGCAGACAAGATCCAACTCAAAAAAGAGTGGAAGATTGGCGTTACCGTTAGCGTTAACCGCGCTGACCTGCGCAAATATCTGGAGCAAAAAGGCTGGCTTCAATCATTGAATTCACTTTTCTAAAATCGAGCAATTATGAAACGTTTATTTATTGCATTTGCACTTGTTTCGTTTGCTGCAACAGCTCTTTTTGCACAAGCGGTTAAGCCCAGTTTGATGGTACTTCCTTCCAATGCATGGTGCCACCAGAACGGCTTTGAGAAAACCGTTACCAAAGCTAACGGCAAAGAAGTACGCGTTCAGGAATACGACAAGGCGCTGATTGACAACAAGGATCTTGGTCCCGCAATCCGCACCATCGGTAAACTGATGACAGACCGTGGTTTTGATTTGGTTGACCTTGAGCAGAATCTGGCGAATCAAGATTTCGAGGCTGCTCTGGACAACGCTTCCGAGTACGATATTGAAACGACCCCTTACGACCAACTTATGGCAACTGCCGGTCCTGATATTGCAATGCATATCAATTACTACACCGAGCAAATGGGTCCGAAAAAAACTATTTACTACGATTTGACCGGTTTTGATGCTTACACCAGCAAGCAGATTGCTTCTACAGGTGTGATCAAGTATGGTCCCTCGATGGCCGTTTCCCTCCAAGACCTTCTTCAGGAAGCCGTTAATGGTAGCATTGAGGCTTTCACTGCTCAACTCATGGAGCATTTCCAGAGCATGCAGACAATGGGACGTGAAATCAGCGTCCGCATCAATACCATTTCCGGTTGGGAGGATGGTCTTGATACCGAAGTGGACGGCGATGAACTGACTGAGATTATCGAAGACTGGATTAGCGCAAACTGCGTATCCGGACGTAATCACCAGAAGAGTGCTTCCAAGTCCTCTATGTATTACGATTCCGCCCGTATTCCGTTGTTTGACGCCAACGGCAAAGCCATTCAGGCTAAACAATGGCTCAACGGTCTGCGCAAGAAACTGAAAGGAATGGGTGTTCCTTCCAAGATTCAAATGCGTGGTCTGGGTCAGGCACAACTTATTATCGGTGAATAAAATTGTGAAATTATGAAAAAGTTATTGTCAATCTGCATTATTGCGTTGTTAGGCTTGCCCGTTTTCGCACAAAACGAACTCGGCAGTGCTGACGATGCTGCACGTATTGCGATTTCGCCGTACGTTGATCCCAGTCTCAATTTCAGCAAAGAGGTTGCCAAGCAGTTGAAGAACAAAATGACTGCCATCCTGACCAAACAAGGT
>CAJOFT010000039.1 GCA_905234025.1 Paludibacteraceae bacterium
GAGGTACAGATTTATTCTCTGCCGGATTTTCTATGGGATTATTAGATTTCTTGCATGCGAACAGTGCCATAATCAAGGCCATCAACCATATAATTTTGCCTGTTTTCATGATAGTATCATTTTTATAGATTATACTTTTACCGTTTTAACTATGCTTCTAACATCTCAATACGTTGTTCCTGCTGAATGACGGTCAAATACAAAATCCGCTCCAGAGACCGTGTTTACCAGAATTTCGCATGACTTTTATATTTTTGCGACAAAATTACAACAAAAAATCGACATCTGCAAGTGCAGATGGAAAAAAATTTATTTTTCTGCAAATTTCGTTGCGATTTTTTGGTATTTTATGGAGATTTACCTTATTATGCGGTTCTTGAACCTGAAATTTTCTTTTTACTATATCCACGGATATTTGGATTTCAGGGTGCGGAACTGCTCGGCAGTACGCGCTTTGAATTGCATATCTTCCGGCGAGCCGGGATGCAAAGAAATGTGATTGCGGTTGAGCCACAAGGCAAAGAGTTCGTTCATTTCGGCCTGCGTTGCTTCTGACATGTAGGTTGGCACAAAACGCTCCCAGATATACGAAATGCCTGCCGGATTCGGATGCAACAAATCATCCGAATAGAAACGATAATCGCGGAGATCGTCCAACAACAATTCATACGCCGGAAAATAAGATAATTGACAATTGGACGATTGATTGAATAATTGTGTCAATTGTTCTATTGCCAAAAGCAAGATGGCTTTGCTTAAGTTGTTTTCGTGCAAGCCGTCCTTCAAATGGCGAATCGGCGAAACGGTAAAAATAAAGCGTTTGTCCGCGTGCTTTTCTATAATCGGTTGCCAGATTTTCACGATTTCATCGACATTCAGGCGCTGGCGGATAAAATCTGAAGCAGGGCGTTTCTGGCAGTTATCCACCACTTCCTGCGTGCTTTTATCCACATAGACCCACGCCGTGCCGAAGGTGATGATGAAGACATCCGCTTCGCGCACAATCTCATCATCCATGTGACGTGCAATCGAGACCGGATTATACAATGTGCCGGTCGGATTGGCAACTACCTGAAACGAATATTGCTCCAGTTTGCGGGCAATATTGTCCGAAAAACATGAGCCAAGTAGGGCTATTTTGTCTTTATAGCCTATCTGCCACGGAGATTTCGGGATTTCTATTTCTGTGCGGAATTTCATTCGGGCATTATTCAAAATACATTACTTTTGCGGGACTAATCTTTGTGACAAGCGCAGAGGGCGCCAATAATATCAATACCGTTACGGCAATGGTACCAATATTCAGCAGCAAGAGCCACCCTATCGGGAAAGCGATGGGCACGTAATTCACGTAATACGTGGCGGCGTCAAGCGGTATGAGGTGGCAAACATACTCTATTGCACACAGCGCGAGACCGATAATATTCCCCCACACTACTCCCTTGCCGATAAGCATTGCGCCCTGCGTGATGAATATGCGCCGCACTTGTTTGTTTGTGGCGCCAAGCGCTTTGACTACGCCAATCATCTGAATCGAATCCAATATCAGAATAATCAATCCCGATATGATATTGAAGCCCGACACCGCCAACATCAGCAGAATAATCACCACAACGTTCATATCCAACAAATCCAACCAGGAGAACACTTGCGGATTGAGTTGCTCCAAAGTCTCCATATAATATGCGTTTCCGTCCGCGTCAAAGCGATTGGCGGTGGCAAAGAACACATTGTCTGCCGCTTCATCAAGATGCCGCATATTATCCACCCGCAATTCGATGCCCGAAGCCTGATGGTCGTTCCAGCCGTTCAAACGGCGCACAACTTCCACTTGGCCGAGGATAAACCGTTCGTCAAATTCCCCGAAACCTGTGCTGTACACGCCGGAAATCATGAATTTCCGCGCCCGTACTTTGTCTCCCACGAAATAGCATAGCAACGCATCACCCGCCTTGACGGACAACAACCGGCATAGCTTCTGCGACACGATTATTTCGTTCTCCGCCTCCGGCAAAGCACCGTCTGTCAAGTTGTCCGCAAAGTAATCCCAATACGTTGTACCCTTGAACACAACGCCTTGAAACGCATCGTCGGTCTTGATAATTCCCGGCTTGGTGGCAAAAATATTCACGCCATCAATGTGCGGCAAGGCGGCAAGGACATCTAACAGCGAATCCGAAACAGCGACCGGCTGCATTTCGAACGTGTTGTTATTGTCAAAGTTCACCACCCGCAAATGCGCGGCAAAACCGACCACTTTCTCCGTTATTGTCTGTTTGAAACCGACTACCACGCACACCGTGACAATCATTACCAGCACGCCGATGATAATCCCAGCCAGCGCCACACGGACGGCAGGACGCGACGAACGATTTTCGCCTTTTTGCGAAAAATACAATCTTTGTGCGATAAATGTTTCAAAACGCATAACGTTTGGCACGTTTTTTGTAGTATCGGCGGTATATGAAACGCCGCTTGGTTATATTCGTTTTTGCAGGCTTGTGTGCCTCTGTATTCGGTCAGAATCCTCCTGATTGTCAGCCTCAACGCACTCCCGAGGAGATTGCCCGCAAGCAAAATGCGATGCTTTCACGCGAATTGGGTTTGACGGATAACGCTCAACTGGATACGCTTTACCGTATGCACCTCAAATATGCGCGGCTCCGGGCTGCCAGCAATACACGCGCCGAGGATTTGCAACGTTTGCAGGATATGATTAAGGAGTTGCAATCCATTCTCACACCCGAGCAATTCGACCGTTTCATGAACCACGAGGTTCAGACGCGCCCGCGTCACCCGCATTTGCTTTACAATCAACCCAGCGACACACCCCGTACACGGCCAGCGCCATAATTGTACCGACCATCAATCCACCCAATATATCGCCCGGATAATGTACCCCGAGATACATCCGGCTGTAGCAGTTCACCGCCACATACACCATCAACCACCAGCCGTGGTTGTTTTTTTGTCTCCAAATCAGCCCGAACAGCACCGCGAGGGACATTGTGTTTGCCGCGTGCGAACTGACAAAACCGTATTGCCCGCCGGTGTAGCCGTTCACGATATGTACAAGCCCCGCCAAAGCCGGTTCATGCGTAGGACGGAGACGACAGACAATTCCTTTGATAATGCCGGAGGAAACATAATCGCTCAAACCGACAGCTGCAATCAAGGCTACGGTATATAGCAGGCCTTTTTTCCAGCCGAACTGTCCTATCAGCAAGCCAATCAGCAAGGCGTACAGCGGAATCCACAACCAAGCCTGGCTAATATACCAGAATAGCTGGTCCAACCACGGCGCATGGGCGCCGTTTATCGCCAGTAGCCACTCCTGATCAATATGTATAATATCAACCATCAATCAACACAATTGTATGACAAGCCACAATAGCAGCGGTTTCCGTGCGCAGACGGCTGTTTCCGAGGCTGACCGGCACAAAGCCCAATTGCAGCGCTTCTTCCACCTCCTGTTCCGAGAAATCGCCTTCGGGTCCGATAAGCACCAACACGCTTTTGGCAGCGGGTTGCAGACAATCTTTCAGCTCCCGCTTTTCGTCTTTATAGCAATGCGCGATGAACTTCTGTTCCTCCTTTGCCGCCCTGACAAACTCATCGTAGGGCGTCAGTTCGTTCAATTTCGGCAAATATGGCGTTAACGATTGTTTGGCAGCGCTGAGCATAATCTTCTGCAGTCTGTCCGTGCGCAACTGTTTGCGTTCCGAGAACCGGCACAGCAGGGGCGTAATCTCGTCCACACCTATTTCCGTGCATTTCTCTATCGCCCACTCCAGCCGTTCAATGTTCTTTGTCGGCGCAATGGCGATATGGATATACGCTTTATGGTGCGGTTGCTGCTTTTCGGCAGTCAGCACCTCAAACTCGCAATGCTTGGGATGCGGATTGGTAATACGAGCCGTGTAGGTCATACCCTGCCCGTTGGTAAGCAGAATTTCATCGCCGCGGGTATAACGCAACACCCGCACGCAATGGCCGGACTCCTCCTCGTTCAAACTGTAGGATTGTCCGATTTCTTCGATTCCACCGATTATATGGGGGGTATAAAACAGATACATTAACAAACTATTTTTTACAAATTTGGCACAAAAGTACTGCTTTTTTTGCATATATGCAAATTTTTCCATATCTTTGCGGCAAAATTATTGATTATGCTACAGATTAAGACTTTCTATTGCAATCCGTTCAGAGAGTGCACATACATTGTTTCTACGGATGAAAATGCACAGACATGCGTGATTATCGACCCCGGAATGTACGGTGAAAAAGAAGAAAAACGCGTGTTGGAGTATCTTACGGAACATCATCTTGTGCCGGAAGCAGTACTTATTACGCATGAGCATCCGGATCATGTGTGCGGATTGGAGTTTGTGCAGCAACACTTCCCGAAAGCAAAAGTCGTTGATTACAAGACCCCCTCAGACAACGCTGCAGGGTTGACCTTCAAAATGCTCTATACGCCCGGGCACAAAGAAGACAGCGTCTGCTATTACTTTGAGTCCGAAGGGATTATCTTCACCGGCGACACGCTGTTTCAGGAAAGTGTTGGACGAACGGATTTGCCCGGAGGTGATATGAACCAACTGATGCAATCATTGGCACAACTCATGCAGCTACCCGAAAAAACAGAGGTGTACCCGGGACACGGATACACCACTACTATCGGATACGAGAAACGGAATAATCCCTGTATTGGCGATTAGACCGCTTCGCTGTCGGAGACTGGATTATTCGATGCGCGCGCCTTGGGCGTTGTATTGAATTCCGTTGATTTCGATAACCAACTGACCATTGACAATGTGCTTGATGGCTTTGACAGCAGGCGCCTGCTGTTGTGTCACCATCTCGGTTGCGGTGCAATCACAGCCATCGCGTTTGTCTGCCGGCAAGGACAAATAATCCGCATCGTATGTGTTCTTAAGCGTTGCAAACGAAGCCGTTTGTCCTTTGCGCTTTCCCCATATATACTCTGCCAGACACGGGTATTCAATGAAAGGATTACGGTTGTGCTGGTAATCGGAAACGGCATCCATACGCTTGAGTTCCTTCGCGGAAACCGGATCCTGACGATGCCACGTCAGCAACACCTCAATCAGCCAATCTTGAAACTCCAAGTAATTGTCGTTCTGCATGGCAAACTTGGAACCCACCTGATCATTATCCGTACGCCATCCAACGTATTTCTTTTTATCATAAGCCGGTAAGTCCGGTTGCTCGTTATTGAGGTCACGTCCGTAGCATGTCGCCATATAAAAATAGGCACGGGCAAAATCGCCTTTATACTCATCCTTCGGTTCAAAAACAGAATGGTCCATATTAAGCCCTGCATGAAAGCGTTTGCCGATTTTCATAGAACCGGATGTAATAATTTCCTTCTCCGGTATGCCCGGGGGATAGTTGGAACGGGCACTATTGGCTGCCTCATTACTGGGATTGAGGTGATAACAATCTTCGTATGGATCATGTTTTTTGCCTCCCCACCATGATTTGGCAAACGAGTGCTCTATATTGCAACCTGAAACAACAGCCCCCGGCGTGGTAAACTTTTGCCATGTATCGCAGTACATGTCCTCACAATAGCCCTCTTCATTTTGATCTGAATAATAAAATACATTCCATGTGCAATTGGTGGAACCTTTTCCGTAAGGGATGGAAGTATGTGCACGGATACACTCACGAAGCCAAGCTTTGAGTTCAGCATCTTTCTTGCCTTCCGCCTTGTCGTAATAACCGGCAGGCATACTTTCCGCCATAAGGAGAAGCGGAAGCGCACACAGCGCAATGAATAGAATTTTCTTCATGATATTGTCGTTTTTAGTTGTTATTTCAGACGCAGGAAGCCTATGCCGAATCTGGCAACTGCTTCACGTTCAAGTTCCTCGCGCACGGACGAATCCGCGATGGAGATAAGCAGTTTGGCACGCTCCATAACGGGTTTGTTGCGCAGATAGACAATGCCGTGTTCGGTAACGATATACTGTGCCTGGAAGCGCGTCGTTACCACACCCGCCCCGGGAGCCAGATGTGCAACAATCTTTGATTGTCCCTTGTTCGTCATCGACGGCAAAGCAATGAAGCACTTTCCTCCTTCACTGAGCGCGGAACCGTACATAAAATCATGCTGCCCGCCTACCCCGCTGATGATGGTATCGCCGATGGAATCGGCACAAATCTGCCCTGTAAGATCCACTTCCACCGCAGAATTTATCGCCATTGCCCGCGGATTCTGGCGAATTATTTGCGGGTCGTTCGTCCATGCGACATCATGCAGCTCGACAGACTTGTTATAATCGATGAAATCGTACAATTTCTTACTTCCGAGCACCAAACTGCCAATGGAAACACCGGGCTTGATTTTCTTGAGCGAATTGTCAATTACACCCGCCTCAATGAGCGGCAGAACACCATCCGTGATGGCTTCCGTGTGCAAACCAAGGTGTTGATGGTGTTTGAGAGCGTTTATAACAGCATTCGGAATACCGCCGACGCCGATTTGCAATGTGGCTCCGTCAGGTATCTCATTGGCGATGAAACCGCCTATTTTTGTATCTATTTCACTCGGAACAGGCGTCGGCACTTCAATCAGCGGCTCATCAGCCCGACATATAGCATCGAGTTTGGAGACATGTATCTTCGCAGGACCTTGTGTATGCGGAATATACTTATTCATTTGCGCAATACGCACGCGCGCACATTCTGCTGCCGAGAATATTATATCCGCAGACATACCAAACGAACAATATCCCTCCTCATCCGGCTCACTCACATGCATAAATGCCACATCTACAGGCACTTGCCCGCTACGGAAAAGGAACGGCACTTCGCCCAAAAAAGCAGGAATAGTGTCCGCAACGCCTTCCCGCATGGCACGACGCAAGTTGTTCGGCACAAAGATACTTTGCGCCTTGAATGAATCCATCAACTCGCGCTTGGCGTACGGCGCATCTTCCGGATGCACGCCGAAGCCTGAAATCAGGCGCACATCACGCAGCTCTCCGGCACGTGCTGTCAAGGCACGCAGCAAGGTCATCGGAATAGACGTTGAGCCTTGCACGACAATGGTGTCACCACTATTTACGAGGTGGACAGCCTCACTCGGACTTATAATCTTCATTGAATTTCTTGAGTCGTTTTTCCAATTCAGGGAACTGGTCTTCGCGAATAGCACTGGCACAGCCTCTCATTCCCTCACGCACAGCACCGGTGTTCGTCAGCGAAATCGCAGAAATACCATAGTAAATAAGCTTGTTAAGCAGTTTCTCCCCCGACCAATCCTTATAACCGAAAGTAAAGAAGAAACCATCACCCACGTCTTGGTCGTCAGCATCCTTGTCATAGACGACATGGAATCCGTTTGCCTGCATTATCTCCTTGATTTTATGCGCTTTACGTGCATATTCACGGGTATTCTGCACAAATGGAATCTTTCCCTGACAAGCCGCCTTGAACATCGCAGCCATGCCATATTGCACAGAGTGCGTGACACCAGAAGAAAGGGTGTACAGGATTGTATAAATAAGGTTACGCAGAAACTGCCCGTCGTTGTTATAGCGTGCTGCCAATGCGGGGTATTCCCGCTTTGCGAGGAATGGATTAACCGCAAGAATAGCACCACGCTGCCCTGCATACGAGAACATCTTGGAACATGAAATGAGATGAACGACATTGTTTGTATAGCGCCCTATTGTCGGCTGATAAGGCGGTTCATACGGCGTGCCGCGCTTTTCATCGCGGAAGTCCATATTGAGATATGCCAAATCTTCTATAACGAGCACATTATACTCCGTGGCAAGCCGTCCGATGATCTCCAGTTCTCGCTCGGAAAGGCACATCCAGGACGGATTATTCGGATTCGAGAACAGCATGGCAGCAATTTTGCCGGTCTGGAAGATTTTTTCCAGTTCGGCTGCCAACGCCTCTCCCCGAAAAGCCCCGATATCCAAAGACGCCACATTAACTCCTATTACCCGGCATTGCATTTTCTGTACGGGAAAGCACGGGTCAAGGAAGAGCACCGTGTCGCGTTCCTTATCCAGTTGTGAAATGGTAGTGCTGAGAGCAAATGCTCCCTGCATCGAACCTACAGTAGGCACAATGCACTCGGACGGGATATCCAAACCGATGAACGCCCGCACAAATTCCGAGCCCCAGTGCTTGACTTCAGGAATACCTGTTATCAGCGGATAATGCGCTCCGCAGCCGCGTAACAGCGCATCATGCTCCGCCCAGATTCCAATCGTTTCAGAGGGCAAGCCGGGGTCACCCAACTCCATATGAATAAACTCAACACCGGTCGCACGTTCTATATCACGGACAACGCCGACCAATTGCCGAATACCGGCAGAACCTAACTCATGTGCATTCCGAAGTCCGAAATCTACGCACGTATGATCAACTATTCGCTTATTTAACGGAAACATGATATCCTGCCTCCACGGCCGCTATGTTCTTATTAACTATTTCTTCTCCTTTACGGGCAAAGACACGCGCCACACCGGCAATCATCTTGTCATGGTCAATACCCAACATCGGAATTGCCGCGCCCAACAGCACCATATTCGCTGCCTGGGAAGGAGCACCTGCTTCTTTAGCGAGTGTCTCCACGTCCAAAAGCACATGGTTCTTATGCGCACGGATATGCTCAAGAACCTCTGTGATATCGGGATAATCCGGTATATTGAGGAAAGGCACGCTGCTCGTCACAATCCATCCGTCGGGCTTGAGGTAACTGATATATCGCAGTGCTTCCATAGGCTCCAATGAGATAATCAGGTCTGCCCCGCCCTTTGCAATCAAATCCGAGTGTATCGGCTCGGACGAGAGGCGCAGATTGGATTGCACATCACCGCCGCGCTGCGACATCCCGTGTACTTCTGCCTGCTTGAGGTACAAACCCTCGTTCAATGCGGCTTCACCGATTACAGTGGCAATACTGAGGATTCCTTGTCCTCCTACGCCTGCCAAAATGATATCCTTCTTCATTTCTTTGCCTCCTTCAAATGACGTTTCAAAGTCTGAATACACTCGCGGCGGGCGATAACAACGCTCACGCCGTTATAATCAATCTCTTCGCGCAAGACTGATTTGATTTCCTCCATATTCTTCGGCAAGGGCACAACCACGCGTATGTGCTCCGGCTCAACACCCAAACCTTGACAAATCTGCTCCAGACGCCCTGTTCCTGCGGAATCCTGTCCGCCAGTCATTCCCGTAGTGAGATTATCGCTGATAAGCACTACTAAATTCGATTTCGAATTCACGCAATCCAACAATCCTGTCATACCAGAATGGGTAAAGGTCGAATCGCCTATCACGGCTATGGACGGATGCTGTCCAGCGTCAGCTGCTCCTTTCGCCATCGTTACGGAAGCGCCCATTTCAACCGTTGCGTGAAGTGCGTGGAACGGCGACAAAGCCCCCAACGTATAGCAGCCTATATCGCCAAAGATACGCGGATTCTCATATTCGCGCGCCACTTCATTCAGCGCAGCATACATATCGCGGTGTCCGCAGCCCTGACATAGTGCGGGCGGACGTCCGACAACTATCGCATCCGGCTCACTGCTTTCCAAAGCAGGCATGCTTAATGCAGCACGTACGCTATCCGGCGTCAGCTCACCCATGCGCGGCAAATCACCCGTCAAACGTCCTTTGATTGTAATATCCGACGGCACCATTCCGCGCAGCAGTTCCTCTACAACCGGCTGTCCTTCTTCAACAACAAGAATTTCTTTTGCGCCATCGGCAACCATTTGATTGACAAGCGAAACAGGCAACGGATACTGGGTTATTTTCAGAATACTCTCTCCCGACGGATTATTCTCCATCAGGTAGTTATAACCTATTCCGGTAGTGACAATCGCCTTTTCGGGGGTATCACCTTTTATATATATATTATGTCCGGAAGTCTCACTCTCATGCACGAACGCAGGTTGTGCGGCAACCAATTCCGCATAGTTGCGCTTTGCGAACGCGGGCAACAAAATAAAGTGCTGCACATTCGCAGGAAAGGACATCGCATTTTGTTCTCTTTGCGGTGCTGTTTCTACTACAGCCCGCGAATGCGCCATGCGCGTTGTCACACGTAACAATACCGGTGTATGGAGTTTCTCGCTCAAATCAAAAGCGTCACGTGTCATACTGTATGCTTCCTGTTGGCTGGACGGCTCAAAACAGGGAATCATCGCAAACTTGGCATAGAAACGCGAGTCCTGCTCGTTCTGCGAAGAATGCATGCTCGGGTCATCGGCTGCGAGTACAACCAAGCCGCCGTTCACACCCGTAATGGCTGCATTCATAAAAGCGTCCGCGCAAACGTTCATACCGACATGTTTCATGCACACCAACGCACGTTTGCCCATATATGACATACCGAGCGCCGCTTCCATAGCGGTTTTCTCATTGGTCGCCCACTTGCAGAAGATGGCAGTTTGGGCATTGCGTTGCTGGAATTGGATATACTCCGTAATCTCCGTACTCGGCGTGCCTGGATAGGCATATACACCGCTCAATCCGGCATCAATGGCACCTTGCGCAATGGCTTCGTCACCTAAAAGTAATTTCTTCATTGTATTTGTCCGATATTAAAGGTTCTTTTCAAGGAACAGCATGATACGGCGATGCAGATGCTCATAGTTCGCGCGCTTCTTCAGGAAGTGGTTGTCATCCGTATATATCTGCATATCAAACTGTTTGCCTGCCTGCACCAACGCATCCGCGAATTTCAGCGTATGCTGGGTGTGGACATTGTCATCCGAAAGTCCGTGAACAAGGAGCAGCTTTCCGTTCATTTGACCTGCCATTTTGGTCAAATCGGCAGCATCATAGCCTTTCTCATTAACCTGCGGACGACGCATAAACCGCTCGGTATAACCGCTGTCGTACAGCCGCCAATCAGTTACAGGCGCAATGGCAACGGCACATTTAATCAGGTTCTCATTTCCGGAATCGCAGAGCGTACGTATCGCCTGAAAACCGCCGTAACTCCATCCCATGATGGCAATGCGTTCGGGATCCACAAACGGCAGAGAAGCCGCATACTTGGCGGTCAGCAACTGGTCTTTTGCTTCTATTTCACCGAGGTTCATGTATGAAGCATTGCGCCAGGCGCGTCCGCGGCAATTCGTTCCGTGTCCGTCCGTATTGATAACCACGTAACCTTGCGATGCCAGATAATGCCCGAATCCTTTGCGCCAACGGTGCAACACCTGTTGGCTTGCCGGTCCCGAATACTGCATCAGAATACAGGGATATTTCTTTGTGGGGTCCGAATCCATGGAGGGCGGCAAAATCATCCACGCATTCAAAGAATCATCCTCACCGGTGGACACAGACAGAAAACGTTTGTTGGGCAGCCCGGATTCATTCCACAGATTCAGTATCGAATCATTGTTCTTCAGTTCGGAAAGAATACGCAACTCGCCCTTCTTGACCTCGTAGAACGTATACAGATTCGGTGTCTCGGCGTTCTCAAAGTTGTCAATGGCATGCGAAAAATCCGATGAGAATCGCATATTATGGATGCCTTCTTTCGTGGTGAGTTTCGTGGCAACACCTTTTTTCATGTCATAGACATACGCCAAGCGGAGCAGCGGAGACGGAGCTGCCTGATAATACAGCAACCCGTTCTTTTCATCCACGCCATAAATACGGGTCACGTCTATTCCGTCGCCCGTAATCCGTTTGAGTTCCTGTCCCTGCGCCGAATACAGATAGATACTGCTCCACCCGTCTTTTTCGGAGAGCACAACCATACGGTTGTCTTTCAGCCACTTCCACTGGTCAAAGAGCTCATAATTGATATAGTATTTGTCGGATTGCTCTTTGTAAATCAGCCACGAACCCGTTGATTTCGGCGTAATGGCATAAACCTCCATCAGATTCTGGTCGCGGTTGATTTTCTGGGCAATCAGTTTTGCTTCCACTGGTTTCTTCGGGTCGTCAATAGGATTTGTCCACGTCAAGCGGGGAATATAACAATTATCCGTATTCAGCGTCATGACGTTGGTGGTTTTGTAATGGATGTCATACACACACACAGATGCTTTTGGGTTGTCTTGTCCCGCCCGTGGATAACGGATTGAATGTAATTCCGGATAATTGCCGTCCAGATAATCCAGCCACGCATAGGAAGGCACATCGTTTTCAATCAGCCGCACAAACGCAACCTGCTTGCTGTCCGGCGAAAACTCAAAGAGCGAGGTCACGCCGAACTCCTCCTCATACAGCCAATCCGCCACACCATTATATATAAACAATTCTTTATACGACCCATTTCCGCCAACCATCGTTCGCGAACCGTTGTTCGACGTAATGGCGACCTCGGTCATATAATCCAGTTTGAAGATATAGAGGTTGTTCTCCTTCACATAAACCACATATCTGCCATTGGGTGACAGTTTGGCATCACGCACAGGACCGTCACCGATTTGCGTACGCGTGCCTTTCTGCGTATCCACGACATACCAATCCGCCAGAAACGAATGACGGTATAACGGCTGCTTGTTCTCATACTCCAAACGCCAGCGGTGGGAAGAGGAACTTTCTTCATTCGGATTCTGGGCACAGGCACTATTGGCGGCAAGAATGGAATCCTGCTCTTCAACGGACATAAGTATCGGCTTGTATTTGCCGTCCAAAATGTCATTGAGGTCATCCGCCACGGCAAAAAACGGACACAAAAATAATAGAAAAAGGATTGCTTTTTTCATGGTTTTACGATTTAACGCCGCAAAGGTACAACTTATTTTGCAAACATGCAAAAAAAAGTGCGGTTTTGCCGCACTTTTTTTACTGTTCGCTTACTTTTGGCATGCCTTACAAGAGCATTCGGAAGTGATGCACTTGTAACACAAACCTGCCAATGCTGCACCTACCAACGGAGCCACAATGAACAGCCAGAGTTGCGGCATTGCCAAGGCATTGTCCGAGAAGATCGCCTGCGAAATCGAACGGGCGGGGTTAACCGAAGTGTTCGTCAATGGAATGGAAATCAGGTGGATAAGCGTCAGCGTCAAGCCGATTGCCAGACCGCCGAAAGCACCGTTCGCATGCTTCGAATCCGTAACACCCAAAATTACCATCAGGAACACAAACGTCAGCACTGCCTCAACGGCAAATGCGCCAATCCAGTTGGTTTGCAGATAGCCTGCAGTCACATCCGCTTCGCTGAAGAACTCGCCGTAACCGTTAGCGGCAAATGTTCCGATTTCCATGCCGGCGGATTTCGCGATGCCGAACAGGATGGCAGCTGCTGCAATCGCGCCTAGAATCTGTGCGCACCAGTAGCACAACATTTCCTTCCAGCCCATGCGACCGTTAACGAACACGCCGAGAGACACTGCCGGATTGAGATGTGCGCCGCTA
>CAJOFT010000040.1:0-16660 GCA_905234025.1 Paludibacteraceae bacterium
GACAAAGGCTGGACACTCAGCGACCCGAAGGGCGGAGAACCGTCATTGGTTCGTGCCGTCTATGACAACAAGCGTTTTACGCCGCGTGAGGACTTGGACGGTATTTACCGCTATGCCGAATGGATGCCTATCCGCCGTACGCTCAAGAACTCCTGTGCGCCGGTGACCTATAAATCCAAAGGATTGGCGAAATTCCTCGGGCTGGAGAATCTGTATATCACATTCTCAGGCTGGAATCCGAAGATTGGCGCGAAGTTCCAGACCTGCTCTTTCAAGGAAACAGAGGCGTATTCCGTTCTTGCCCGTCTGGACGAGGATGACAAACGTACGCTCATTGTTCAGTCTGCCGGTAATACGGCACGTGCATTTGCACAGGTTTGCTCTGACAACAAAGTGCCGGTTGTAATCTGTGTACCGCAGGATTGCCTGCATGATTTGTGGTTCCGCCGCAAACTGGACAAATGCGTCAAACTGATTGCCGTGCCGCATGGATGTGATTACTACGATGCCATTGCGTTGGGTGAGAAACTGGCGGAAGACCCGCATTTCTTCCTGGAAGGCGGAGCCAAGAACGTTGCCCGCCGTGACGGTATGGGAACAACTATCTTGAGTTGTGTGGAACAAATGGGACGTATTCCGGATGCGTATTTTCAGGCTGTAGGGTCGGGTACCGGTGCTATTGCTGCATGGGAGAATGCCGGACGCTTAGCCGCCGACGGACGTTTCGGGGCAAACAATATGCGTGTATATGTGGCGCAGAATGATCCGTTTACGCTGATGTATGATTCATGGAAAGCCCATTCCCGCCAACTGGTTGACCTTGCGCCGGAAGTAGGACGCCGTCAGGCAGAGGTTATTCTTGCCAAGGTGCTGTCCAATCGCAAGCCGCCATACAGCCTTGCCGGAGGATTGTATGATACATTGGAAGCTTCGCACGGAGACGTTTATCTGGCTACAAACGAGGATATTATGTACTGGCTGCTGCAATTCCGTAACCTCGAAGGCTATGAACTGCTACCTGCCGCCAATGTGGCTGTGGCTGCTCTTGCCAAAGCTGTGCAGGAAGGTGCGGTCAAAAAAGACGAATACATTATGCTCAACTGTACCGGTGGCGGTACGTTGCAGGCGATGAGCAAAGGCTATGTGTTCAAAGAGCCTGACCTCATTCTTTCTCCTGACCTGCCGGCTGAAGAAATCATCCGCCAGGTAAGTGCGCTGATGTAGTACGAATCAGATTTTATCCAATGCAGTACGTACTCGGCGGAGCGTTTCTTCTTTGCCGAGTACGTCTGTTATTGCCCATATATGGGGACCGCGTGCAGCACCAACGAGGCAGATACGGAACGCATTCATTACGATGCCAACGCCGTATTCTTTCTTGGCAATCCACGGCATGACAACATCGTCCAAGTGCCAGCGGGTAACCTGATTGCCTTTATCGTCAGTTGTTTCGTAGTTCTTGCTCCAATCATTTTCGCTTACGCTTTCCAACACGGCAAGTAACTCGTTCATATGCTTCGGGCTTTCTTCTTTCCAGCGTTTGGCAACGGATTTCTCGTCATACTCTGCCGGTGCCACAAAGAAGAAGTTTGTTTGCTCCCATAACTCCGGCACAAAGTTCACACGGTCTTTGGTCAAACCGATAACCTTTGCCACAACGGCTTTGTCGGCTGCAACACCGTGTTGCGCCAAAACAGGCATATACAACTCCGCCAGTTCCTCGTTGGACTTCAGTTGCAGATACTGGTGGTTGAACCATTTGCCTTTTTCGTAATCGAATTTGGCACCGGATTTGCTGACGCGGTCAAGGCTGAACTGGGCAATCAGTTCGTCCATCGTGAACATTTCCTGGTCACCGGTATTGTGCCAGCCGAGCAGCGCAAGGAAATTGATGACAGCCTCCGGAAAATAACCCGATTCGCGGTAACCGGATGAAACCGTGCCGTCTTTCTCATTATGAAATTCCAAAGGAAATACGGGGAAACCGAGACGGTCACCGTCACGTTTGGACAATTTGCCGTTGCCGTCAGGTTTGAGCAGCAGGGGCAGATGCGCAAATTGCGGCATGGTGTCTTCCCAACCGAATGCACGGTACAGCAGCACATGGAGTGGGGCGGAAGGCAGCCATTCCTCACCGCGGATAACGTGCGTAATTTCCATTAAATGGTCATCCACAATGTTTGCCAAATGATAGGTCGGAAGGTCATCCGCCGATTTGTATAACACTTTGTCGTCCAATATGTTACTGTTGATTACCACATCGCCGCGGATAAGATCATGCACGGTGACATCCTCATTCGGCGCAACAAGGAACCGCACCACATATTTTTCGCCATTGGCAATGCGGCGTTTCGCTTCCTCCATGCCAAGTGTCAGCGAATTGGTCATTTCGCCGCGGGTGCGTGCATCGTATTGGAAATTCGGCACTTCTTTGCGCTTGGCTTCCAGTTCTTCCGGCGTATCAAAGGCATAGTAGGCGTGTCCCGAATCCAACAACTGCTTGACATATTGGTGATAGATTTCCCTCCGTTCGGATTGACGATACGGACCGTGAATGCCTTTTCCGTCCGGGGCTTCAAGACAAATGCCTTCGTCTATTTTGATGCCGAGCCAATCCAGTGCCTCGATGATATATTCCTCGGCACCTGGAACGAATCGGGTAGAATCGGTATCTTCGATACGCAAAAGCATATCGCCGCCGTGCTGACGAACAAAAAGATAGTTATACAGGGCGGTTCTCACACCACCGATATGCAGCGCTCCTGTCGGAGAGGGCGCAAAACGAACACGTACTTTCATTTTCGTAGGTTAATAAAATTTGCCGCAAAGGTACAATAAATGTTGCGCATACGCAAATATATTTGTCTTTTTTTTGCATATATAAAAAAAAAGCAGTAATTTTGCACGATTTTTAGTGCAAAGTGAAAAATAATATACATTATTATGGAAAAAATAGATGAATTGGACCGTAGCATTTTGCGCATCATCACTCAAAACGCACGCACTCCGTTCAAGGATGTGGCGGATATTTGCGGTGTGAGCCGTGCCGCCGTGCATCAACGGGTGCAAAAGATGTTTGACAATGGTGTGATTCTTGGGTCAGGTTATCAGGTGAACCCGAAAATGTTGGGCTATAATCTCTGCGTCTATATCGGTTTGACGCTGGACAAAGGCTCTATGTACAAAGCGGTCAGTGCTGAATTGGAGAAGATTCCCGAGGTGGTGGAGACGCACTTTACGTTAGGTGCTTATGCTATGATGGTGAAGCTCTACGCGCGGGACGACAAGGATCTGATGCACCTGCTCAATGACCTTATCCAGAACATTCCCGGCGTGGCAAACACCGAGACGCTGACTTGTCTGGATCAGAAAATAAACAGAACTTTACCGGTTGAATAATATGGAAAGAGTAATATCAGGAATCCGCCCGACGGGCAATTTGCACCTGGGAAACTATTTTGGTGCAGTGAAGAGTTTTGTGCAGATGCAGCAGCCGATTGGCATTCGCTGACAACGCATCCGACGCCGGAAGATATCCGCCGCAGTGCACGCACGATTTTGAGCGAGTATCTGGCATGCGGCATTGACCCTGAAAAGGCTCCGATTTATATCCAAAGCGATGTAAAAGAAGTGCTGGAATTGTATCTCTATTTCAACATGAACGCCTATCTCGGTGAATTGGAGCGTGTGACGTCGTTCAAGGACAAAGTGCGCGCGCAGCCGGACAACGTGAATGCGGGTTTGCTGACCTATCCCTGTCTGATGGCGGCGGATATTTTGATGCACAAGGCGGACAAAGTGCCTGTGGGCAAAGACCAGGAGCAGAATATGGAAATGGCGCGCTTGTTTGCACGCCGCTTCAACCGTATATATAATGTGGAATATTTCAAGGAGCCGGAATCGTATCACTTCAACAAACATGCCGTCAAAGTGCCCGGTCTGAACGGCACCGGCAAGATGGGCAAGAGCGAAGGCAACGCCATTTATCTGTGCGACGATGAGGCGACCATCAAGAAGAAAGTGATGCGTGCCGTGACGGATTCCGGTCCCGAGCGCATGAATCAGGAAAAGCCCGAACCGATTGCCAATCTGTTCACATTGCTGGAACTGGTTTCGACGCAGGAAACGTATGATTTCTTCAATGATGCCTACAACAACATGACCGTTCGTTACGGCGACTTGAAGAAGCAACTCGCAGCGGATATCAACGCATTCTGTGCGCCCATCCGCGAAAAGATTCAGGAATACCAATCCAACGAGAAATTGCTGGACGAGATTGCGGCTGCCGGTGCGGAAAAAGCCCGTGCACGTGCAGCACAGACGATAAAAGAAGTGCGTGAAATCATCGGATTCAGAGCGTGAAAGCAAGATATTTCATATTGTCTGTTTTGTTGATTGCCGGAAGTGCTGCAATGGCGTTTTCTGACGATTATATCGATGATGTCTATTATTGGGATTCCGCCAAACAGCCGGTTTCGAGTCCCAGCCGGGACGCAACCGAGGCGCAAACTTGGGAAAACAACCAGCAATCGGACGTCCAAATTATCTTTATTGAAGACTCAATCACCCAACGCAGTGATACGGTTGTCAAAGCTATTATCCGCCGATGAAACGTTTGCTTTACATAGTGCTGGCAATTTTGTGCGCGGAACATATCGCGGCACAGGACATGCAGATTCTCTCACAGACCGAATTGCTTGGGACGGCGCGCTATGTAGGCATGGCGGGGGCAATGACAGCGGTAGGTGGCGATCCTTCGGCAGTGAAGGACAATCCGGCGGGATTGGGTGTATATCGCCGCATGGAAGTGTCTTTGACGTTGGAGGGAAAACTGGATCGCGTGCATCAGCACGAATTGCCGGATTTTGTTGACAAAAACAATTCTTTCCTGGCAACGCAGGCGGCATTCATTTTCTCGTTTACGGATCCGGAGAAAGTATCAGGAATGATTTCCAATAACTTCATGCTGTCCTATCACCGTTTGGCAAATTACAACCGCACCTATACTGCCGGCTATGCGGACGACCTCTATTCCTTGTCGGATGTGGCGGCGCTAATGACGAATGGTTTGCCCGAAGCGGCTTTGCAACCTGCCGGACGTTGGGATGATCCGGAAATAGGCTGGTTGAGCTGTCTGGCATATGACACGTACTTGATTGACCCGAATCCGAAAGAACCAACGCAATGGCTGTCCAAATTGTATCAGGGCGATGTGGTAAATAACAATTTCGTAATGCGCGAATCCGGCAATCTCAACCAATATGCAATCGGGTGGGGTTGTAATCTCTCCAACCGCTATTATATAGGTGCCGCGCTGAATGTCTTGTCTCTGTATCATAATCAGGAGGTAAAATACACCGAACTGTTCCAGGATTCATGCGGAATGTATAATGATACGTATGTCTCACATTCGGGCGTCGGTGTAAATGCTTCTGTCGGATTTATTGCACATCCGTTGCGTTGGCTGCGTCTCGGAGTGTCGTTTACAACGCCGACAGCCATGTCCGTTACTACCACCAGTTACGGATCAATGACCGGAATTGTATCTGTTCCTGATTCGTTGGGCGTCAGCCGTTTGACAAAGTTTTATTCAGAGACGCCGCAAAACCGGCATACCGACCGTTCGGAAACCTTGCCATTGCGTACGTCCGTAGGCGTGGCATTCCAACTTATGAATTACGGCTTGCTGTCGCTGCAATATGATTATGCACATCGCAAGAATTTGAATGACAATCATACGTTCCGCGTTGGTTTGGAAGGAGTTATATGCAATCAGTTTTTCCTCAATGCGGGTTATGCTTTCGAGACTTCGTTCAAAAAGTCTGTCCCTGAAGAATTGGCATATAACACCGTGCGAACGGATGCGTATTCGCAGTTCATCAACCGTTCGCATTATGTCACTGCCGGATTTGGATTCCGTTCGTCGCATATGATGGTACATGCAGCATACCGTTTGCGGATGCAGCAGTTTGATACGTTTGCTCATGAGTTAGCCATGCCATACGACCTGCGTGCCATGACCCACAGCATTGTTTTTACAATCGGCTTCCATACAAAATGGTAAAATGCATAAATGCGAAAATGAATAAATGAGAAAATGAATAAATGAGAAAATGAGAAAATAACTTTGCGCTGAAGCACAGAGACCGGAAAACTCAACAAATACAATTAACCGAGGTAAATGCCCTTTCAATGGCGTGCCGAAACCTCTCCGCCGTGACCGCAAATGCGTAGCGATGAGTTCGGATTACAAAGAACCGGTACACCTCAAATCCTGTCTATAGGAGTTTTCTCGCGTAGTTGCTTCAGCGCTTTTTGTGTCCTTTAGGCTATGCTTTTGGCATGCTGAACTCGCATCCGCAATATAGTTGATTGTAGAAATTATAAGCTTTGAGCAACTCGTTCCGTCGCTCTTGCAGACCGTCTTTACGCCAGTTTTGCGCCCAGAATGATACGCCGCCGACTTGTTCGGCTGCCCAGATACCGGCAGCATTGATTTGCTCCAGGTTTTTCCAACGGGACGAAGCCAACGTGGTCGCGAACCATGCTATCCCTTGCGCTTTTGCCATTTTGGCTGTTGCCAACAGCCGGTAACGGAAGCACATCTCACACCGTTTTCCGCGCTCGGGCTCGGATTCCAGACCTTTCACGGCACAGCACCAGTTTTCATGGTTGTAGTCATCATCTATCCACCGGATGCCAAGACTTTCGGCATGGCGTTTGCTTTCGTTTTTGCGGGTGAGGTATTCTTCCTCGGGATAGATGTTCGGATTATAATAATATATAATAGGTGTAATCCCGTGTGCCAGCAGCCATTCCACAATCGCCGATGAACACGGCGCACAACACGCATGCAGCATTACGCGTTTTTCTCCTTCGGATGCAATGTGTTCCTCTCCTTCGGATGCAATGCTTTTCTCCCCTTCGGAAGCAATGCTTTTCAGCTCATCCGGCACGATTATGGAACTTTGTTTTGCCATAGCGAGCGCAAAAGTACAACAAAAAATCCGAATGTACAAGATTTCGTGTGAAATTCACAAAAATAAGCCCCAAAATTTGCACAATTCAAAATAATATTGTACCTTTTGCCCCCTCTTTTAGAATCCACTCGTAAACGACGGTCGTCCGACATTCCACCGACAGTCGCCCGACAGTCATTCGAAAATTACACTACGCTAACCCGTCAGTGCTCCGAATGAAAGTCAATTCTACTCTACAAGGACTCTGATTGTACTAAACAAATAAACATCTAGGCAGCCTTCCGTGAGGAGCTAAAAACGATGAGGTTCGTGCGGCAAATGTAAATAAGAACTGGCTACGCAATCGGTACACGATTGAGTTTCTTGGAACATGGGAGCAAATTCATAATCCCAATTTCAAAGTGGTCGAATTTGACCACTTTAGAATGCAAGCCGGTTTGCCTAACTTTGTGTTGAGCGTTCGGAATGGCATGAAAAGACAAATGCTATTGGCCTTATTGTTAAAAAAGGACGTTATGGCGGCACGTATGCGCACAAAGATATAGCTTTTGATACGCAGTATTTATCAACGAAGGAATGCCACAATAGGAACGTTTGCATAAACTCAACCTAATCGCCATCCAACAAATGACCGTGCTGGAGAACGTAGAAAGCAAGCATATTTTAAAAGCATAAATCCCGTCGCTTAAAAAATTAAATCATAGAAAAATTACAAAAAATCGCAACTAAATTTGCATATTTGTGATTTTTTTGTATATTTTTTTGCACAATTCAAATAAAAGCAGTACTTTTGCAGCCGATTCCGACGCCGGACTATTTGACGAAGGCTACAAGTAACATTGCAAAGCCTTTGTACATAGTCAATTGGGCGGAGGGTCATGAATCTGTAAGGCGGCATAGTGATGCATCAATGCCAGACAGGTTACATAGATGGCGTTTATTACGCTTTGTATTGACACACGAAAACTTAGCAACTTTTTATTGGTCAGAACATACAAAGTAATAATGAATGCCTATGGGTATGATTAGTATCCTTGTTGTTGTTTATTGACAGCCGGATAATCATATCGGCGTAGGTTTCATTGTTGTTTATTATTCTGACGGTTTGCTAAGGCCTCGTGTGTGATGAGCAATAACGAGGCTTATGCTTTTTGTATACTATTACGTTTGTTATATTTAAGAGACAGCAGAAACGAAGGACAGCAAAACATGATATACGTAAAAGTTTTAATGAATATTACTTGCAGGGTACAACTTATTTGTGAAAATATAAAGATATGAATGTATAATCATTATAGGAAACTGAAAAATGAATCGAAGAGTCGTAATTACGGGAATGGGTATATGGTCATGTTTGGGCAACAATCTGCAAGAAGTGACCGAATCACTACGTATGGGAAAGTCGGGTATTGGCACAGATGAAATTCGTCGGACGATCGGGTTTCATTCCACATTGACAGGCATTGTAACAAAACCAGACTTAAAACCATATCTGGAAAGAAGAATGCGCAATTGTTTAGCTGATGAAACAGAATATGCTTATATGGCAGCAAAAGAAGCATTGGAATTGGCAGGTATAGATAATGACTACTTGCTTAATAACGAAGTGGGTACTATTTTCGGCAATGATTCTACCGGAAAAGCTGTAATGGCTGCAACCAAACGCATGGATGAAATGAAAGATACCTTTTTAATTGGCTCGGGAGCGATATTTCAGTCTATGAATTCTACCGTGACAATGAATTTGAGTACAATATTTCATCTGCGTGGTATAAACTTTACTATTTCTGCGGCTTGCTCATCGGGAGCTCATTCGATTGGAATGGCATACCTCTTAATCAAACACGGACTACAAGACATGATTCTTGCTGGGGGGGCACAGGAAGTGAATCATATCGCGACAGCGGCATTTGACGGTCTGAATGCGTTCAGTAAACGTATGGATGACCCAACCAAAGCATCCCGCCCATTTGACAAACACCGTGATGGACTTGTTCCAAGTGGTGGCGGTGCTGCCATTGTGATGGAGGATTATGACCATGCGGTACAACGAGGTGCAAACATTCTGGCAGAAGTAATCGGATATGGATTCTCCTCAAATGGGTTGGCAATTGCACAACCTGCAGCAGAAGGTTCGGAAAAGGCAATGATGCGGGCATTGAATGCTGCCGGAATCTCAGCAGATGAAGTGGACTATATCAATGCACATGCTACTTCTACAGTTTTAGGTGATCGTGCAGAAGCGGAAGCTCTTACCAAACTTTTTGGCGGCAAGAAGGCTGTTATTAGCTCCACAAAATCTATGACAGGTCATGAATGTTGGATGGCAGGAGCAAGCGAAGTGGTATATTCTTTACTAATGCTAAAAAACAATTTTATTGCACCAAACATTAATCTTGAAGAAGTGGATGATACTGCCCAAACCTTGAATATTACATCGAAAACGCTTTATCGAGAATTGAATATTGTATTGTCCAATTCTTTTGGATTTGGCGGAACCAATTGTGCATTACTATTAAAAAAATATTAAATATGGAAAGAAAAGAAATTGAAAGAAAAGTCTCAGAGTTCTTAATCAGCGAGTTTGAAGTTGATGAATCTCTTATTCGTCCGGAAGCACGATTACATGAAGATTTAGGTATAGATAGTCTTGATGTAGTCGATATTGTAGTTCTTGTAGATCAAATATTTGGCTTTCGTATTGTACCAGAAGAATTGATACCCGTGGTTACGTTGAATGATTTCTGTGACTATGTCGAAAGAAAAATCAATCAAAAAAAAGAAAACGTAAATTCAATCAATGATGCAAAGGCTGAATAATTGGCAGAAGAATCCTCAAATTACTACTATCGGTATTATAGGTGGAGGTATGGGAGGACTTTTTTCAGGGGCGTTGCTTGCAAAAATAGGATATAGAGTAAACGTATACGAAAAAAATCAAATCATTGGAGGAGGATTACAGTCATTCCGCCGTGATGGGGTGTTTTTCAATCCTGGTATGCATAATTTTGGTGGTTATGATGAAGAGTGGGCGTTATCTCATATATTTAGATTTTTAGGAATAAAAGAGAAATTGCATGTTATGCCAGTAGATGAAGATGCACAAGAAATAGTATGGACGGATGTCAAACATTGTTATCGTTTTCCACGTGGCAGGGTGCAATTCGAAAAATATATTGTTGAAAAATTCCCCCATGAAGCTAAAGGAATTCATATGTATTTAGACACCTTGTATCTGGTGGCTAACTCATTTGATAACTTTTATATGAAACGACCCTCTTTTCATCCAGAGGCAGCGAAATATGTTGATATGAAATTATTACAACTGCTTCACCATTTTTTATCTGACGAAGAATTAATAAAATTATTGTGTTTTTTAAGTCCGTTGTGTGGACAAACTCCTTCCAATATACCGGTTTCATTGTATAGCATGCTGTCTGTCTTATATTTATCCGGTGAGTATCGGTTTGTGGATAATTCTCTACAATTAGCAAATGCATTGAAAGATGTCATTTGTTCACAAGGAGGAGAGGTGATAACCGGGACGGAAATAAATGAGATACAGGTTAGCAATGCGCACGTATCAAACATTGTCGCTACGGATGGAAGACGTTTTACCGCAGATGCGTATGTTGCTGCGATTACGCCTAAACTCGTATATTCTATGACAACGGAAGACGTTGCGAGAAAAGTTACAATTAAACGAGCAGAGACCTTTGGCGTGGATTGTTCAGTATTCTCTGTATATATCAAATTTCGCAAAAATTCATTTCCTTTCGTTAATAGCACTATTTATATTCCTATTATGGATGATGATAAAAGAAAGGCGCCATATATTGTAATTACCACACCTCCAGTTTCTAACCAAGGGCGGTGGGCGGATACAATGGAGATTTTAGTGCCAGTCCTATGTGATACGTTTGACAAATGGACGAATACTATTGTAGAGCATCGTGGAGAGGATTATGACAATCTAAAGAAAACGATGGCAAAAGAGGTCATCAACTATGTGGCAAAATACTATGATATACTGCCATCTATTCAAAATGTATATACGGCAACACCACTTACGATTCGGGATTATTACAACAATCCCCAAGGGGCGGTCTTTTCCCAAATGGGACTTTATGTTCCTTTCCGAACCCGAACGGATAATCTGTACATAACGGGGCAATCTGTATTGTTTCATGGATTGTGCGGGGTTCCTTTAACAGCTATTTTGACAGCAGAATCTATTTCCGGTCATGATTTAATGACTGACATTAGAAATATAACAACAGAATGTGCCCATTAAATGACACAAACATATGACATCTACAATATTGTCTGTTATATTAGCAATTAACTCTTTTGTTGTACAATTTACACAACAGAAGCAGTCCTTATTATTTGATTCTATTCAGAAAAGTAGTGGAAAACTAACCTTTCTCCAACCAGACTACATAAAATGGGAATATTTCTCTCCCGATTCACTTGTATGGGAATTGGACAGTAATAAAGGTAATATGCCACGTCAAATAAAAGACATGCTAATGCTTATTCGTGAAGGAATAAACGGTGATTTTGAGCAGGCAAAGGTTTTATTTGAATTGTCAATAGATGGAAATAGTATTACGCTTGTGCCTAAAAAACGGGAACTGAAGAACATCTTTAACAATATACGCATTTCCCTTAATCCGATGACCCAAATAGCAGACTATGTCGAAATGACAGAAGCAAACGGAGACAAAACGATAATATATTTTACTGATGTACAATTTTTAGAACGATGATTTGTGCCATTATCACTACATATCATAATGCCGGAAAATTGGCAGACGTAATCTCTCACACAGCCCGATATATCCATGATATTATTGTAGTGGATGATAATTCAGATGAAAAATTTGAGGTATTACGCATCAAGACACCCGTTACAATTGTACATTGCCCACTAAAGACAGGTAAAGGATATGCGCTTAAACAGGGACTTCGAAAGGCTATAAAGATGGGATTTTCTCATGCATTGACAATTGATTGTGATGGACAACATTCTGTGGAAAATATTCCGTTGTTACTTACTATATCGCGTCAGCAACCAGATTGTTTTATCGTAGAAAATCGAACTGTGACATTAGATAATTCATCAAAATACCATATCTTTGCCGAGAAATTTTGCGAATATATGTTTACTATGCAAACCAGTATCCATTTGCCATATATAAGGCAATCTGGTATGCACCTCTATCCGTTGAATTGTTTGCACGGACTAAGTCTGTTAACCTCGCATGATGCCGAACTGGAATTACTCGTTTTCGCAGCATGGGCTGGAGAAAAAATTGTGAGTGTGCCCATTCAATGCGGTCATGTGTCCAAAGAAAAAAGAGTCTTGCATTTCTCAACGGTGTATGATTTTTTTCGAATCACTATAGTAAATAGCATACTATGTTTGGTTGCAGTAATTTATGGTTTGCCAAGACGTTGGTGGCGCAGTATATTGTATGGTCCTTGGTTTATGTTTTGCTGGATAATAGGACTATTAGTAACATTTTGTTGTAAAATATTGCACACGAGTACGCAGACATATAGAAAACTCTTTCATTATGGAGCATCTATTCTAATGCATACATTTCCTGCTTCTCCATTTCGCATTCAACGCAAGGGCGGATATTTACCAATGGATTATCCTGCGGTATATATTGCTAACCATACATCCTTGTTCGATATTTTAGCTGTTGTCGCAATCCATCCAAACTTGACAATTATCGCCCAAAACTGGGTATTCAACAACCCTTTCTTTGCTCCTACTGCTCATATGGCTGGATTCTTGTCTGTATCTAACGGTTTTGATACAATTGTCTCCAAAGCGCAAGAAGAAGTAGAGAGTGGAGCCTCTGTACTAATATTCCCCGAAGGAGGTCGTTCGCAATTCGGTATATTACGACGCTTCCATCGAGGTGCGTTTAAACTGACAGAAATTCTGCATCTACCTATTCAACCGGTAGTGATTACAGGAATGTTCAAACTGATGTCCAAAGGCGAATTGTATATTGGGAAGTCTAAAATGATAGCAACCTTGATGCCGGCAATTATGCCGGATGATAACAGCTGGGGAGAAAATGGGCTTCAGCGTAGTAAAAGCATTCAACGCTATTATGAACAATTATTGAATACCTGAAAAAAAATTAGAATGATATGAAAATTCTATATTTAGATAGACAGATATATGACTTGATTCCACAACGCCCTCCAATGTTAATGGTAGATGCTGTTCTGGAGTTAGACAATCATAATATATGTACTGCGCTAACGATTGTACCTGACAATATTTTTTGCGATAGCACCCATTTGGAAGAAAGCGGACTAATAGAACACATAGCACAAACTGCTGCATGTTTGGCGGGGTATGAAACTATCACAAAACATTTGTCCCCACGGGTAGGATATATCGGTGAAATCAAAAATTTTGCATGTACAACCTTACCAACTATTGGGCAAACGGTGTATACTTGTTTGGAAGTCCTTACCGAAATAGCGGGTGTTACACTGATTCAAACAACGACGACACTCAACGACCAACTGATTGCAAGTTGTCAAATGAAGATATTTATTCCAGAAGTCCAATAAACTATGGATACATAAAAATATTTTGTATTATGGAAAAATGAATAAAACAGAAACAACGTTAAAATATACTATTGAAGTTATAGTTCGGTTCTCAGAACTGGATCCTTTGCGGATTGTTTGGCATGGCAATTATATTAAATATTTAGAGGATGCACGTGAGGCTTGGGGAATTCATTATGGATTAGGTTATATGGAGATGTATAATAATGGCTTTGTTGCGCCTATTTATGATCTGCAAATTCATTATCGTGGCATGGCATTTCTCAATAATCGGCTAAAAGTCACTATTACATTTTGCAATACTACCGAAGGACGTATAATATTCCACTATGAGATATGCAATAGTGAAACAGGTGAGCAAATACTGACAGCCGAGTCACTACAACTCTTCGTCACGACTGATGGAGTCTTTTATCCAATTGCTCCGGACTTTTATTTACAATGGAAAAAAGATAATGGTTTATGTTAATACCAAACTACTATACTATCTTGAAAAGCGAACAACTTGGTAAAAACACTTATCTTTTCCATGTTACGCTTAATGGTAAATCAGATGTATATCAAGGGCATTTTCCTGACAACCCCATAGTTCCGGGAGTATGTAGCATACAGATGATCAAAGATTGCGTCCAGTTGCTCCTTTCACAAGAGTCGATCTGCTTCAGTTGCATCAAACAGTGCCGATTTTATCACTTACTTCGTCCTGTCAATCAAGAATTGCAATTAATTATTACATTGTTGGATAACCAGTGGGTTACAGCAGAGATATTGGAGAATGATCTATTATGTATGAGAATTAAAGCACAATATAAATTAAAACGTTTTTTATGTATGCATTAGTTACAGGAGGAAACCGGGGCATAGGGCGGGCAATCTCCATTCAATTAGCTCAAATAGGTTATACCGTTATTATTAATTATGTTTCCAACGAAGAGGCTGCTCAAGAAACAATGACACAAATTCGCAATATGGGAGGAAATTGCGAACTACTACCGTTTGATGTCTGCAATTATCAAGCGGTCTCTAATGCAATTAGCCAATGGCAAAAAATACATTATGAAGAGTATATTGCTGTGTTGGTTAATAATGCTGGAATACGACGTGATAATCTGCTTGTATGGATGGAAGAAAATGATTTTGAGCAGGTGTTACGTACTAATCTTTTCTCTTTTTATAACGTAACACGTCCCCTTCTTATTCCAATGATTCGTCATAAATATGGACGTATAGTTAATATTGCTTCGCTTTCAGGTTTGACTGGTCTCCCCGGACAATGCAACTATGCAGCAGCTAAAGGAGGACTGATTGCTGCAACTAAAGCATTGGCAAAGGAAGTCGCAAAGAAATGTATTACTGTCAATGCTGTAGCCCCTGGATTCATTGCCAGTGACATGACGGATAACCTGAATGAGGATATCCTTAAACAAGCAATTCCAATGAAACGCTTCGGAACGGTTCAAGAGGTTGCAAATCTTGTCACATTTCTCATTTCTGAACAAGCCAGTTATATTACGGGGGAATGTATCTCAATCAATGGAGGATTATATGCATAAAGTCTTCAAATTTAAATACTGAAATCACGTAAAATATATCAGACGGAGTAAGCCGAAAATCCGAAGAGTAGGCAGTTCATTAATTAATATTTATTAAAATGAAAAGATTTTTAATATTGTGTAGTTTATTTGCTACTTTATGTTCCAGTGCACAAGAAATTAAAAAAATTGCGATTCTAGAACCCGTAGATCGCGATGGAAGTGTTTCTTATGCCCACAAATTAATGTTACGGGCAAATCTGGCAAAGGCAATTGCTAACACATCAGGTTTTGAAGCGTATGATCGCGCCGATATGGACGCAATAATGAGCGAACAGGATTTCCAACGCACAGGTATGGTCAGTGATGACCAAATCAAACGGTTAGGAGAAATGACGGGTGCAGCTTTCATCCTTGTTTCCGAAGCTGTTAAGGTAGATAACGACAATATGTTTATTACTGCAAAAATCCTCAATGTGGAAACTGCGAAGACTGAAATGACAGATAATGTATTGATGGGAACATCTGCTGCCAACATTCAAAATGGTTGTATTAATTTAGCACAAAAACTTTTAGGAATTGCACCGGAAGTACATGAAAAAAATAGTAATGTGCAGAAACCTTCGAAGCCAACTGTACAGCAAACAAAATATACTCCAACACCTTCAGTAGAATCTCCCGCTTTAGTCGGTAAAGCTGGTGAAGTTGGCTCTATCCAAACCTTTACTGATGGTACTCGTGGCGTGATTTTTTATACAGACGGAAAAGGGCATGGATTGGTAGTGTCTTTAGAGGAAAGTAAAGCCAAGTGGGATATCGCAAAATCCCGAGACCTTTATGATATTATAGAAATTCCCAATCAAAATGATGCTTTTGCAGGTGTATTCCACATAGGTCTCGGGAATGATTACACAGACGCTATTCTGCGACATTTCCCTGCAGGGCACTGCCCAGCGGCAGAATGGTGTCGTTCGTTGGGGGTTGATTGGTATTTGCCAAGTGCATCGGAATTGTCTTATTTATTAAAAGTTGCTAATGATGGGAAAGGTAAAAATGGCACAATTAGCAGTGTACTACAGGCTAATGGGGGAGTTCCCTTGAATGGCGGTTGGTACTGGACAAGTTCCGAATGTGGCAGAAATGAAGTTGTTAATATTTCAGGTAGCGGTTCTGTTGCAACCGAAGAAAAAGGAGAGGAAAATAACGTTCGCGCAATCAAAGCATTCTAAAAAAGGATTATGAAAAAATATACAATTCTTCTAATATTATTATATATTACACATATGGGATGGAGCCAATCTCCAGATTGGTATGATGCCAAAAACAGGGCGGCATTTTATCCGGCAAGTGCGTATTTTTGCGGGTTTGCTATGAACGAAGTGGCGAAAGGACAAAGTCTGGATGATGCCATCGAGTCTGTCAAAGCGGCTGCACGCGTGGAAGCTGTTTCCACCATACAAGTGCATGTGCAATCCGTCAAGAACGATTATTCGCGCTCTAATAGTTATTCCAACGGCAAAAAGGATTTGGAGGAATTCTACC
>CAJOFT010000040.1:16678-17150 GCA_905234025.1 Paludibacteraceae bacterium
CCCCGGACTGAAGATTGAGAGTTACCGCGACGGAAATATTGTTGCCGCCTTTGCATATGTCAAAAAACGTGACCTGCAACGCCAGTTGGAAAAACAAATAACGATGGGTCTGACGCGCCTTGAAACGCAGATGGACAATATTGACGAACTCATCAGCAACGGCGAAAAGTCCGCAGCCCGTGAACGTCTGAAACCGCTTGCGCAGGACTTTGCTGCCATAGAGAAGAATCAGGAGTTCTTGCTTATCGTTGATCCCGAAGCGGATGCAGAAAGCCTGCAACTGAACGAGACAAAGGCTCTGCAACAACGCTATGCGAAAATGACGGCAGCGCTGAAGAACGGTATTTATATTGCCCTGCAATGTGAAGCGGACTGTTTCGGCACAGCCTATCCGGCTTTGCAGAACGAGATAAAAGGACAACTATCGCCGCTTGGCTGTTCGTTTACGGACAAGGCAGATGAAGCGGATTGG
>CAJOFT010000041.1 GCA_905234025.1 Paludibacteraceae bacterium
TGGGCAAAACGCCTCCGCCGGAAAAACCGCAATGGTTAAGCGGTACGGAACTGGAAGATTGTTTGCGTGGCGGAATCCGGTTGGTCGTTTGCCGCAATCCGGAGACAGGAAAGTTTGGCACGGTGACTGCGGACGATGCACAGAAGTTTAATCTCGAAATCCACCACCAACTTTAATTTAAGATTTCAAATTTAAGATTTCAAATTTGTCAGCAAAAAAAAGTGCGAGAAATCGCGCTTTTTTTTGGATATGTCAAAAAAATGTTGTACCTTTGCGCGATTTTTAACGTTCTTCGCCCTCTGGGCGCGGTCACCGACCGACATAAAACATAAAACTATGGCTAACGACAAACAATCGCTCGTTGACGAGCTGAAATCTCTGCTGGAGCAGAATGTAACGGAAGTAAAGGAACAAGTTGACAACCTCAAGACGCAATTCTATCGTCAGTATCACGAAGAACAATCCGCGCTGAAAAAAGCCGCCGAAGAGGCAGCCGCCGCAGCCGGTGAAACGCTCGAAAACTGGCAACCGAAGTTGGATGAGGCTGAAATGAAGTTCCGTGAGTTATTGAACGAATACAAAGCAAGACGCGCTGAAGTAATCAAACAAATCGAGGAAGAACAGGCTCAAAACCTGCTCCGCAAGGAAAACATCCTCTCCCAAATGAAGGAAATGGCAGAAGCAGAAACGGCTGACGTCATGGATAACCTCAAGAAAATGCGCGAACTGCAGGCAGAGTGGAAAACCATCGGACAAGTGCCCGCCGGAAAAGTACAGGAGATATGGAAAAAGTACCAGCAGTATCAGGAGCAGTTCTATGACCTCGTGAAAATCAATATCGAGCTGCGCGACCTTGATTTCAAGAAAAACCTTGAAATGAAAACCCTGCTGTGCGAAGCCGCGGAGAAACTGAAAGAGAACAAGAACATCGTGGAAGCCAGCCGCGCCCTGCAACAGTTGCACGACGAATGGGCGGAGATTGGTCCCGTGGCACGCGAACTGCGCGAAGACCTGTGGAACCGCTTCAAAGAGGCTTCGTCAGCCATCAACAAGAAACACCAGGCATACTTTGACGAACTCCACGCCAAAGAGGCGGAGAACCTGGAGAAGAAACAGGCTATCATCGCCCAACTCAAAGAGATAGATTACGCCTCATTCAAGTCCAACAAACAATGGGACAAGGCAAACGAACTGATCCAGCAGTTGCAAGATGAATGGCGCAAGATCGGCTTCGCTCCGAAGAAAATGAACCAAGCCGTATATGACGAATACCGTCAGGCATGCGAAGCATTCTTCAAAGCCAAGAGTGCTTTCTACAAAGACCTGCGCGGCGTATTCTCCGAGAATCTTGCCAAGAAACGTGCCCTGATTGAGAAAGCCGAAGCCCTCAAAGACAGTGACGCATGGCAGGAGACAACCAACGCATTGATCGAGTTGCAGAAAGAATGGAAAACCATCGGTCCCGTTGCACGCAAATACAGCGACGAACTGTGGAAAAAGTTCACGGACACCTGCGATGAGTTCTTCAACAGAAAACGTGAGGCAAACAAAGAAGCACGTGACGAACGCCAACGTGCACGCGGTGAACGCGTCATGGCAAGCGGTGACCGCAACAAACTCGTCCGTATGTATGAGAACCTGCAACAGGAAATCAAGACCGCCGAGAACAATATCCTCTTCTTCACCGGCAAGTCCAAATCGGGCAACAAACTCGTGGAAGACATGCAGAAAAAGATTGACGGACTGAAGAAACAGTTGCAGGAATTGGAGAACAAAATCGAGGAAATTGACGCAGCCGAATAATGGCGGAGCTGATCAAATATGAGCATGTGGAACTGCGCCAAGCGGAGCAAATCGTGCTGCGGGACATCAATCTGACCATCAGTAGCGGCGAGTTTGTGTATCTGTTGGGCAAAGTCGGTTCCGGCAAATCCACATTCATGAAATCGCTTTACGGCGAACTGCCCATTGCTTCCGGACAGGCGCACGTGCTGGATTATGACATGACCAAAATCCGGCGGCGCAAACTACCCTATCTGCGCCGGAGAATCGGTATCGTGTTTCAGGATTACCAGTTGCTGACAGACCGTTCGGTTGAGGAAAACCTGACCTTCGTGCTGCGCGCAACAGGCTGGAAGAACAAACGCATAATGAAAGACCACGTGCTCGAAATCCTCAAGCAGGTCGGAATGGACAAGAAAGCCTACAAAATGCCCTATCATCTGTCAGGAGGAGAACAACAGCGCGTCGTCATTGCACGGGCACTGCTCAATTCGCCGGAGATAATTCTTGCAGACGAACCGACAGGAAATCTTGATCCGGAAACAGGCACGGAGATTATGGAACTGCTCCATTCGATTTGCAAAGCAGGAATAGGCGTGGTGCTTTCCACACACAACCAGTTGTGGCCGGAACGTTTTGCGGGACGCCAGTTGTTATTTGACGGCGGACTGATAAATGAGAGCAAATAGCCGCATTTGATGCAACATAGCTGCGAGACCGTTGCTGCGCGTCGGTGACAAGTGCTCACGCAGATTGATTTTGTCGATGAAGTATAATTCTGCATCGGCAATTTCTTTTGGGGTGTGACCGCTCATGACGCGGACAAGCAATGCCACAATCCCCTTGACGAGAATAGCGTCCGAATCACCGTGATAAATGACTTTCGGGTTTTGCGCGTCCGTCGTGTCCAGTTCGGCGGTAAACCACACCTTCGACTGACAGCCGTCAATGAGGTTCTTGTCCGTTTTGTCGGACTCGGGCAACGGTTTGAGTCCCTTGCCGTAATCAATGATGAGTTCGTAACGGTCCATCCAGTCGTCCAGCATGCTGAACTCCTCGATTATTTCGTCTTGGATTTGATTAATTGACATAAGTGTTCTGCTATTTGTTCATCGTTTGTTTCTTCAGCTTCGTCTCTGCCGCTGACCGCCAACGGGACGTCAATGATAATGTCCGCTTGCGCGTAGTACGGCTCTCTGGCTTCAAGTTGCGGCAGAATGCAGGCAAGCAGTTCTTCTTCCGTTTTGCCTTGCAGGACAGGACGTTCGCTCAAATCCGTCAGCATCAGCCGCTTGGCAAGATGTTCGGGTTTCCAGCGCAGGTATATACTGGTACCCAATTCTTTGAGACACTCCATATTATCCTCCCAGCACGGATAACCGCCACCGGTGGCATAAATAACTTTCTCTATCGGCAGTTCGGCAAGGTCTTCCAGCACGTATTTTTCCTTGCGGCGGAATGCCTCAATGCCGTACTCACGGATATAATCCGCAGGCGAAAGTCCGTGGATCTCATGGAAAGCATTGTCCAAGTCCACAAAGTGCCAGCCGAGTTTGTCC
The DNA here is from genome assembly GCA_905234025.1 of Paludibacteraceae bacterium. Lineage (GTDB taxonomy): Bacteria > Bacteroidota > Bacteroidia > Bacteroidales > Paludibacteraceae > Colicola. Next base: position 3,342 of record CAJOFT010000041.1, read on the forward strand.
GCCAGCAACTTGCCAGCAGTTGTTTTGCCGGCTCCCATATAACCGATTAAATAAATAGGGAAAGTCATTTCTTCTTTTCCTGCTCGTCAAGGATCTCGTCCGTGTTGTCGCGCCAGTGAAGTTCGCCGTTTTCAATCCATGCGAACGGAAAGACTCCGCCGCAGGTCGGTTTTACGACGCGGATGACCGTATTGGTCTCCTTATTATATACGCGCGCGATAGATGAGCACACAGGCGCACAAACAGTCTGGACAACTAATGCCGAGTCCGCATACTCCATCACTTCGACGACACTGCTGTCACGCAAGGTGTAATGCGCGTAGTCGCCCTCAACAGTTGTAATAACCGGCTGCATCTCCATGGCATAGAGCATGGCGATTATTTCGGGAACATATAACAGCAGTCTGAACATATTATTTCTTTTCCTCAATTAGTGCCACGGCATATGCGGCTATTCCTTCTTCACGTCCCACAAAACCAAGATGCTCGGTCGTGGTGGCTTTGATACTGACCTGATTGGCGGAAACACCCATTACTTCCGCCAGACAAGCCTGCATTTGCGGGATATATGGATTCAGTTTCGGGGTTTGCGCACATATCGTACAATCGCAATTACCGAGTTCATAATCCGCCTCGCGCAACATCGCCATGACACGCCGCAACAGAATCTTCGAGTCAATGCCTTCGTATTCGTTGCCCTTCGTGTCCGGGAAATGGTAGCCAATATCGCGCATGGCTGCAGCTCCGAGCAAGGCGTCACACAATGCATGAATCAGCACGTCTGCATCCGAATGTCCGAGCAAGCCCTTGTCCGAAGGAATAACAATTCCCCCCAACCACAGCTTGCGATCAGGGGAGAATTGATGTACGTCATATCCGAAACCGATACGCATTATTGCTCTTTGCGGTTGTTGACAAGGTCTTTAATGCCTGCCAAGTCAAATCCAAGTGTGAAACGCATCGTCTGGTCAAGCGGATTCGACGCAGCCAAACCGATGCAGTATGCAAAATCAAGCGAGAAAATACTCAGGTGGAAACCTGCACCGACCGTAATGTACTGGCGGTTGCCTTTGTATTTGTTCTCGTGGCTGTAACCGGCACGTGCAAAGAACTGACGGTTATACGTATATTCCAAACCGGCACCCCAACGCACTTCGTTGAACTCTTCTTTGGCACCGCCCGGAGCATCCGCAAACGATTTGAAGATACCGCTGACAGAGGTCATGTCGGAATATTCGTCCTGCGTCATTCTCCACGTTGCAGGATCATCGGGATCATAGTTCTCGGCATATTTCGACAAGCGGGTCGGAACAAGCAGTTTGTCACATTGCAGGTTGAAGGTCAGTTTGTTGTAGTTATCAAACGGCAACTCATAGCTGGCACCTATACGCATCGTGGCAGGGATGAAGTTCTTTGTGACATCGTCATATGTCATCTTACCGCCGAGGTTGGTCAACGTGAAACCGAGTGCAAAGTAACTCGTTCCCATCTTGATATCAATCGGCTGACGGTAGTACAAATCCACATCGGCAGACATCGTCCATGCCGCGTGCATTTCCTGTGCGGAATTGGAAACGGACGAGTTGATACCATTGTTGAGGTCACTGTACATAAAACGCAGCGCCACAGCCATGGACACGTACTCATGCAATTTGCGGTAATAGGAAACATCCAAAGCCCATTCGTTCGGGTGTGCCTCCTGAAGCACCGTTCCTGACATGTCGGTCAGTTGTACGGCACCCATAGAGAAATAAGTAAACGATCCGGCTATACCCTGGACGTCATCCCATTTATAGTAGCCTTCCAAATGCGCAAGGTCAATTTCTCCGACCAGTTTGCGCAACCATGGTGTATAGTTTGCGGTAATTCCGCCGTGGCTGTCCATGTAAGCGAACTTGGCGGCATTCCAATACAACGAGTTCAAATCTGCGGTAGTTGCCACACCTACGTCACCCATACCGGCAGCACGTGCGTCCGGTGCGATGGAGAGTGAAGGCATAGCTGTAATAATAGGATTGAGTACAGGGTCTGCTGCCATTGTTACTGCGGCAAAGCAGAACACCGATGCAATTGATAAAATAACTTTTTTCATATTTATTAACTTGGTTAAAATAGTTTCATTCGTCTTTGAGCGCAGCGGTCCTTATTCTTGAACGCAGCGGTCTATCCACTCTTTTAAATTTGCTTCATAGGCACATGAGGTAATTTTAAGTTTGTTATTTGGTTACGATTATTTTTCCTGATTGTGATACCACAGATGTCGTTTCCGTCTGCATATCCAGACGATAAATATACAATCCCGGCGTTACACCTGTTTCGCCGACGTTCCACTGGATAACTTTGGCATCTTTCTGGGTGTGCTCCCAAACCAGTTGACCGGAGGTGTTATATATGGAAACGTGTGTCTGCACAAGGTCATCCGGACGGTCGTATTCCAGTTGGATGGTTACTACACCCGTCTGGCTGACAGGATTCGGGTAAGCGGTTACGGAGAACACGTTCATGTCCAAGTCCTTGACAACCGTGAAATTCAGTGCTTTCGTGCTGCTGTTGTTGAACAAATCCCAAGCGCGGAACGTCAAAGTATGTGCGCCGGATTCGAGGTCGGGCATTTTGTAACTTACCTGTCCTTTGCGGAAATCTCCGGCAGTGTTCTTGAAGTAACTGTTGAGCACATACGTCATTTGCGGACTGTTGTCCACGACCATCAGCAGGTCGTGACCGATTCCGCTGCCAACGGTGTTGATTCCGTGTTCGTCATACAAGTTGGCATAGAAATGCGGGTGTTCATGCGTTTCGCCGCCGTCTTTGAACGCAGGATTATTGAGGTACAAATCAATATCCGGTCCTATTGTGTCAATCACCGTTACCGGCGAACTGCCGCCGATAATGAAGTCTTCATAATGTCCGACTGCTTCTGCGGCATTCTCCCTGTCGTACGCATAATAGACAATGCGTCCGTTTCCATAGTTGTAGCGGATATCCTTCGGCGACATGTACGTGAACGCAAACTCGCCGTCTTTCACCTCCACTTCGCTGCTGAACAGCACATTCGGATAATCGTTATATGTCAGCAGCTTCTGCTTCTCCGGGTCTTTTTCATCGTTGTCACGCGTTGTAATCTGTTGCAGTTTGTCATACACTGTTACCGTTAGATAGCCGTTGAACCAGTCCATCTTGGCATTCAGCGAATCAATTATTTCGCCTTTCACCGTGTGTATCGTCAGAGCACGAACCGTGTCGGAACAAGATGTTGTTTTAACCCCGAATTCTGTCGGATATGCGAGTCGCATGGCAGGGTCTGCAAGCAGAACGTACGGCATTTTGTTCATGTCGCTTTTGCCTGTGCGGTTCTTGGCAATGCGCGTCGATTGTCCAAGCGTCATTTCGTACGCAAACGGATTGCGGTGCCCGAACAAGGTGTCACAGAAGTTGTGGTTTATCCTTTTGTTCTGGCTTGCATACACTGTCCGGCATGCGGAAAGTACACCGATTGCTCCGCCATTGGGATTCAATACCGCCTCTTCCGCCGCACAGCGTTTGCCGGAATCAAAGTGCGCAAACGAACAGGTCGCGAACATCCAGAAACCGAGATTTTCGTTGGTCAGTGCTTTGATGGAATGCAAATCCATCAAACTCTCGTTGGTAATGGCGTTATAGCCGCCATGACCGGAATAGTTGAGGTATAGCATACCACTGTTCAGCAGGTTCTCCACACGGTTTTTCGCCAGCGGGTAACTCTCGCCGGAAGCCGTCACCTCCTGCTGATAAGCGTCAAGATATACTTTGTTCACTACGAAATCGGGATTCTTTACGCGCACCGTTTCTGCCCCTTCTTCGGCTGTTTCCGTATGCAGTCCGTTGTCTCCGTCATCCCCGATAAACAGCAGCTGGTTCTTCCAATTGCCATAATTTTTGTTCTCGAAGTACGACAGCAGTTTGTCAACCACCTGCTGCGCTTCCTCCACCGTATTCACAGGCAACCGTCCTACACCTATTTCCATATCTCCCGATATGTCCGATTCACCTTCGTTGTTATCCATGAAGCCGAAATAATCGTCTGTCGCATAAGCTTCGGTCTCTACGGTCGAGTTCATGGACTGATAGGTCAGCAACGTGGCTTGACCGCTGCCTGTCAGCAACTTGCGGTTGTCAAACGTTCCATCGCCGAACAGCACCAGGTGCGAAGGTTTGTGGATAGCCCCTACTCCACGGTCATACAGCATCTTCATGATCCAGCGGTAAGCAGACGCGTCCGGCGTACCACTGGAGAACTCGTTGTAAACCTGTTGGTCGGTTACCACCGCAGCCGTCATTTTATCCTTTGCCTCATGTGCTTTGGCAAGCCGTTGCGCCTGTTCGTACAATTCCGCCGGCGTGATAACCACCAAGTCTATGTCGCTCAATTTATGAAGATTCTGATTGGCAACAGCGCCAACGACACTTGCACTGACCCACTGGCTACCTGCCGGATTAACCGCCACATATTCCTGAACCTCCGTGCTGTTGCTCTCCGTAAAGGTCAGCGTACTGCCACTCAATTCGGCTTGCACGCGGTAGATATCGTCCAAACGGGTAATGTTCCAGATTTGTGTATTGGAAGTGGCACCGCTCAACACATACTTGACAGGAGTCACACTATTGAAGTTTACCGCTGTCCTGAACGGCATATACGAACCGTTCATAACCAACTGGCACTCTGATGACAACTCAATATAATTCAGATATCCCGCTGCACTTCCGACACTGTTGGCATAGTGAATCTTCACCGTCTGCGTGGCTGTGTTGGCAGGGGTTGCAAGCATGTTGCAATATCCAGTTTTCGCAAACGTATAGTTGTCATGCGAAATGTCTATTCCCTGCACGGTTATCAGTTGCTGCTGGCTGCCGGTCTGCACCGTAAACGTGGACGGAGCGGATGAATTGGCGGCAACATCCACATACAGCCGCATTTGCGAACCGGGAACCACATTCGGGGAACGTAACGAAAAACTCTGTGATGAGTTCGGACTGAACCGCTCACCGTAGAATTCCCGTCCGCCACCGTCAACTCCGTTTTGCGGGTCAAGCAGATTGACATTGTCCACTTCATGCAACTGGTAGTTCACATACGTTGTCACTTGGGTCGGCGTGCCGGTCGGAGTGACGCGTTGCTCGCTTGCCAGAATCTTCTGCTCGCCGGCATCATCCGAAAGGAAATAGTAGCCGTAGTCACTATACGGATTCCGCGTATGCGCAAACCGCGTACCGTTATACTGCCAACTGAAGTTTGCCTGCGCATAGAACAGGATGTAATCGCCGCTGTTGAATACGCCGTCACTGCCTTTCACCATTACGAATCCTACTGCCGGAAGGTCGTCCGCCTTGTGCTTGTTGAAGTTCTGCGACAGCATTCCGCCGCCAAAACCGTGTACACGCACGTTGGCAGGTGCCAATCCCATGTTTGCCAGTTCGTCATACGTGATACGGCAAACACCGGATTCGCTGACACGGATTTTCACCCACTTTCCGCTGCGTAGTACGGAATTCGGGGCATATGTATGCTCAATGGCTGCCGCTCCAAGCGCCAGCATCAAACCCAACAATATGAAATATACTTTTTTCAACATGTATTTTTTTCTTTACTTCACCTTGCAATACAACCCTTCATCCTCAATTACCTCGTCCCGCTCAACTTTCCGCGCATCTTCCCTGTAATGGATATAAATCAGGTCTCCTTGCCGGATGGTCATCACTTTGCTTGCCGTCTCAATTGCTTTTTCCGGCGTAACAACCAGGTTGTCCAACTGCCGTTTCGGATTCCATTCTCCTACTGCCAGCGAATAATCAAAGCATGTGGCGTGTGTCCAACTGTGCCCGTTTTGCATGGCGTCACGCAACACATCCACCGCCGTAAAGTCTGCTCCTTGCGCGATTGCGTCATAGTACCGGTCTGCAAACCGTTCCGCTATTCCTTTGCCTAAACGGCTGACACGCAGCACGATACACCGATTCACACGCACATCGTCCGTCCAGTCCGGTTTGAAGAACGGCTTCCGGTTCACCAACAGGCAACTGTCGCCTTTCAGCACCATTTCGGTGCACCCGTTCACGTATGTGAAGCCGATAATCTTCATTCAAGCCGCAAAATTACGATATTTTCCGCATTTACGCAAACTTTTCTGCATTTTTATTAAAAAACATACGTTTTTTCTGCTCATTTTGCACGAATAAACAGTTGCACTGGTGTTCCTTCGAAGTCCCACCATTCGCGCAGTTTGTTCTCCAGGAACCGCCGGTAAGGCTCTTTCACGTACTGGGGCAGATTCGCAAAGAACACAAATGTCGGCACTTGCGTGTTCGGCAGTTGCGTGCAGTACTTGATTTTGATGTACTTGCCTTTCGTAGCTGGCGGCGGATAGTTTTCTATAAGCGGCAGGAACTTCTCATTCAGTTGTGCCGTCGGAATCTTTTTCTGCTTGTTCTCATACACATGCAACGCCGTCTCGATTACCTTGAATATGCGTTGTTTGGTGGTGGCACTCGTGAAAATAATCGGGAAATCCGTAAACGGCGCAATCCGGTCACGGATAGCCCGCTCATACGCCTTGATATCGGCAGTTGTCTTGCTCTCAATCAAATCCCACTTGTTGATACAAACCACCAGACCTTTCTTGTTCTTCTGTATCAGGCTGTAAATGTTCAGATCCTGCGATTCTATGCCGCGCGTTGCATCTATCATCAGTATGCAGACATCCGAATTTTCAATGGCACGGATACTCCGCAACACCGAGTAGTATTCCAGATCTTCGTTCACTTTTGCTTTTTTGCGGATGCCGGCGGTATCAACCAGATAAAAATCCTTTCCGAACTTGTTGTACCGCGTATAGATACTGTCCCGCGTCGTGCCCGGAATGTCCGTCACGATTGTACGTTCCTCGCCGATAAATGCGTTGAGAATACTGGATTTTCCGGCATTCGGACGTCCCACAATTGCAAATCGCGGCAACTCGTCTTCCAAGTTTTCGCCGTTCACATCCGACCGGAAGCGTGAGCATATCTCGTCCAGCAACTCGCCTGTTCCCAATCCGTTCTCGGCACTCAGAATAAACGGCTCGCCCAATCCGAGTTTGTAAAACTCGGGTGCACCGTATTGCTGGTCGAACGCATCGACTTTGTTCACGGCTAACACGGTCGGTTTCTTTGCCTGGCGCAGCAGGTGTGCCACTTCCATGTCAAACTGTGTCACGCCTTCGTTCACATCCACCACCAACAGCACCACGTCCGCCTCTTTGATGGCAAGATTGACCTGACGGTTGATTTCGCTTTCAAACGTGTCATCGCTGCCGACAACCCATCCACCTGTATCTATCACCGAGAACTCACGTCCGCACCATTCCGCATGACCGTATTGCCGGTCACGAGTCGTACCCGCTTCGCCCATTACAATCGCTCTGCGCGTTTTGGTCAGACGGTTGAACAACGTGGATTTGCCCACATTCGGTCTTCCTACTATTGCTAATATATTTGCCATAATCTTCTGATTTTCAAATCATTTGCACTCTCCGCACGCACTTCCGCAGTCATTGCAGTTTCCGTGACATCCTCCGCATTTGTGCGGACTGCGGATAGCCTCCAGTTCTTTCTCTTCCGCCGGACGGATATGCGTGACTTCGCCCACGAAATGCAGGTCTTCGCCGGCAAACGGATGGTTTAGGTCTATTGTAATCGTCCGGATGCCTACGTGTGCCACCTGCGCATTCACAATCTGTCCGTCAGTCGTCTGCATCGGCACAATGGCGCCTTCATACACACGGTCTGAATCAAACTCGTTGTTGCCGTTATAGAACATATGTTTGTCCAACTCCATCACACCGGCTTCATCGTAATCGCCGTACGCGTCCTGGTGCATGATCCAGAAGTCGAACTTGGCGCCTTGCTCCAGTCCGGCAAGTGCTTCCTCGAACTTCGGCAGCATCATGCCTTCGCCGTGGCAATACACCAACGGCTTGCGTGGCGTTGCCTCTTCCATTAACTCCTCACGGTAATTCCCGTTTTCGTCTTCGCTCTTGATGAACATGCTATATACGCATGTCACTACTTTGTCCTTTTCAATCATATATTTTCCCTTTCTCTATCTGTTTTTCTTGGGGTTCCAGCGCAAGCACCTACCACCATGTTACTTCTTTGTTTGTTGAATCTGTATTTGATTTGTCATATTTCAGGTCTGCCAGCATCGCCGCATTCACACCGATGTGGAAGTTATAGCTCTTGAATGGTCCGATCGGCACGAAACTGCAAGACATGCTCCAGCAGTGCAGGTCGCGTGTCACCGTGAAGTTCGCGCTGGAGAACTTCTTCGCCTTGAAGTCATAACTCGCACTTCCGCTTATTTTCCAGCCGTGTCCCAATCCCAACGAACCGCTCAGACTCAGGTTGTGCCTTAGTTCCATCTTGTACCACATCTTCTCGTAGTCAAACGTACTGGAGTTTGCGTAGCTTATGGAATAGCTGATGCTCAAACTCCACGGAATCTCTGTTTTCATGAACCCGTCATCATCGACTTCGTCATCTTTGTGGTTGTGTGTTTTCTGTTTGCCGTTGCTCATCGTACCGTCTTCGTTCATCGTCATCGGATCCATGTTCACGTCCTCTTCTTCCTCGTCAGGCTTGCCTTTGTCTTTCTTTCCGAACCATTTCTTGAAGGTCTGGTTGTTGAACGTATAACTCAGACTGAAGTTTGTTCCGCTCCAGTGCGGGAATTTCCCGTTGTGCCAGTACTGTTTGTTGGTCCGCACGGGATTACCGAGTTTATTCAGCTCGTACATGTATGGGTCAAGTGTAGTACTCAAGTTGATGGTATAGTTCACTTTCGGCACTTTCAGACGCAGGTTCACGCTGAACAGTTGCCAGTTCATCGAGTCCGCAATGAAGTTATAACCGCCATTCACACTGATATTGTCTATCACCGACCATACTTTGTACGGTTCTTTGCCTGTCGTATCGCGGTCATTGCGCACTTTCACTTCCAGGTTGTTTGCCACGCCGAAGTTCAGACTGGCGGATGCTCCGTTGGGGGCTGTGCCGTAAATCGCTCCCGCAAATCGCGAATACACTTGGTGCTCGAACACCGGATTGCCGTCCGAATCGTACTTCTGCACCTTCAGTCCTGTAGCAGGATCAATCACATCCGTATAAACCGGCTGATCGTATTCGCCGTAATAACCCCAGCCTTTCTTCCCGAAATCCGGATGGTACGTGAATCCAACTGTCGGAGTTATCACATGCCGGAACTTATCAACTTTCCCTTTCGGGAACAGTTTCCGCGCCGGTGTATAGAATCCGTATATCTTGGTGGACATGCTCACGCCTATATCAAAGTCGAACACGTTGTAGAATCCGTTGGTCGTGTCCCGTTTCAATGCCTGTTTCGTATCGTCCCAACTCTCGTCAATACGTTGGAAATACATTCTGTCCGTCAGTCGGATGGACGGTGTAATATTCAGGTACTTGAACAGCGTGAATGACGCCGAAAGAGGTATATTGTGCTTCAAACCCGTCTGCCAGTCCCGCAGGAAATCAGAGTGCAGCAACTTGTATTCCTTGATGCTGTTCACTGCAATCTTTCCGTTTCCCGCATACGATAAGTTGATCTTCTCGTACCATTTCTCTTTGCCTGACCGTTTCTTGAACTTGAACGGATAGACACGGCTCATGCTCACCGTCAGATCCGGCAGCGTAAGCGAAATCGTCGAGTC
>CAJOFT010000042.1 GCA_905234025.1 Paludibacteraceae bacterium
CCGCTCGGCAACAGGGAAATCTCCGGCTTTGTAGCGCGGATCCTGATAAGCCTTTTGCAAATGCAGCGGAATAGGGTAGTATATCATTGCCGGAATGTCGCGCTTTGCAAGTTCTTCTTTGACTTTGTCGCGGTTAACGTCAACCAACCGCAAAGTATATTGGTGATAAACGTGCGTACTGTGTGCTTCGTGCTCGGGAACAAGAATATGCTCATTGCCCGCAAATGCTTTGTCATAGTATGCAGCCGCGCGTTGGCGGGCAGCGATATAATCATTCAGATGCGGCAACTTGGCATCCAAAATGGCAGCCTGAATACTATCCAAACGCGAGTTCACACCCACAAAATCATGGTGATACCGCACAAAGCAACCGTGGTTGGCTACAGCCTTCATCCGTTCGGCAAGGGCATCGTCATTCGTGAAGATAGCACCGCCGTCACCGTAGCAACCGAGATTCTTGGACGGGAAGAAACTGGTGCAACCGATGTCGCCGATTGTTCCGGCTTGTTTGGTTGTCCCGTCGGCAAACGTGTATTTCGCACCGATTGCCTGACAGGCGTCTTCCACCACAAAGAGATGATGTTCTCTGGCTACCGCCATAATGGCATCCATGTTCGCGCACTGACCGAAAAGGTGCACCGGCACAATGGCTTTTGTCTTGGGCGTAATGGCTTTCCGGATGCCTTCCACGGAGATGTTCATCGTGTCCCAATCCACATCCACTACGACAGGCGTCAGACCTAACAACGCGACCACTTCTGCCGTGGCAATGAACGTGAATGTCGGTGTAATGACTTCGTCTCCTTGTTTGAGACCGAGTGCCATCAGCGCAATCTGCAAGGCGTCTGTGCCGTTGCCGACGGCAATAACATGCTTGGCACCGGTATATTGCTCCAGATGCGACTGGAATTCCGCAACTTTCGGACCTTTGATGAATGCGGCGGAATTGATGACTTCTTCGATGCCGCGGTCTATTTCTGATTTGATGTGTTGATACTGCGTTTGCAGATCTACCATTTGAATACGTTTCATACTATTTCTCAATTAGAAACTCTACGGAAGTGGGTGTACAGCGTGAGTAGGTTACATAAGGACAGTTGCATTTGATGTTGAGCGGCAGCTTGTCTGCCGGTGCTTGCGGAAAGTCGCAATACACTTCCACATTGCGTTCGTCAACATCGTTGAAATGCGCAATCCCGACGCGAAGATGCACTGTCGCTTCGGACGGAAACAGCTTCAAATGCGTTTTCCCGGGTACGCCATGCGCAACAATAGGCAGCGTCAGCACTTTCTCCGTGAATTGTTCCGCAATAAATGTTGCAGAAACCTCTGTGTCGATTACCCGTATTCCGGCGGGAACATTCAACGTTGTAGTGGCTTGCACCGTATCTTTTATCTCGTTGATTGTCAGTAAGTTGGTTTCTACTGCCTTGATGGTGTCCAGTTGTTGTCGGGATCCGAAGATATTTATTTTCTTCGGTTTTATCTGTGGTTCTCCGACTAACTGATATTGCGCCGCAGGAACGGCTGCATATTGCAGTCTGACGGGAACTTTCTTGCTGTGTTGGCGGTAGTAACTGCCGCTGATTTGCTCGGGTTGGATAAGTTGCAGTTTTGTTGTTCCTTGCAGAATCGTGTTGATGCTGTTGCGCAGCAAGTCCGCCGAGACATGAACCTGTCCGCTTTCGCCCTTGATTTGGGAGGATAGGTCGAACGTCACATCCAAATTCCCACGGTATGCTTTGAGACGTTTGCCTGCGTCGCGTGCCTCGATATAAATGACTTCGGGAAGCGTGTCACTGAACAGGATTTCTTCGGGAATACCTTTATATACTACGGTTACCGGAAGACGTGCACTACGCACCGAGTTCATCGCGTGACCATACCAGATAAGGCTTGCCAGTACAAGGAAGAACAGAAACACCAGCGATTCGCGAATACTGAACCGCCGGTATATCTCTTTTATGAACCGCAGCTTGTCACCCATTATTTGTTCTCTTCCTTCGGAGCTTGTTGGGCATCGTCTGCACTTACATAAACGCTGCCTTTGTCAACTTTGATCGTTACGTCTTTGGAAATCGTGATAAGGAGTGTCGTCTCCTGCACTTCCTTGATTTCACCGTAAATACCGCCAGCGGTAACGACTTTGTCGCCTTTCTTCATCGCTTCGCGTTGTTTCTGCAACTCTTTCTGTTTTTTCGTCTGCGGACGAATCATAAAGAAATAGAATACGACGAAAATCAGGAGCATCATAATCCAGAAACCCCATGAACTTCCTTGTTGACCTGCACCGGTGGCAGCGTCTTGTAAAAGAATTAAATTCAACATAATATTAAAGTTTTTAATAATTTTCTAACATCTATCAGCGCAGCGGTCCAACTTCCAACAGCGCAGCGCTCTATTTCATTGCCATTGCTTTCAGCAGTTTGCCTTCCCGTTTCAGTTCCAACAATATCTCGTTGAGAATACCGTTGACAAACAGATAACTCTTGTCGCCGGAATATTCTTTGGCGAGTTCGATATACTCGTTCAGTGTCACTTCGAGTGCGATTTCAGGGAAGTACATCAACTCTGCCAATGCTGCCTGAAGAATGATGGTGTCCATGAACGCAAGCCGTTCGGCATCCCAGTTCTTCAAATGGGCGTGAACCAGATCCATGGAATCCTCACGGTGTTCAATCGCCTTGGTCAGAAGGTCTTGGGCGAATTGCAGTTCTTCTTCATGGTCGAACATCTGCAATAATTGCTGGTCTGCACCTCTTTCCTCGCGGAACTGACGGATGGATTTAATCACATATGACAGCACAATATCCAAATCAACTGTCCAGTTCTGCTGGTCAAGGGCAACTTCCATCTCTTCCAGTCCGGACAATAAATCCGGATTACCCGGAAGCAGTTCCGTCATAATCTTGCGCCACAACTGTTTGTCATCTTCGTAGGTGCAATCGCTTTTCAGCATATACGCCTTGTAAAATGGCATATCCACAAGGTGGGAATAAATGGCGCTGATCGTGGTCTGACCGGCTTCCCAACTCAAATGCTGCTCCTCGATAAAATGCCGGAGCGTGCGGTTCTCAAACACTTGCTTGGCGAAACGGTTCTGCACAAACCGGCGGTTCGGCTTGTAAGTCGTGTGTGTCGCGCGGGAGCGTGCTTCGTTCTCCGAAATCTGGTTCTGTGCATAGTTTGTCACCTCGTTTACAAGATCCAAAAGGATAATGTAAAGGTTGTACGTGTCGGAAAAACTGCGCAGTAATTCCTTACGTGCTGTAGAGGGGGTCTTGTCTCCGCATTGCTGGTAAGCATACAGTGTTTGGACCACTCGGGTGCGAACAATTGTCCTGTTTATCATCGTCTTGTTGTTAAAATCGCGCAAAAGTACAAAAATATTTTGATATATGCAAAAAAAGTATTATTTTTGCAACAAATTTTGAAACATTATAATTTTTTAAGATGGAAGAACGCAGATTTGAGGACCGTAAAGAGCCGGAAATTGTATATTCCCGTTCGGTCAAGGCAGGTAAGCGCATTTATTACCTCGATGTAAAAAAAGCGCGCAATGAGGATTTGTATCTCTGCATTACGGAGAGTAAAAAGAAATCGGGTGGCGAGGATGAAGCTCCGCAGTTTGAAAAGCACAAGGTGTTCCTGTACAAGGAAGACTTTGCACACTTCACTGAAGGACTGGAGGATGTAATCAATTTCGTCAAAAATCAGGTCGGAACAATTGAGGAACGCGAAGAGTGGAAACCCGAAGACGACGCTGAAAACAAAGATGCTGCTTCGGAAGAGAAACCCGCAGAGGAAAAACGGGGCTTCTTCGGAAGACTGATTAAAGGCTGATAAAGTCGATTATTTCCCGCGCGACGTTCTCTTTTGAAAGAAGGGGAACGTCTTTTTTGGCGCCGGAACGGGAATAAACGGTCACTTTGTTTGTGTCTGTGCCGAAACCGGCTCCCGCATCGCGGAGAGAATTCAGCACGATATAATCCAGATTCTTGGACACAAGTTTATGCTGTGCGTTGGTTTGCTCGTTCGTCGTCTCTAAGGCAAAACCGGCAAGAATCTGTCCTTCCGGTTTGTTTTGCCCGAGTGTGGCGGCAATGTCTGTCGTTAGCGTCAGTTCCAGTGTCTGCGTGGTTTGTCCCGCTGCTTTTTTGATCTTTTCGTCGGCAGTATGCAACGGTGTGAAATCCGCCACGGCGGCACATAATATAATAAGGTGTGCCTTGTCCGCTGCTGCGAATACTGCTTCCGCCATTTCCTGTGCAGAGGTTACGCTTGTCGCCACATAGCCTGCGGCGTCTTTTTTGTAGAACTCCGGCACAATTGGCATATTCTGGATTGGTCCGCAGATATACCTCACATTTGCCCCGCGCCGCCAACATTCCAGCACAAGCGCATTTCCCATTTTGCCGCTTGAACGGTTGGAGATATACCGCACAGGGTCAATCGCTTCCTGCGTCGGACCGGCGGTGACAAGTACGTTTTTTCCTGTCAGGTCTTTCGGTGTCAGCGCATAACGGATCGCTTCAAGAATGGCATCCGTTTCTTGCATGCGTCCTTTTCCGGTCGTCCCGCAAGCCAATTCGCCTTCTGCGCAATCAAGCATCGTGATATGCTTGCGTCTCGTTAGCGTCTCGGCTGCGTCCCGAACGGCGGGGTTCGCGTACATCTTGTCATTCATTGCCGGAGCAATCACCACCGGTTTAAGCATCGCGCAGAATGTCGTGGTCAGCGCGTCATCCGCAATGCCGTGCGCCATTTTGCCTAACACATTCGCCGTGGCTGGCGCAATCACCATCAAATCCGCCCAGTCGGGTAGGGAGATATGTTCGGTCGAATGCTCGTTGATTGCTGCAAACACATCCGAATAGACCTTGTTTCCGCTCAGCGTCTGCAGCGTAAGTTCAGTGACGAACTCCAGGGCATTCCTGGTGGTCGTCACTTTCACTTCTGCTCCTTCTTTGCGCAAACGGCGGATCAGGTCAGGTATCTTGTACGCGGCTATTCCGCCGCTGATACCGACTACTATGTGTTTGCCTTGCAGCATTATTTCAACTGCTCGTCACGGTTGCCGCCGCGGAATACCAACTGGTCGTCAATCAGTTCCTGCGTCGCAATCAATGTCGGTTTGGGCATTACCTCGTAGCTGCGCGAGATCTCAATCTGCTCGCGGTTCTCGAAGGTGTCATCCAACGCGTCTTGCGGCATGGCAAAGTCTTGCAACTTCGTGTCCAGTTCTTTCTTCAGTTGGCTGGAAATCTGGTTCGAACGTTTGCCGATGATGGCAACGGTCTCATAAACGTTGCCCACTTTTTCTGTCAGTTTGTTCAAATCACGTGTAATCGTGGTTTTCGGAGCTTTTGTCTTTTTGTAATCCATAAAGATATGTACGGTTTTATATTTTCAGTTTCTTGGTTTATTCGTCTTTTGCGAGTGTTTTTGTTATTTCTTTGAACAGTTTGTCCGCTTCTTTCCGGTGCTTGGACTCTGGAAATTCCGTGATAAAACTGTAGTATTCGTCTTGCGTGTCCCGTGCACGGTCAATTTTCTTTTCTTCGAACGAATTGACCATCTGTTGGTACTTCGAGGCAAACACCAGCCAGCTCAATTCTTCCTGATAACTGTTGCTCGGGTAGTCTTTCAGGGCGTTCTTGGCGATAATCTCGCAACTGGCATAGTTGTTGCCCAAATAGGAACCGAGATTGTAATACAGCTTCGCGCTCAGATACTCCTTGTACGCCAGTTTGTCATACATCTCGCCCATTTCGGTGTAAGCTTGCTCGGCATACGGACTGCCGGGATAGAGTTCCACAAACTTCGTGAACGCATCAATCGACTTCCGCGTTATATCTTGGTCAAGCCGTGCATCCGGCGAATCAAGGTAGTAGCAGTGCCCTTCCTGAAATCGTGCCTCGATGATGTATTTCCCTTTCGGGTAGTTCCGGATGTAGGCGGCATAGTAGTCTGCCGCTTCCGAATACGATTTCTGTCCCATATGCGAACGTGCTATGTAGCACAGCACGTCTTCACTCCGTTCAGTCCCTTTGTAGTACGCGGCAACGTCGTCAAACAGAGTTTGAGCCTTGCCGTATTCCTTCAGGTTGAAGTACTCTAATGCTTTTTGGAACTTGTAGTCCGGGTCTCTGGATTTAAGTACCTGTTGGTACTCCCCGCAACTTGCGAGAAGTACCATCAGCACTCCTAATATATAATACTTATGTCTCAAATTTCCTTTTTATTCCATCCACCGGGAGGATATCACAACGCGTGTTCCGTCGCCTTCCGCCATAATCAGGTGGCATGCGCAGTTGTCGGTTGCTTCAATCATTTCCAGTGCTTTCTCTTCACCCATTACCATGCAGGCGGTGGCTAATGCGTCTGCCATGATACCGGTCGGTGCGATAACGGTGGCACTCAGCACGTTGTGGTTTACCGGATAACCTGTACGCGGATCAACCGTATGGCTGCGGCGTTCGCCTCCGTCATAGTAGAAACGGCGGTAGTTGCCGGACGATGCGATGCAGATATTGTCGCTCTCAATCACATCTTCAATCTCCTGAACTTCTCCGGTCGGATCGTCAATCGGCTTGGTGATACCGAGTTTCCACTTCTCGCCTTTGTCGTTGTGACCTTTGGCTACCACTTCACCGCCGATGTCTACCAGGTAGTTTTCTACGCCGTGGTTACGCAGCAGACCGGCAACGATATCGCAGCCGTAGCCTTTCGCAATGGCGCTTGCATCCATCTGGATGCGGGTGTCCATCTTCATGATGTGGTGGGTCTCCTCGTCCAACTCGACATACTGGAATCCTACGAATTGCAGAATACTGTCAATCTCGTGCTGGGTCGGCTTGTAACCGATTCCGTCAGGACCGAAGCCCCAGATATTTACCAACGGACCGCAGGTGATGTCAAACGCTCCGTCACTCATTTTGGTTACCTCAACGGCTGTCTTGAACATGATCTCAAACAGCGAATCCGTCGTCACGTCATCGTTGCGGTTGATGCGTGAGATGATGGATGCTTTGTTAAACACGCTCAACGACGAGTCCATACGTGCCAACTCGGCAGTAATCTCGTCTTCCAAATCCTGGGAGGCCTCGTAGCGGATGTTGTAGTACGTTCCGAAGACCAGTCCCTCATTGAAGTAATACTTCTTGCCTGTGCAACTTGGCAGGAACAGCAACAGGGCGGCTGCTGCCAGCGACAGACCCAATGCGATAAATGTACGTGTTCGTTTCATAAGCTTTGATGTTTTTAATGGTTATTGTTTATGGTTGTTTTGTTTGTTTGCGTTTAGAACCATACACCGATTCCGATGGCGCCGTTTCCTTTCTGTTTGTACAGTTTCTCGTCACCGCTTCCGGCTATATACAGGTTTTCTTTGTTCAGACCGTGCGGATTGAGTGAGCCTTGCAGGAAGATGTTCAGGCTGCAAATGCCGAGGTCGAATGCCTTGTCCACGCGTGCACTCAGGTTCACCACTGCAAAGCGGCTGTTTCCGTACAGGTCGCTTTTCCACGGAGAGATTCCGAGATTTGCGTCGAGACTCAGACCGATCCGCTCAAACTCGTATCCGTAACCTAATTCAATATACGTGCTCCATGCGCGTTTGAATTTGTCGTCGGTTTCCCATACAAAATCATTACCCGCAATCGTCGTGTACCAGTTGATATATGCGCCAACGTTCAGACGGTCACCGAAGTTGTAACCTGCCCATATTTCTGTTGTACTGGTGTTGCCGTCTATCACAATACGGCTGTCACTCTGCCACGAGAAGAAGTTCGAACCGTCGCAATAGTAATAGTGGTTGAAACCGACACTTGCGCCGAACAGCGACACGGACAGCATCAGGTCAAGCTCCGGCATGAACTTCGTATTCGGGTCTATTTCTTCGCCGTCTTCATCCACATATGTGTCTTTGTTTTTGGCGAACTTCCAGTCCGAGGCACCGATGTTGCCCCAAACACCGAAATTGAACGCGAAGTTGTCGGTTTCGATGCCCACACCCAATTCAGGTTGGAAACTCAGACCGCCGTTGAACTGACCGCGCCACAAGTAGGCACTCGTCAGGTCAGCGCCTGCCGTGTAAACAAACTCTGCTTTCGCAGCCACTGCTGCAAGCATCATCATCACTACCAATAATCCTTTTTTCATCTCAAAAATATCAATTATCAATTGTCAATTATCAATCAAACACGATTCCCACTCCGAGGTTAGCATTCAGTCTCTGTCGTCCCGGATTCCCTGTGTCCCATTTCACATTCTCCTTGTCTATGGCGTACGGGTTCAGCATCAGTGTTCCTGCTACCCGCAGCCTGCAATAATCCGTCAGTTTCCAGTCCCGCCGCAATCCTACTTGGATGTTCACCACCGCAAAATCCCCTTCATACCACGTGTACAGGCTCTTCCACGGTGTCATCGCAAACCGCACCGGCATCACTAACTCCCACGGCAGACTGAAATCATATCCGAGTTCGATATACGTCGAATACGCACGTTTCCTCTTGGGTACGCGGGTATCCTCGCCCGCGACAACATCTTCCACAAAGTACCCGTCCCGTCCCCAGAACCGCGTGCACCACAGTATGCTCAGCGGCAACTTGCTCGACACTTTGTACCCGATTCGGAACTCTGTGTTCACGCCGCCGATTCCGTCTTCCGGATCGCTGAAGTCAAAGAACCGGCTTCGTCTCCCGTTGCTGTACCTGTCAAAGTTGTACATATGGATGAACAGCACCGTCAGTCCCCAACGTGAGAAACCGATCGACGTGTCCAACTCCGGCAGAAAACCGTTGAACTTCCAGTCCGTTGCTCCTATATTGCACCATATATTAAAGAACGCTCCGCCGTAACCGACGCTCGCATCTGCTTGCAGATTCAATCCTCCCACATACAATCCCCGCCAGATATAGTTCGTATTGACAATCGCACTCGCATCCCATGTGAACCCGACCGGTTGGTGATAATCGTCGAGCCACTTGTTTTCTTCCGCTTTGGCTGTTGCAAACAATGCCAAAAGGATGAATGTGACTGCTATATGCCGTTTCTCACTTCCCACAATATCCGCAATGCCACTTCCAGTATCCGGGCGTTGTGCAGCATTACGATGCCGCCGTCCGGACCAGGCTCGATATGGTAACCGCTTTCGGGGGTTCCCTGACCGTTAAAGAATGCTCTTACTTCATCGGCTGTAATCCCGAGTTCTTCGGCGATTGCAGCCATACTCCCGTGCGGGAGACTGTCCTTCACATCGCGTAAGCGGTTAAATGTTGTTCTTGTCATATCTTGTATGTATTAAATCCGTCTAATCCCTCCAATAGGCAGGCTTTTCCGCCCTTCTTTCCCAAATTCGCCGCAAAATTACTACAAAAAGCTGACATGTGCAAATATTTTTTACAAAAAAAATAATTTTATTGTTTTTAGCCGGAAAAAAGATTTGTGCATACCCCGAACTTCGCGAACGTAAGTTCGGGGGAAGATTGTAGGCATAATCGAGCCCTTGGGCTAAGATTGCCTACAATCGGCGGCGTCCGAAATACTGCTTTTCCTATGCAAATCTTTTTGCATTTTTTTGCGAATTTCTGTACTTGAAATGTCAAAATACGGTGCTCCCTTCAAAAAAACAACGTTTTTTGCCCCTTCAACTTCCAACTTCCAACTTCCAACCTCCAACTTCCGACTTTCAACTTCCAACTTCCTCGGATACACAAACACACGATAGTTTTTCAGAATATACTCCCATTCCCGCCATTTGTTGAACACATCCCAGTTGTCTTCTCCGATGATCAGTGAGAACTCATTTTCCGGATATTTCCGTTTCAGTTCCCGCAGCGTATTTGCCGTATAGCTTGGCAGTGGCAGGTTCCGCTCAAAATCGCTCACCACCACCTGTTTCTGACTCCCGTCAGGTAACACAATTTTTTCTATTCCCGCATCCTTCACAGCCTCTTTCGCCGCCGCCACCCGCTCATCATAATTTGTGTCCAAGTCAAACTTCCAACTTCCATCAGCGCAGCGGTCTAACTTCTCCGTTTTATGCGGGCTTTTCGGACTCACCAGCATCCATATCTCATCGAGGTCGCTATGTTCAAGCACCCATTTCACCAACCCGATATGTCCGAAATGCACCGGATTGAACGACCCGCCGTATATGCCTATTCTTGCCATGATTTCTTCATATTGTTTGTTGCTTTATTCACCTCCCATGAGGGGAGGCGGGGAGGGGTTAATCTCAGTACCTGCTCGGTACCTGCTCGGTAGCTGCTCGGTACCTGAAGCAGCCACCGACCTGACATGCAGTTGACATCCGCCCGTCTCAATTCCCCTGTCCGCCGGCTTCTGCCTTTATTTTTATCCGCACGTAATCCCACAGGTAACGTACTAATTTCCCGTTCAGTTTGGTGCCTGTCCGTTTGTTCCGTTTTTCGCTTCTCACCCATTCCTCATATTCCGCTTGCCACGCCGCACGTTTGACGGGGTCTTTGTATTCGGCGGACGCGCGTTGTTGCAGGCTCATCATTTCTTCAACAGCTGCTGCCTGCTTGGGTGGCATCTTCCACCGGCGGTCTTTCCGTGTTCCCAGACGGTTATGCGGACCGGGTTTCAGTTTGATGATTACCCAGCCGGGTTCGTTCGGTGCGGCGCTTGCGTAGAAGCGGTCTCCTAATTGTCCTGACAGTTTGGTCAGCCATTCGATTGTTTGTGCTTTCATAGTTGTTTTGTTTATACTTTCATAGTTGTTTTTGTTACTTTTCCTTAAAACGCTGCAAAGATAGTGCTTTTTCTCCGAATTTACAAATTTTTCCGCAATTTTTGGTCATTTTTTGTAAAAAATTACAAAATATTTGCAGATACAAAAAAAAAGTCATACCTTTGCGCGAATTTTCGATTTTATGGGGGTGCGCGGGTGTCCCGCCCGCGATAAGAAAATTTGAAAACACAAAACAATTAATCCTAATATTAACAAAAAAAATGAAACGATTTGCCGCAGTATGCCTCTTGGGCACAGCTACGGCGGATTCGGACGTTTACAGCTACAACGAGTTGGTGCAGGGCTACACTGGCGAGGTGACGCTCTCTTACTGGCCGTCATCCTCCAGTCCCTTGTACTCGGCTGCGGATGTCTATTCCCATATGGGACTGATTACATCCGAATCAACCAACGCGGAGGACATCAAGTACTGGACCGCTAACCACAACATGGGTGAAAACACCGAGCCCAAATGGACCAAAAACTATTATGGTACCTCATGGCAACTCACCTTCACCGACATCTACACTTATTTCGGTGCACCCGGAACGGCGGACATTACCGGTATCGCCGTCATCATGCACGACGGACAAGGCTCGTCCGCTACGTATGAAATGAACAAGTATGGTGACTACTTCATCATTCCTATCAAGAAACCGACTTCCTGCACCTACACTGTCCTGATGAAGGACGCTGCTGGAGACGGTTGGGACGGCGGCGCACTCCATATCTGGGATGCCGGTTACCGCACGAATGTTACAATGTACAGCGGCTCATCACAGCCATATGTGCTGGAAGCGCACGGTGGTACTCCTACCTGCACATGGACTTCAGGTTCTTGGGATTACGAAGTGGGTTTTGACTTTATCGCCGCAGGTGGTAAGGTGATTTATTCCCAGGAAAGTGGAAGTTCGGTGGCAACACCCTTCACCCCGTCAGATCCCTGCTCAGCAGAAGAAGGTGATTACACCCTTAAGAACCTCAAAGCAACCTCGGCTGGTATAAACCAGTTGGAGTTCGCTTGGGACGCTAATAGCAAATTCTCCCATTACGTTGTAAGAATCTATGACCCCGATGGTGTGTTTTTTGTTTCCGACTACACGGATGAGAACAAGATTCTCTTCAATCTCGGTGAAGCAACCAAGAGCGGCAAGTACAAAGTACAAGTGTATGGCATGGATGATAGCTATTCCGAATTTGGTGGCGGCGTATCACTCGAATTTGACTTTGAGCCCAAAGCACTCGGTTCCAGCACAATACGCCTCCTTATTCCGTCCGACTCGGAACTGGATGTAACCAAAGACGTTATGTTCGCTTGGTATGGCGACGACGAGGTACGTCATCCTGCTAAAATGACGCAGGAGTCCGGCTCACGCTGGTGGAGCGTTACAACGGATATCGCACTCTCCAAGTTCTATTACGAGTTCTATATCCAGACGGAAGAAAAGAAACGTCAGGAGCTGAGCAGCGGCGGTTATGTAATGGTAAACGCCCTCTGCAAAGAAGCGGGAGGCTTTTACTATGAAAGTACCGACGGTGATGGCGTTGTACATAGAAGGTACTCATTGTATGACGCCGCTTGCGATGCCAAAGACCATAACTACAACATCGCTTCGACCACCACAAAGGTTGAAGACGGCAAGTTCATCATAACCATTGTTCCGGCAAAGGATCAGGCGGATTATTATTCCATCAACCTCTATTCTGGCGAGCACGTCGATGTAGCTTATGGATCGTTCGACGACGGCAAACTCACTTGGGAATGGATGAACACCACAGCAGACGTAAAACTCACTTCTTGGGAAATCAACGCGCACGTTTGGGATGACGAACACATGATGATCTTTGACGTAGGTACAATGTACGTCGAGAAGAAAGAAGTGGAAGTGCCCAATCCATACATAATTAAGAATCTCACTGTTACCAAGGCGGAAGAAAACCGCTATACCTTGAGCTGGGATGCTTTCGACAATGCGAAATCCTTCAATATAAATGTTACTGCACCAAGCCCGTCATATATTTTGGAAGGCAGACATGAGGTGGGCAAAGATATCAAGAAAGTGGGTGACAAGTTCCAGATTACCACCGATCCGGTTATCAGCGCGGGCACGTGTTCATACTATATTGATGTTTACGATGAAAAAGACAATGACCGTGCTTACATCTATGGCGACTTCGATGTTGCTTCCGTGGATGATATCGGCGACGCTGCATTCAATGTACTCATTCCCGAAGACGCTTGTTATGACGTAAGCAACGGCGTTTGGTTCTGCTGGTCGTTTGCTTCCGAACCCGACAAGTGGGTACAGGCTACCAAGGCTTCGGACAGCCACTGGTACTCGGCTAACCTCGGTACAGTGAATGCTTCCTCGTTCAAAATAACTGTTGGTAACAACACCGAGGCAAACTGGTCGCTTGCTGACAAGATTGAACTCAATCCCGCAACAGGTAAGAATTCCAAGTATGAACTATATTGGGATTATGAAAACTCTGTATGGGCTCTCGCCAAAGCAAACGAAGATACGAAGGACCATAACTACATCCCGCAGGATGTGGAAATCGTGCCGAACACTACAACCGGCGAACTCGCAATCAAACTGACTGTTGTGGACAAACTGGCTGAATACTGGGTGGGACTCGTCAAGAAAGGCGAAAGCTCTGTATCGTACACCTATAATCTGAGGCCCGAAGAGAGCGAGACAACCACACTCAACTTCGTAGTCAACCCGCGCGCAACGGAGGAGGTCGAGATTGAGAAAGTGCAGGTACACGCACTCAACGAATACGGCGATATGTACACGTCTTGCACCAAACTGGAGAAATCCGTCTCCTTCAAAATACCGCGTAATCCGGCATTCCCGACGGGCTTGAACGTAGAGAAGAATGAAGACAATTCACTCACCTTCTCTTGGAATGGAAACGACGGCGTACAGTACTATTCTGTAGAAGTAAGGTACGAAGGTGAATATCAGATGGGTATGTATGTATATCCTGAATTTACGCCTGCCAAAGACGGCAAACATTCGATACTGTACAAGGATATCCTCGGTGATGGCAAATATAAATTCACAGTGACTGCTTACGATTTGGAATACTATTATTGCGGTTCTCCGGAAATCGAATATACAATGTCTGGCAGCAAAGCACTGGGCGATGTCAAGATGCGTCTCCTTGTTCCTTCGGACAATAACATGGACATCTCCGCAGGTCTCTGGCTCTGCTACTGGTTCGTCGGAGAAGACCGCGTAACAAACGGCAGATTCGTCGAAATGACGGAGAAAGAAGCCGGTAGCCACTGGTATGAGGGTACGTTCAACGAAGCCACACAGTCCTCGTTCAGATATGTATATGTCAATGCGAACACATGGACAGGTTCTCCCTCCTTTACCTACCCGACCGGATTGAATACCGATACGGAAATATGCGACGAGTTGATGTTCAAACCGGATTATGCCTACATCTGGGAGACGCAACGCGTGGCTTGTGATGCTAAGGATCACAACTATATTATTGATAAGGTGGAAATTGATAACAGCAAACCCGGACAGGCTACATTTACCATTACGCCGAAGAAAGACATTGCTCCGTCATATTCCATCAGCTACTGCAAGCACGGAACTGGCTCATACGAATTCCTCTGTGAATGGGAAAATAGCAATACGGTAACAGTTCTCTTCACCAATTCGAAGGATGAGAAGTATGACTTCCAAATTTATGCACATAACGTGATAGGCTATTATGGGGCAGATCCCTTTGAATGTACCGAGGACATCAAAGCCAACGGCAATGTTCCGACTGACCTCAAAGCTACTGTTGCTAAGGACGGCGTGACCACCACCTTCGAATGGAAGAAAGTCGGCGAGGACGTCGCTTGGTTCGGTATAGAAGTAAGAGACTACTATTACGATAGTATTCAATTGGATGTGAAGAAGATTACCGGCGAACAGTATGTGGCACAGTTCATCTTGCCTTCATATCATGGCTGGAAACTGGCGGCATACAATAGTGCGGGTGAAGTGCTCGCGGTCGTTGACGGACCTTCATTTGAAATCACAGGCGCAGACCTCCGTCCATACTACCTCAATGTAGCTGTAAATGGCAAGAAAGCGACATTCGCTTGGGAAGCACCGATGGCTGTGCCCGCTTGCTACTACGAGATTTGGGATGATTATGATATAGTGGCGTCGGATGTCGTAACAGGTAAGAACGGACAATATACGGCAACATTCCAATTGGACAAGGATACGCTCTCCGCATTCTCATGGACTGTGCGCGCGGTAGCGGCTGACAAGACTCCGATTTCCGTGAGAGCTTATGGCGATAACTTCTATATCCAAGGCTCTACCTCGGATGTCAAACCCGCTGTAGAATACACGCTGAACATTTCAGCGGAAGTAGGTGGTATCGTCAACAATGCCGTAAACGGCAAGTGGGCGAAAGATGCCAAAGTCACACTGCGTGCAACGCCCTTCTCATCATGGGAGTTCGACCAGTGGTCAGACGGTGACAAGAACGCCGTTCGCAAGATCACGATGGACAAAGACTATGACCTCACTGCGAAGTTCAAGACGACGGCTACCTTCAAACTCGAAATCAGTGCAGGTGAGCACGGCTCGGTTAACACCGAAGTGAACAATACCTACAAGGGCGGCGAGAAAGTCACCATCAAGGCTACGCCGGACAAGGGATACGCCTTTGGTGCTTGGTCAGACGGTAACACGCAGGCTACACGCGAAATCATTATCGTTGAAGACCTCGAACTCACTGCATACTTCGTCGTACAGAAGAAGTTCACGCTCAGCGTAATCCTCGAACCGGGTGACGAAGCAGGTAAGGTGCTCTTCGACGATGTGGAGGAAAGCGGCAATTCTGTAACGGTAACGGAAGGCAAGATCGTAACGCTCAAAGCCGTTCCTGCTTCCGGTTACAAGTTCGTACGCTTCGAGGACAACGGTGCCAAGATCACCGAGAAAGAGTACGATGTGAAGGTAACCAAGAACATCAATATCACGGCTGTCTTCGAGAAGAACAGTGAAGCAATTGAAAATGTAAGTGCTTCCGGCGCTTCGGCAGAGAAGATCTTCCACGAAGGTCATATCTACATCCTCCGCGACGGTAACATCTACACCATCACTGGTTCAAAAGTAAAATAAAGAACGATAAGTTCCGGTAATATCGAAAAAGCGGCAGAAAATGCCGCTTTTTCTTGCATATACTTGCATATATCAAAAATAAGTTATAATTTTGCAGCGTCAAAATAAAACTCTATATCACGAAGAAACTGTTAAACATTACACATAAATGAAAATATCAATTGTCAATTATCAATTGTCAATTATCTTGGCAATATTTTTGCTGTCAGGTTGTACGAAAACGCAAGTCGCTGAACCGGCACAATCCGGATGGGAGCAGATGGAATTGCGCGGAAAGGTGAAAAAAATCACCGAAATCAACAACACCGTCGTTAATCCCGAATGGATGGCATTCCATGACGAAGCTTTCGGTGAGGTGGTGTTCATGGACTTCTACGTCTCTTTATACGCCTATTGCGAAGAGGCAGGGCTTGACATAGACGAAGTACTGGCAGACGGATGGGAGGATTTGGAGGACTTCGAGTTTTATGGCGAAGAACCGGGCGCAGACGGCTATGCGTATAGCGTGTACATCTTTAATGAAAACGGAGACTTGGACCGCGAATTGCACTACATAGAGAGCCTGGACGCAAATCCCTCGGAGCAGGAAGTCAATACCTATGACGACCGCCATAATATCCTGCGTACCAACCACTTCAATAGTAACCTCGCGCTCGCTTGGTATCGTGAATATGAGTATGATCCCAAAACATACCGCTTGCTTGCGGAGCGCTACAGGAACGATGGGCAGGAACAAACGTTCACCTTCTCTTACGACGCAGCGGGGAACTTGCTCGAAGAAACATATCAGGATGGAGAATATTTCGACAAATGGAAGATGGAGTATTACCGTTCCGGCAAATGCAAAAACAACGAGGCTTCGCGCGAACACTATGACAAGGATGGAGCACTCGTCAGTGCCGTCTATACCTCTTATTCCGATGACATGACGGAGCGTTTGGAATCGTACGTGAACGACGAAGGAGACACCACAGGCGTTTACTACTACAAAATGGACGAAAAAGGAAACAATATATACGAAGCCTTTTACGAAGCCGAAATGGACATCCCCTCATCGGTTTATACATGGACGTACGACGAGAACGGAAACATAACCGTGACCGAATGGAATGGTATGGAGCCCTCCGAATATTCCTGCACGACATACGACTACGACGCCAAAGGCAGGCAAACGGAATGTGCCTGGCTCTCGCTGCAGCACGGAGCGCTCAGAACGCGCGTAGAGACCTCTTATGGCTCCAATGACTGCGTGCAGTCCATCGAAACCTATATGCAGGTGGTCTATCTCGACGATGACGAAGACGCTGCGGCAGAACTGCCGACACGACGCGAAGTCTATTACTACGACGCACAGGGCAACTGGATCAAGCGCGAGGTCTATAAAATAGACACCGCCGAAAACGAGCTGCTCGTGGATATGCAAACCCGCGAAATCGAGTATTATTAATTCCGCAAACGCTATTCTTGCCAGTACGCTGCCTGTGTCGGGTCTTTCTTGTCACGGGCAAGGTGCTCGTCTATACGCTTTCTGCCGTACTTCAGCATGTCAAAGCAGAAGATATAGAAGCACACAAGGATAATGCCTGACCACATTGTCCCCACGTTCGACATAAACAGCAGACCGTCATACGTTCCGTGTAGCAGCACAGGAACCCAGAACACACGGTTTGCTTTGCGCAGGCTCATGTCGCCGAAATAGACCATCGCATAGAAGTAGCCCATTGCCACGGCAAACATAAAGTGTCCGGGAACGGCAAACATCGCACGACCGACGGCAACGGATTGCCAGTTGTCAAGGTTCGAGAACAGGTATATAATATTCTCCGTAGCAGCAAATCCCATACCTACGCAAGCGGCATAAACGATGCCGTCAAAGCGCTCGTCGAAGTACTTGTTGCGGCGTAGCAACAGCCACAACATCAGCAGTTTGGCTATCTCTTCAGGAATGGCGGCGCCGAGAAAAGCCTTCCACAACGCCTGCAGAAACGAAGCAGGCTCGTCCGGCACAAGGGCGAACATTTGCAGACCGGTTTCCAACAACAGCGCTATGCCCGCGGACACAACGCCGTATAAGAACCCTTTCGCCATTTGGCTGAACGGCTCGCGTTGGTACTTGTCTTTCCACCAGACATACAAAATCAGTAAAAACGGCGGCAGTATTGCCGCAAGAATAACAGTGTACAGATTGTTCATATTCATTCACTCCTTCACTCCAAAAATGACTCCACTTCGTTCATCAGTTCCATCTTCGCCTTCTCCAGATTGTCATTCACAATCACCGTGTCGAAGTACTGCGCGTCTTCCATCTCAATGGTGGCTTTGGCTATGCGCTCTTCGATTTTCTCGGCGGAGTCGGTGGCACGGCCGATAAGCCGTTTGCGTAGTTCTGCTACGGAAGGCGGTGCCACGAATATACTGCGGGCGTCATCGCCGAAGATGCGCTTCAGGTTAATGCCGCCTTTCACATCCACGTCAAACACCACATGGTGACCGGCACTCTCTATGCGCTCAATCTCGGACTTCAGTGTGCCATAGTACGTCCCGCTATATACTTGCTGCCATTCCACGAGTTGGTCGTCTTTAATCAGTTTCTCGAACTCGGGATTACTGATGAAGTAGTACTCCTTGCCGTGCATTTCCTGACCGCGCGGATCGCGGGTCGTTGCACTGATGGAGAACTCCAAGTCATGCCGCTGGGTCAGCAGAAAATTTATCAGCGTGCTTTTGCCCGCACCGCTCGGGGCTGAAAAAATAAGTATCATAACACATTCAACACTTGTTCTTTAATCTGCTCTAATATATCTTTCATCTTGACGACAATAATCTGCATTTCGCTCTGGTTGCTCTTGCTGCCGAGCGTGTTGATCTCGCGTCCCATCTCCTGCGCAATGAATCCCAACTTTTTCCCGACACCGTTTCCTACTGCCGCCATAGTTTCACGGAAATACTTGATATGGTTCCTCAGCCGCACTTTCTCCTCCGTAATATCTAATTTCTCAAGGTAGTAAATCAGCTCTGCCTCAAGACGGTTCTTGTCCACTTGCTGTTTGGTCTCTTCGGCGAGTTTGTCAAGATTCTTGACAAGGCTCTGCCGGATGTTCTCCACGCGGTTCTTCTCGAACGGCTCCACTTCCGCCAGCAGCGCAGAAATGCCATCCAATTTCTCTGTGAACATCTTCTCTAATGCTGCCCCTTCCTGTTCACGGAACGCGTTGAATGCCTCAATCGCCTGCTGAATAGCCGTTTGCAGCAGTTCCCATTCCTCGTCGTTGATGCCGTTATCTACGGCTTGCCGTGTCACGTCGGGAATACGCATGATTGTCGGCAGCAGGTCTGTCGTTTCCGGCATATTCAGTTCCTCTTTCAATGCTGACAGCTCGCGGTAATAGTACTTGAACGCCTCCTTGTTTATCGGCGTGAACGTCTGTGAGGACAGTCCCGCACCAGCAATGTCGGTCATATACACGGCTGCATCCACTTTGCCGCGTTCAAGCGCAGCGGACAGAATACGGCGGATTTCCGTCTCCTTCTCATGGAAATGCGGCATTACTTTCAAGGTCAGGTCGAGTTGTTTGCTGTTCAGCGAACGGATCTCAACGATGGTTTTGTGGTCGGAAAAGATATACTCGGCTTTTCCGAATCCGGTCATAGATAATATCATAACGTTCTAACAAATTAACACATCAACACATTAACACATCAACACATCAACACATCAACACATCAACGTTTACTTCCCTATACAGAACTTCGCAAATATATTGTTCAGCACTTCTTGCGAAGTGATTTGTCCGGTGATTTCACCTAATGCGGCAAGACAGTCCTGCAAATCCATGCTCAAAAACTCTCCGCTGATGTCGTTCTGCAAGCCTTCTTGCACACGGCGGATAGCATCTTGTGCCCGCACTAATGCCTCATAGTGCCGCGCATTCGATATAACCGTTCCGTTGTGTTGGAACATCCCTTGTGCGGTCTTCACCAACAGGCGTTTAAGCGCTTCCACTTCTCCGTTCTTCGCGGAGAGATATATAGCAGGCTTATCAGTATCTTCTGTTTGCTTGGCTCCCTTCAGCAAGTCCACTTTATTATATACATATAGTACAGGCTTGCTTCCTATTTTCTCCCCTTTGGGGGAGGTTAGGAGGGGTTCCCTCTCATCTTTTGTCACATCCACCACATGCAGCACGATTTGCGCATTCTCGATTGCTTGCCGGCTGCGCGCAATGCCCATGGCTTCTATGCTGTCTTTTGTCTCGCGTATTCCGGCGGTGTCAATGAACCGGAATAGCATGCCGTCTATGACTAATGTGTCCTCCACGGTATCACGTGTCGTTCCGTGAATATCGCTCACGATGGCGCGTTCCTCTCCCAATAATGCGTTCAGCAGCGTGGATTTGCCTGCATTCGTGGCGCCTGCTATCGCCACGGGAATACCGTTCTTGATGGCGTTTCCGGTTTGGAACGAACCGACTAATGCTGTCAGCGTCTCTTCAATCTTTTGTGCTAATCCCTTCAGTTCGCTGCGATCGGCAAACTCTAATTCCTCATGGTCGGCGAAGTCTAATTCTAATTCGATGAGCGATGTGAAATGCAGCAACTGTTCCCGCAATGCTGCCAATTCGGAAGATACGCCGCCGCGTAACTGGCTCAGTGCCAAGTCTTTCTCTGCTTTGGTTTCTGCGGCAATCAGGTCGGCTACGGCTTCTGCCTGTGTCAGATCCATCTTGCCGTTCAAAAATGCCCGTTGTGTGAATTCGCCCGGACGGGCCATACGGCAACCCTCGTCCGCTAACCACCGCAACACCTCCTGCTGGATAAACAAACTGCCGTGACAGGCTATCTCTACCACGTCCTCGCCGGTGAACGAGTGCGGCGCACGGAACACGGATACTAATACTTCGTCCAATATTTCGTTTGTCCGCCCGCGATGCAAGTACGCATGCCGCACGGTATAACCTTTCGCATCCTGCAACGGACACGTCAGTCGTTCCGCAATGGCAATCGCTTCCGGTCCGCTGACACGCACGATGGCTATGCCGCCTGTTCCGTACGGGGTTGATATAGCACTAATAGTATCCATTCTCCACGCTGGTTTTTATCTTTCAGTTTCAGTCCTTCTTTTTCTGCTGCGGCAAGCAGAGTAGGGCAGTCCTGCTCATAGAATCCGCTCAGCCACACCTCACCGCCTTTGTTCAAGTACTTGGCATACAACGGCATTTGCGCCAACAGCACATTCCGGTGTATATTGCTCATAATCAGGTCGTAATGTCCTTCCGGCGGCGTGTCGCCCTGTGCAACGATTAGTGACGCTTCAGATAGTAATTCTGCATTCAGCGCAATATTCTCTCGTGCATTCGCCACGCTTTTCTCATCAATATCTACCATGGTCACATGCTTTGCGCCTGCTCGTGCCGCCATGATTCCCAAAACACCCGTCCCGCAACCGTTGTCTAACACGCTGTCCAACATCCAACCTCCAATAGGCGCAGCCGGTCTAACCTCCAACAGGCACAGCCGGTCAATCATCATCCCCGTCGTCTCATGGTATCCTGCTCCAAACGCGCAATGCGGCATAATTCGCACGCCTAACGGCAGTTCCATCATCGGATGTTCGGATTCCCACGTCTCGTTCCAGTTCCTGTCCTCGCACGCCGTCATCGACACGATTTCCACGCCCTTATATTCCGCCACTACCTTCCGTAGAACAGCCTCGTCCAATTTCTCTGTCGGTATATACGCTGTCTTGCCGTCAAAACATTCGAATCCGATGTCTGCCAACGCTTGTTCGAACAGGTCTTGTTCCCATTCTTCGGCAAAATGGTAGGTGAATATGACTGCGGTATAAAGCATCGTTTCCAAAATAATCGTGCAAAATTACATAAAATTCCGCATATGTACAAATTTATTTGCATAATTGAAAAAAAAGCACTACTTTTGCGCCCTAAATCGTAATTTTATACCATGTTAGCGATAATTATCAACCCCAAATCAGGCAAATCCTATTTCCGCGCACAGCGTATATATTTGTGGAAACTTCTCCGCAAACGTCATCAGCCGTTTACCTATCGTGTCACCCAGTATCCTGACCATGCTATTGAGTGTGCCCGCGAGCTTGTGGAGAAGGGTTATGACCAGATTCTTGTCTTGGGCGGTGACGGCACATTGTCCGAAGTCATCAACGGTATTATGCGAGCCGATTTGACGCCTGAGCAGCGTCAGAAAGTGCGTTTCGGGCTTATGCCGCGTGGAACGGGCAATGACTGGGGACGATTCTGGGGGCTGACCAAAAACTTCAAACGTTCGCTTGACCTCTTCTTCAACGGCAAGGATCAGCCTGTGGATGTCGGTTGTCTCACGTACTGGCGCAACGGCATTGAGCATCACCGCTATTTCATCAATTCTGTCGGTTTTGGCGTGGATCCGCTCACCTGCAAATATGCCATCGGACTCAAGCCTTATATTGGCAGCCACCATGTCAATTATCTCTTCGGACTTTTTGCCGCGTTTGCGAAGATGAAGCCGATAGACATGCAGCTCTTGTGCGATGGCAAACAGATTGTCAAGGCGCAGCTCTTCACCATGAATATTGGTAACGGACCATTCTCTGGTGGAGGAATCCGCCAGAATCCGACGGCAGACCCGCGTGACGGCATTTTCAATTCGATGTTTGTCGAGAAACCCACGTTTGGACAGATTATGCAGGCTGTACCGCGGCTGTTCAACGGCAAACTCACCGAGCTGCCTTTTATCCACTCGTACGAGGGTAAGGACATCACGCTCAACACCAAACGTCACTTGCAGTTCGAGGCGGACGGCATTCTCATGGATATCATGGGACCTTGCGAAGTCCGTTGTCTCCACCACGCCCTCCAAATGACCGTCCCCCAATATTGCTAAATGAGAAAATAAGAAAATGAGTAAATGAGAAAATGAAAGCTCTGATTTTTGCAGCCGGTCTCGGTACCCGATTGAAGCCCTTTACGGACACTATGCCAAAAGCTTTGTTGCCTTTGGCGGGGCACACGTTACTGGAGTACCAGATTGCCAAACTCAAGTCGGCGGGCATAACGGACATAATCATCAACGTCCATCATTTTGCGGACAAGATTATGGATTACGTGCACGCACACGACAATTTCGGCTGCAATATTATGTTCTCCGATGAGCGTGACCAACTGCTCGAAACGGGTGGTGGTCTCCGCAAAGCCTGGCACACACTTAACACTTCAACACAACAACACAACAACATATCCCTTCTGGCGCTCAATGCCGACATTCTATCCACCATCCGCTTGGAAGACGTCCTTGCCGAATACACCCGCCTTCAAACCGCGCCATCGCTCCAACATCCAACTTCCAACAGCGCAGCGGTCCAACATCCAACAGCTCTCCTCGTCGTCAAATCCCGTCAGACTTCCCGTTATCTTTGTTTTGACGATAACCGCCGCTTGATTGGCTGGACGAACCTCGCCACTGGCGAAACCCGTCCCGCTCCTTCACCGTTAAACGTTAAACCCTCAACGTTAAACGTTAAACCCTCAACGTTAAACGTTAAACGTTCAACCTTACTCGCCTTTTCCGGCATGCAGATTCTTTCGCCCTCAGTGCTTCCTATGTTGGATGCTTATGCGGCGGAGGTTGGCGACAAGTTCTCTGTCATAGACTTTTATCTCTCTGCCTTGAATGACGCAGCTTTTTATGGCTTCGAGCCGCAGGGTGATTTGCTGGATGTCGGCAAGATTGACCAACTCTCCGAAGCGGAACGCTTTGCAGAACAG
>CAJOFT010000043.1 GCA_905234025.1 Paludibacteraceae bacterium
TTTTTTTTGCATATATGCAAAATATGTTGTACCTTTGCCGCCGGAAGCAATATAGGTACGTTATATTGTCCGTTAACTGAATAACCATTAATCGTAAAAAAAACATGAAGAAGAAATTCATTTGCCCGATTTGCGGCTATGTATTTGAAGGCGAGCAGGCTCCGGAACGCTGCCCGCAGTGCAAACAACTCGTAACATGGAAAGAGCCCGCCGGTGAAGGGCTGGAATTCGCGTGCGAACATATCCTCGGTGTTGCAAAAGACGTGGCAGATCCCATTATCCACGACGGTCTGCGTGCACACTTTATGGGTGAATGCTCCGAAGTAGGTCAATACCTTGCCATGGCACGCCAGGCAGACCGTGAAGGTTATCCCGAAATTGCAGCAGCTTTCCGTCAGTATGCTTACGAAGAGGCCGATCACGCTTCGAAGTTTGCAGAACTGCTCGGCGAAGTGGTTTGGGACACAAAAACCAACCTGGAGAAACGTATGATGGCGGAAGCCGGTGCCTGCGAAGACAAACTGAACATTGCCAAACGCGCCAAAGCACTTGATTTGGATCCGATCCATGATACCGTTCACGAAATGGC
Source organism: Paludibacteraceae bacterium (assembly GCA_905234025.1). Taxonomy (GTDB): domain Bacteria; phylum Bacteroidota; class Bacteroidia; order Bacteroidales; family Paludibacteraceae; genus Colicola. The sequence continues at coordinate 590 of CAJOFT010000043.1, forward strand.
ACGCGACGAAGCACGCCACGGCAAGGGCTTTGAAGGGCTGTATAACCGTTACTTCAAAAAGTAAGACCGCTGCGCTGTTAGAAGTTAGACCGCTTTGCTGTTAGATGTCAGGCGAACATGCGTACTTGTTGCTTTCACGATGTTGGCGGCAACAAGTTTGTATGCACGCGCAATGCGCGTGTACGGGTACGTTACGGACACTGACAACCGCGGAATAGAACTGGTCAACGTCACGGCACAGGACAACAACGGTATCATTGACGGCACAACAACCAACAAGAACGGATATTATTCCCTGACCATTGACGAACGCGATTCGCTTGACCTCATCTTCTCGATGGTGGGATATGTGACCACGCGGCAACGGATTGTCGGACAACAGGACGTGCTGAACATCAATGTGTCGCTGCCAACCGACGAACAATGGATTGAAGAGGTCGAAGTGCGCGGAATAAAACGCACCAGCGGCACCATGGACGAGATAGATGCCGGAACGGCACGACTAATGCCGGACGCAACCGGCGGGTCGATCGAAAGTATTCTGATCACCTTTGCCGGCGTCAACCAGAACAACGAACTAAGCACCCAGTACAACGTGCGCGGCGGTACGTTCGACGAGAACGAGGTGTATGTAAACGGCATCGAGGTGCACCGCCCGCTACTTATCCGTTCAGGACAACAGGAAGGATTGAGTTTCGTCAATCCCGAAATGGTGCAGAATGTGTCGTTTTCGGCAGGCGGCTTCGGTGCCAAGTACGGCGACAAGATGTCCAGTACGCTGGATATCACCTACAAACGACCGGAACGGTTCGAATCCAGTATTACGGTCGGACTGTTGGGTGCCAGTGTCTATGTGGGGCACGGTGACAGCACTTTCTCCGAAATGCACGGCATACGCTACAAGACCTCGAAATACATGCTCGGCGCCCTGCAAACAACAGGAAACTACCAGCCGAACTTCGTGGATTACCAGACCTATATGAACTGGCGTGCCGGAAAGGACAACCGTTACGGGAAATGGGACATGTCCTTCATGGGAAACGTCAGCCTCAACGATTACCGCTTCCAGCCGGATTCGCTGACAGAAAACTTCGGCAGTTACGAGAACGCCAAGAAACTGACCATCTGGTATGAGGGACAGGAAAAAGACCGCTTCCTCACAGCATTTGCGGCATTGTCCGCCAATGGCGAATTCGGCGGAGACAAACTGCTCAGCCCCCGCGACAAAGTGACCATCGGTTTTGACCTCAGCGGATTCTATACCTCCGAACAAGAGACGTTTGACATCACCGGTGCTTATGCCCTTGAGGACAGTGACTTAAGTGACGCCACTACCCCATCGGAAGGCAGCACTTCCGCCTCGAAAGATATCAACGACGTGCAGAATGTGCGTGCGCTCGGGACAGGTATTTACCACGAACATGTGCGCAACAAGCTCTCTGCGGGCGTGGTGACATTAGCCCATCACGGCGAATGGTCACGCGGGCAGAACTCCCTGTCCTGGGGAATCAGCGGACAGGCGGAACTGATTGCCGACCATATCTCCGAATGGGAATGGCGCGATTCAGCGGGCTATTCGCTGCCGAACAACGCACAGGCAATGGAACTGTTCTATTCCCTGCGCGGCGAAAGCCGGATGTACTCGGCACGTCTGCAAGCGTACATCCAAAACACCTACCGTTGGAACTTGGAGAAATGCCGTATTCTGCTAACTGTCGGCGGACGGTTGAACTGGTGGTCGTTCACAAACGAAGTACTACCCTCCCCACGGGCAAGCGTAGAATTCATCCCCGGCTGGAAACGGGACATCTCTTTCCGCGTTGCCACCGGTTTGTATTATCAGGCTCCGTTCTACAAGGAACTGCGCGACACACTGACAGACGCTTCCGGCGTGACACGCATCGTGCTGAACGACAAACTGAAAGCACAACGTTCCGTGCATGTCGTAGCAGGCTTGGATTATTACTTCCGTGCCTGGGGACGACCTTTCAAATTCTCAACGGAACTGTATTACAAATATCTTGACCGCCTTGAGAGTTACACGGTGGACAATGTGCGCGTACGGTACTCGGGCAAGAATGACGCAACCGGTTATGCCACCGGTGTAGACCTCAAACTATACGGCGAATTGGTGCCTGGAGCCGATTCATGGATCAGTTTCTCCGCCATGTCCGCGCGGCAGAAACTAACAGACCATTTGGATTGGGGCTGGCTGCCGTTGCCACAGGAACAACGCTACTCGTTCTCCATGCTCTTCCAGGACTATTTCCCGCGCCTGCCACAACTGATTTTCCATATCAAGTTCATATGGAGCGACGGATTGCCGTTCTCTTCGCCACGCAACTTGCAGACAATGAAGTCTTTCCGCACAACGCCCTACAGGCGGTTCGACATCGGTGCCACATATGCGTTCAATGCCAAAACGGCGAAGTTCATGCGTAAACCGAGTGCCAAACATGTGGCGGAATGGTCGCTGCAGTTCGAGGTATTCAATATCGTAGGTTGGAAGAACGTCAATTCCTACTTCTGGGCAAGCGATGCAAACGGCTACCAGTGGGCAAGCCCGAATTACCTGACCGGCAGAATGTTCAATTTCAAGATAAGAGTGGATTTGAAATAATACGCTTATGGCAAACATACAAGACACACCGATGATGAAGCAGTTCCGGGAGATCAAAGCACAATACCCCGATGCGATGCTGCTGTTCCGTTGCGGCGATTTCTATGAGACCTACGCGGAAGATGCCGTACGGTCATCCAAAATCCTCAATATAACACTTACCCACCGCAGCAACGGCGGAGCCAATATGCCCACCGAAATGGCAGGTTTCCCGTTTCACGCACTGGACACTTACCTGCCCAAATTAGTGCGTGCCGGGCTACGCGTTGCCATCTGCGACCAGCTCGAAGACCCCAAACTGGCGAAGAAATTAGTCAAACGCGGTGTGACGGAATTGGTTACTCCAGGTGTCAGCTACTCCGACACAACGCTGCAACAAAAAGAGAATAACTTTGTCGGCTGTGTCAGTTTCGGCAAGAACGCCATAGGCATCAGTTTTCTGGATATCAGTACGGGCGAATTCCTTGTGGCACAAGGCGATGCCGATTATATCGACAAACTGTTGGTGAATTTCGCGCCGAAGGAAGTGCTGTTCCTGCGCGGGAAAAAAGACCTCTTTGAATCCCATTTCGGTTCCCGCTACTTCACGTTCGAGCTGGAAGATTGGACGATGACACCCGATGCCGCCAATGACCGGCTTACCAAGCAGTTTGGAACAACGAATCTAAAGGGTTTTGGCGTGGACAACCTACCCCAAGGCGTTATTGCCGCCGGTGCCATCCTGCATTATTTGGATCTCACGCAACACCTGCAAACAGGACATATCCAGCACCTCAGCCGAATCGAAGAAGACCGCTTCGTATGGCTTGACCGCTTCACCATCCGTAACTTGGAACTGCTTGGCGGACAAACAGAAGAAAGCAAAACGCTTGTCCATGTATTAGACAAGACACGCACCCCCATGGGCGGACGCATGCTGCGCCGCTGGCTGGCATTTCCGCTGAAGAATGTCCGTTCTATCCGCAACCGGCAAAGCGTAGTAGAGCATCTCTTCAAATATCCCGAAGCACGGGACGTGTTAGGCGTACAACTTGAACGCATCCAAGACCTTGAACGACTGGTCAGCAAAGTTGCCACCAATAGGATTTCACCGCGCGAGTTGCTCCAATTAGGGAATGCCCTTGACGCGCTTGCTCCGATTAAAACCCTGTGCGAACAGGCAACGGACAATTCCTATATGCAGACACTCGGACAGCAATTAACCCTATGCACCGAAATGCGTGACAGAATACTGCGCGAACTTGTCTCCAATCCGCCTTCCGCACAAGGCAAAGGACCAATCTTCGCCAGCGGTGTGGATCAGGAACTGGACGAACTGCGCGACATCCAATCCAACAGCAAAAAATATTTGCAAGACCTGCTCCAACGCGAAATAGACGCTACGGGCATCCAAAGCCTGAAGATTGGCTTTAACAACGTGTTCGGCTATTACCTTGAAGTGCGCAACACCTACAAAGACATGGTGCCGCAGGAGTGGATCCGCAAGCAGACACTGGTCAACGCCGAACGCTATATTACTGAAGAACTGAAAGAATACGAACAGAAAATCCTTACCGCGGAGGACAAAATCCAAATCATCGAAAACCGCTTGTATGGAGAACTTATACGTGCCCTTGCCGAGTATGTGCCACCCATGCAGGTGGATGCAAACGTGGTCGCACAATTAGATTGTCTGCTCAGTTTTGCGGTGGTTGCACAAGCAAACCGATACATCTGTCCCGAGGTCAACGAAAGCCTTGTCATTGACATCCGTCAGGGACGTCATCCTGTCATCGAGCAACAACTACCTGTCGGCGAACAATATATTGCCAACGACGTTCTGTTGGACAACAACGGACAGCAGATAATCATCCTCACAGGACCGAACATGGCAGGTAAATCGGCACTTCTGCGGCAAACAGCGCTTATCGTACTCATGGCGCAAATCGGTTCGTTCGTACCTGCGGAAAGCGCGTCTATCGGCGTGGTCGATAAGATTTTCACCCGCGTAGGAGCCAGCGACAACATATCCCTCGGCGAATCGACTTTCATGGTAGAAATGAACGAAGCAGCCGCCATTCTCAACAACCTCAGCGAACGCAGCCTTGTGCTCTTTGACGAACTCGGGCGCGGCACAAGCACGTATGACGGAATCTCCATTGCGTGGGCGATTGTAGAATATATCCACGAGCAGAAAGGACATGCCAAAACCCTCTTTGCCACCCATTACCACGAATTGAACGAATTGGAGAAGAGCCTCTCTCGCGTGCGTAATTATAATGTAAGCGTGCGCGAAGTAAACGGCAAAGTAATCTTCCTGCGCAAATTGGTGCGTGGCGGTTCGGAACACAGTTTCGGTATTCATGTAGCAAAACTTGCCGGTCTGCCAACGTCTATTGTCGAGCGTGCCAACCAAGTTCTGTCCGGTTTGGAAAAGTCCTCTGCAGACAAACAAATCACCAAACCGTTGCAGCAAATCGGCGAACACCGCGAAGGTCTGCAACTCAGTTTCTTCCAGTTGGACGACCCCGTTTTGGAACAGATTCGCGATGAAGTGGCACAACTTGACATCAACAACCTCACACCTTTGGAGGCACTGAACAAACTCAGTGAAATACGGAAATTAGTAACCAACAAGTGATTCATTAGCGTCTCGACAGCGTTCCGGCTGGGACTCGAAAAAGCGAACTCCCAAAGATGCTTAAGAGATGCTAAACATATGCTAAATGAAAAACCGGATGCCAGCCTTTGCTGACACCCGGTTTTCTTATTGCATTTGCAAGATTTTTGTCAATTGCTTAATGGCGTCTGTCCAATCTTGCGCTGTCGCCATCAAAATCACGTGCGCCACGGTCACGGCGTTCAGGACGCGGACCACGTCTCTCGGGACGCTCGCCACGCTCACCGCGTGCGGGACGTGCCGGACGCTCCGGTTCTACGTAACCTTCGGGTTTTTCCTTCAGCGCTTTGGCAGAAAGACGGAATTTTCCGGTCTTTTCGTCAATCTCCAGCAACTTGATCTTAATCTTGTCGCCTTCCTGAATACCGGTTTCGTCCATCGTCTCATAGCGTTTCCAGTCAATCTCGCTGATGTGCAGCAGACCTTCCTTACCCGGCATAAACTCCACAAAGCAGCCATAAGGCATGAGGGATTTTACGGTAGCCTCATAGGTCTCACCCACTTCGGGCAGCGCTACAATCGCTTTAATCTTCGCTACAGCAGCAGCCATTGCATCGCCGTTGGTGGAAGCCACTTCCACTTTGCCGCCTTTCTCGTCTTCGTCAATTGCGATAACAGCACCTGTCTCGGCTTGGATGGATTGGATAATCTTGCCGCCAGGACCAATCACTGCACCAATCATGTCCTTCGGGATATAGAAGGTCACGATACGCGGAGCATGCGGTTTGAGGTCTGGACGCGGAGCAGGCATGGTTTCCAGAATCTTGTCAAGGATATACATACGTGCCTGATGAGCCTGTGCAAGCGCATTCTCCAAAATCTCATAACTCAGACCATCCACCTTGATATCCATCTGGCAAGCGGTCAAACCGTCACGGGTACCCGTGGTCTTGAAGTCCATATCACCGAGGTGGTCTTCATCCCCGAGGATGTCGCTCAGAATAGCATAATTGGTGCCCTTGTTCTCCGAAATCAGACCCATTGCAATACCGCTGACGGGCTTCTTGATGGGCACACCGGCATCCATCAGTGCCAGACAGCCTGCGCAAACAGTAGCCATGGAGGACGAGCCGTTGGATTCGAGAATGTCACTTACCACACGGACGCTGTAGGGGAAATCCTCCGGAATCATGTTCTTCAATGCACGGCAAGCAAGGTTACCGTGACCGATTTCACGACGACCTACGCCACGTTGTGCTTTCGCTTCACCCGTTGCAAACGGCGGAAAATTATAGTGCAGCAGGAAACGGTCTGTTCCTTGAATAAGTGCCTCGTCAATGATTTTCTCATCGCGGCTGGTGCCAAGCGTAACCGTTGAGAGCGATTGCGTCTCGCCACGGGTAAAGATAGAACTTCCGTGAGGTCCGGGCAGCGGACTTACTTCGCACCAAATAGGACGGATGTCGGTGGTTTTACGGCCATCCAGACGTTTGCCTTCGTCCAGAACGGCACGGCGCATCGCCTCTTTCTCCACATCGTGATAGTAGCGACCAACCATAGCTTCTACGTCTGCCACCTCAATTCCGAGTTCCTCCGCTTTCTTGGCGATATACTCGGCTTTTTCAGCCAAGAAATCCTCACAAATCTGCGAGAACATCGCTTCGCGGTGATGTTTGTCGGTATCAGCGGATGTTGCCTGTGCGTAGGCGCGATCATATGAATAATCGTGAACAGCCTGTTTGAGTTCGTCATCATTCACTTCATGGCAGTATTCGCGTTTTTCCTCCTTGCCGTAAGCCTTCATCATTTCAATTTGTGCCTGGCACTGGGGTTTGATGGCTTCGTGTGCGGCACGGATAGCGTCCAGCATAACGGATTCGGGCACTTCCTTCATTTCGCCTTCTACCATCATGATATTGTCCAGCGTAGCAGCAACCATGAGTTCAAGGTCAGCGTGCTCGCATTGCTCAAACGTCGGGTTGATAACCATTTCGCCATTCACGCGGGCAACGCGCACTTCGGAAATCGGACCCTCAAACGGGATATCCGAGCAAGCCAGTGCGGCAGATGCAGCCAAACCGGCAATCGATTCCGGCATGTCCACTCCGTCTGCGGAATAGAGCGTTACGTTTACAAAAGTCTCTGCATGGTAGTTAGCAGGGAACAAAGGACGCAATGCGCGGTCGATAAGACGTGCAATCAGGATCTCGTAATCCGATGCTTTTCCTTCACGACGGGTGAAACCGCCCGGGAAACGACCTGCGGAAGCGAATTTCTCTTTGTACTCAACGGTTAAGGGCATGAAATCTGTGCCCGGGACAGCGTCTTTAGCGCTGCATACAGTGGCAAGCACGACCGTGTTGCCGAGGGTCGCCATTACAGCACCGTCTGCCTGTTTGGCAAGTTTTCCGGTTTCCAGTGTAATCACACGACCATCAGGGAGATTAATCTCCTTTCTTACAATGTTCATACGTTTTTTAGTTCATTTATGGACGCCATTTTGCGTCCGGTTAGTTATAGACCATAATTGTCGCTGCAAAGGTACAACATTTTTTTTGTTCCTGCAAATTTATTTGTTCTTTTTATTGAAAAGCGGCAAAGTTCATGGTAGAAAAGTACAAAAAAAATGCATACTCATGAAATTTGGTATGCATTTTTCTGATTTTACAGGAGAAATTATTTGAAATACTCCATTGCCTTTTCGTTAGCCACGATTTCCTCTTGGAAAATATACGCTCCCGTCTTCGGCGATTTCACCATCTTGATACATTTCGTATGGTTACGTCCGGCATTGCCTGTTTGAAGGGTTGCGACCGCTTTCTTTGCCATAATCTAAATGTTTTTACTTTGGTTAATTACTTGATTTCTTTGTGGATTGTGTACCGCTTCAAAATCGGGTTGTACTTTTTGAGTTCGAGACGATCGGGAGTGTTCTTACGGTTTTTGGTCGTGATGTAACGACTTGTACCGGGCATTCCGCTGGCCTTGTGTTCAGTGCATTCAAGAATTACTTGTACACGTGCTTCTTTCGTTTTCTTTGCCATAACGTTTCCTCCTTTTTATTCGTAAAGATACCCTTTTTCGGCGGCCTGCTTGAGCGCAGCGTCCAAACCGATTTTGTTAATTGTACGCAGACCAGCCGCACTCACGTTCAAGCTGATCCAGCAATCCTGTTCTACCCAGTAGAACTTCTTGTGGAACAAGTTCACATCGAAGCTGCGCTTTGTGTGGCGCTTCGAGTGCGATACATTGCACCCCATCATGGCTTTCTTGCCGGTAATTTGACAAATCTTTGACATTTTTGTATATAATTTAGTTATTTTCCCATTTATAATGTGCTCATTTTCAAGCACTTGCACGCGCAAAAATGGCTCACACAAGCCTAAAATGCGCGAAAAATCGTGCAAAGGTACGACTTTGTTTTGGAATACGCAAATTTTTTTTGCTTTTTTTTCATTTTTTTCGTCATAAACAAAAAAAGTGCGGCAAAAACCGCACTTTTTTCAGTATTTGACGAAATGTCGTTCTTAACGAACTTCGGCACCTAACATATTGTAGATTTTGCCGTCGCGGAGGATATACATCTGTCCGTCCTCGACAAATTTAACCGTTCCGGCTTTGTCTGCCTTGAAGTTTTCAACAGCGGTAAGTTCTTCTGCACTGATAGTGAACTCATACTTGACATTGTTCGTAGCAAGCAACCAGCCTTTGTAAATGTAAGTTCCATTCTCACCGGCTGCGATGCTGAACTCTGCTTCAAAGATATCATAAAACTCACCAGCAACTGCAACGAAAGAGTAATAGAGATCCAGATCTTCGAGCGCGTAATTGCCTACGATCTTTTCTGTCATAACAGAAAGTGAGATTACGTATGCAGAATCTTGCGGAGCCGCTTGCATATCAACCGTTCCAAAATCTTCTATATAATCAGCCATCAGAGCGTTTTGGAGGTTAACCTGTTGCGTGGTCTTAGCATACGGTTTGGTGAATTTCATTGTCACTTTGTACAATACGGAATCAGCAGAAGTCAGGAACTCGGCAGCGATGTTATATACACCATCAACCAATTTGATATCCGCTTTTGAAGTGAACGGAGCACCCAAATGAATAGTATCTTTTCCTACGATTTTGTAAACGCCGGTATATTGTCTGTCGAAATCAGCACTTACAAAGTTACCCTCGATGTTCTCGGAATTGATGTACATGCTCGCAATGTACTGGTCATTGTCAGCATAGAAATAGAAGCCATCCAGACTCATGCGGCTGAAGTATGCTTCACCTTCGAAGTCCAAATTAACCGTTGCATTCGGAACCTCGGGAGCAAAGAAGGTCAGGTTGATATTGTAGGTGTTACCACCGGCATCTGTGCCGACAGCAACCAGTTGGTCACCTTTCGCAGTATTCTCATACTTGAGTGACGAGATGGTCAATTCCGTACCTTCATCGCTCTCATTTGCCGGATCATAGGCATACACCTCCAAATCATCTGCTGTATATTCGCCATACCATTTGGAAGGATCTTCCTCGGTTACGAAAATATAACCGAACACGGCTTTCTTGCAGTTAAAACCGCCTTCAAAGTTAAGCACGCCATAGCCCATAAACGCCATATACATGTCAAAATACGAGTCCGGAGCAATGTTCAGGTCGTTGCCTTCGATAGTGATGGTCTCGCCATTCAACTGTGCCGGAGCCTTGGCAGGAGCTTTGCGGACATGCTCGAACGGAGTAACAGATCTGTGCATTCTGTCACCACGAACACCGAATTGGGGTGCAGCAAAAGCACCAAGGGCGATAATCAAGCCCAGAAACAAAGTAGAAATCTTTTTCATACACTAAATAATTTAATTTGGTTAATACTTATTGTTGATTTTTTGTTTGCGAAAAATCGTACAAAATTACAACAATTATTCGGTTTACACAAATAAAAGTTACATTTTTTGCCAAAAACCTTACTTTTTGGCATTCAAACCGCGCAAATGTTCAAGATTACGCTTCGCCTGCTGCGTACGCGGATGGTGGTCGCCCAACGTCCGGGTAAATATTGCCACGGCTTTTTCAAAGAGTTGCTCTGCATCTGCCATATGCCCCTGAACAAAGGCTATACTGGCAAGGTTGTTATACGCAATAGCCACCTCAAAATGCGTTTCGCCGTAGTATGCGATGTTTCCTGCAAGGGCTTTCTCAAGGTACTCTTTTGCTTCGTCATACTTCTGCATGCCGAACAGCGCATTACCGAGATTATTCTGCGCCTGCGGAACAAGCGGATCCGTCGGAGGACAAACCGCCTCATAAATCTTCAGTGCCTCGCGCATATTGGATAACGCCTCTTTGTTCTTGCCCATGCGCAGATACAAAGCGCCTAAATTGCTGTAACTCTGCGCCATGGCAGGACTTTGTTTGCCGCGCAACTGCTCGGACAGAGCGGCTGAACGTTTGAGATAATTCAATGCCTCATTGTAGTTACCACGGCGGTAGTAGCACTCTCCTATTTCGCTAAGTGCGGTTGCTACATCACCGGATTCTGCGCCATATTGTTTCTCCGCCTGACGCAAAGCACGGCGGAAATACATTTCTGCGGGATCGTATTTGGCACGATAAATCATCAGGAACTGACCGGCACGCAACTGGTACTCCACGTTGGTGGTATCCAGTTCCGCACGGCGGCAGATATAGTATTCCGCGCTGTCGTTCTCAAACCGTTCAAGATGAATGGTGAACAAATGGTAACAATCCTTGGCAAGGTCGTCCCGCAAGTACGCATGCATTTTCTCCAGTTCTTTCACCTTTTTCTCGCGTTCAGAGACCGAACCTTTGGCTTTGATGAGCCGTTCCGCCTCATCCAGATCGCCCGCCTCAATACGTTCGTTGATACGGTTGGCGATACTGTCCTGCGCATCATAATCGGTCAGGGCATAATAGCGGGACATGGTTTGCAGCATCGGTTCGAAACGTTCATACTGCTCTTCCAAAGCGGTCATTTTGGCTTCATAATCGGCATTCGACATCTTGGCGGCAGCCAATGCTTCGTCCAGCTCCGCAAGCCGTTTGATATAGTTCGCTTCCACGTTGGCGCGGGCTTTTTCCTCAATTCGCGCCTGCTCCTGCATCAGCACTTGCGTTGAAATCATCACAATCTCCAGAGGCACCGAAGTCGAGAACGATTGCTTGCGGCCGATCATTTCCGGTTCGCGCAACTGGTAACCGCTCTTGATAACACTGCTGATAGCGTATGGTTGTCCAGGCTCAAGTCCCTGCATCAACAAGGCAAACGCTCCGTCTTCGGCAGACATGACGGCATTATGGTTGCCGCGTACGCGCAGCATCACGCCGGACAGTTTCTCGGACGGGTTGTTGGGACGCGAAACGGTTCGAACCAGTCCCGGCTGGGTTTGCGCACTCAGCGTCATGGACGCCAGCATAAAAAATGACAGTATACTCTTTTTCATATGTTCAATGTTTTCTTGCTTGTAATTCCCACGTCCGGATGCGATCCTTGTACCAGTTGTTGCGGTTCATGGCAACGATATCACAGTTCGCATCGGAATTATCCTCCCAACGGCGGCAGTTATAAACGACATCATATATCCGTCCGATCTTGTATTCACGGCTGATACGCAAACCTACAGCATAATCTTCGCCGTACTTCGTGGTCGGGAAGTTTATTTCGCGCAACAACGGCACGTAGAATCCTCTTGGCGCACCTAATCCGTTGATACGCAGGGCGTTATTCATTCCGTTCTCCGGCGTCCATTCGCGGTGGTCAATCACACCCGGAGGCAGTTCGTTGCCGTTGATGTCGGTCATACGGTATGTGCCGACCACCATCGCACAACGCTGTTCCTCAAACGCGTCAATGAACGTCTGCACGGTGTTTTCGTCAAAATAGGTGTCATCACTGTCAAGCTGGATAGCGTATTTGCC
>CAJOFT010000044.1 GCA_905234025.1 Paludibacteraceae bacterium
GCAAGTAACTATCCGAACTTCCGCGCCAACAGCGGCTTGTATGCAGGGAACGACTTGTATGTGGATGACGTGGAACTCATTTATTCCTCGAAGATTCAGAAACTGTATATCGACAACAAGGAATGGAAAGGCTTTGATTCGGATTCGGAAGAAGAACAGACTTATTCTTTGGGTGAAAAAGCAACCACATTACCTGCTATCGAGGCATGGCGCGGCGCAGGCAAACTGACGAATGTGAGAGGAACGACAGCCACTTTCAACGGACGCAAACTCTCGGGCTCCGAGATAACCATTACCAACGGTACAATTGACGGCACACCGACCACAATCACCGTCAAATCCGAAGACGGCAAATCGACCCATGTCTATAAAATCAAGTTCGTGCGTGCTCCGTCCACAAACGCTAATCTGGCAGGCGTACTGGTCAACGGCGAAGAATTGGCAGGCTTCAAGGGCGCAACCACCACGTACAATGTGGAACTGCCTTACGGTACGAAAAAAGCTCCTGTAATTGAAGCTGTCAAGGCGGAAGACCAGCAGACCGTTTCTATCACGCAGGCGACATCCACCAACGGAACGGCTACGATTAACGTGACAGCGGCTGACAAGAAAACAACCAAGAAATATACTTTCTCCTTCTCCGTTGCTCCGCTCTCGGACAACAGACTGAAGGGCATTCTGGTCAACGGCACGGAAGTGGCAGGCTTCAATCCGACACTCTCCATCTACAAAGTCTCGCTGCCGCTCGGAACGACAACGATGCCGAAAGTCGATACGCTGTCTTTCTATCCGGCAGGTGAACAGACGGTCGTACACACCAAGCCCGACAAGATTGACGGTGGTACGTACCAGATTGCCGTGTCTTCCCCGGGTAACCAGACACCGAAAATCTATAAACTGACCTTCAAACTGGAAGCTTCGTCCTACTCGAAACTGAAAAGTTTGCAGCTTGGCGGTATGATTACGGACTTTGATCCCAATTTGCTGATTTACTACGTGAACCTGCCGCTCGGTACAACGTCTCTGCCGAAAGTGGAATACGTGCTGGGTGATCCCTATCAGACGGTCAAAGTGGATGAGGGCGGCTTGAACGGTACGACACGTGTCACCGTTACTGCCGGAAACGGCGACCAGACCGTTTACAAGATTGTCGTTTCCACCATGCAATCCGACGTCTCGAAGCTCAATATGATTTATCTGGACGGCAAACCGTTGGAGGGCTTCAATGAAAACAAACTGTCCTACGACGTGGAACTGCAAGGCGTGACGACCTTGCCGGTGATTACCGTCGATAAAGGCGATGAATACGAAACCTACAACATCCTCAGCGGCGGCTTGAACGGTACAACGCGTATCTCCGTTTCGGCACAGGACGGCAGTTCGACCATTTACCAGATTAACTTCTCCGTCAAACTCTCTACCAACAACTCTCTGGAGATGATTTACCTGACGTTTAACAACGACGGCAAGGACTCGACCATCCAGCTCCCGAACTTTGATCCGGACGTACTGGAATACACCCACAACCTGAAGAAGGGCGAAACGGTGCCCAATGTAACATGGGATGCGGGCGACGAATACCAGACCATTGTTCCCCGCCCGGGAAGCAACGAATACAAAATCACTGTCCGTCCGCAGAGCGGCGCAAGCAAGACCTACAAAATCACGTTCGATGTTAAGAAATCCGATAACACGACGTTAAAGATGATTTATGTCAACAATAAACCGATAGAAAACTACGGCCCCGAAAACCGCGAATATACCTATACGCTAAATCCGGGCGAAACGCCGAAAATCACCTACGACAAGCAGGAAACTACACAAAAAGTTCTCATCGTTGATGATGGCGACCAGCAACAGGTAATCGTTACGGCGGAAAGCGGTGCCAAAGGAACATATATCATTACCTTCGGAACGCAGAAGAATGAAAACGCTTTTCTGTCAATGATTTACCTGACGTTTGATAACAACGGCAAGGATTCAACCATCCAACTTCCGGGCTTTAGGCCTGACAGCATTGTTTACCGCGACACGTTGCCGAACGGCAGCACGTCTGCACCGCGTATTACCGTGGACGAAGAGCCCGGACAGCAGGTGACCATCGTTTCGCCGGTTTGCTATGGAACTGCAAAGATTCTCGTGCAGCCCGAAGGCGGCGATGTACCCACCCCCTATACGATTGAATTCGTGGCAAAGTCCGCCCCAAGTGCAGAATTGGAAAAAGTGTTCCTGAACGGCAAAGAGTTTGAGGAATTCAAGCCCTCTAAACAGGCTTATACCATCGAAACCAAAGTACAGAAAGTGACCTGCCAGACCAAATTCCCGGAGCAGAAAGTTGATACGCTGATCTCGCAGAATGTAGTCCGCCTGTTTGTGACCAACGGCACTGCACAGAACGTTTATACCTTCACCTTCACAAACCCGCAATCCACGGTTGCTACGGTGGATTCTGTGTTCTTCAATGGCGTGAAGTATGACGCTTTCAAGCCTGATCAGGCAAACTACGTCATTACTCTTGCAGCCGGAGAAGCCATTCCGGTGATTACATTCTTCAAGAGCGCCAACGCCAAAGAATCCTACTTCGGTCAGGTTGCAGAGCGCGAATGGGAAATCAAGGTTATGCCCGAACAAGGCGATGAAAACACTTACCACTTTACCTTCCAAAACGAGAAGTTCGGTGACGCCACGTTGGCTAACCTTGAACTGTCCAACGGCTTGCTGACCTACAAGGCAAACCAGAAAGACTACACCGTGGAGATTGAGCGCGGTGCACAACTGCCCGATGTCATCATCACCACCAAGCCCGGACAGACAACGCTCCTCACGCAGCCCGATTCGGAACACCAGCAAATCGTTGTCACTGCCGAGGATGGCACGACGAAGACCTATACAATCGCGTACACGCGCAAACTGTCGGTCAACACGCAACTTGCCAATATATTCGTGGATGGCGTACAACTCGCAGGCTTTGCACCGGACATATATAATTATATTGATTCGCTCGCGTGGCGCACGCGCGTAGTGCCGAATGTGCAACCCATCGCACAGGTTTCCACGCAGATCGTAACGACCTACTATTGCGCGGTGAACGGCACAATGCAGATTAATGTCGTGGCTGAAAGCGGTGCAGAAGGCAATTATTATATCGAATTCCCTGTCCGCAAGTCCTCCAACGTGGAATTGGGCTCTTTGTACCTCGGCTCGGATGATGCAGAGTTGGAGTACAAGCCTTCTCAGACGGATTACGAAATAGAACTGCCGTTTGAATCCACGGCGGCACCGATGGTTATTTACACCAAAGCGGAACCCGAACAGACGGTTGAGTTCATTGCCCGTCCGTTGGGCGAGACTTCGCAAATCATCGTCACGGCGGAGAACGGCGACCAACGCACGTACAACATTCTCTTCAAACGCGAAGTGCTCAAAACCAAGAACCTGCTGGCATCCCTCTCTATTGTCGAATCGAATGAAATTCTCGACGTGAAGACCGACAAGACCAAGCGGGACTTTGAGGTGACAATGCCTTATGGCTCGCGCACGCTCACGATTGAATACGAGAAAATGTACAAGGAGCAGACAGTATTTGTCAAGCCCGGCGGAGTTAACCATCCGACCATTATCACCGTCAAAGCCAATAACGGCGACGTTGCCGATGAGGTCTATACTATCACACCGACCGTGCAAACCCAAAATCCCGCAGTACTGGAGAGCATTACCATCAATGGCACACCGTTGGAAGGCTTTGACAAGAACCGCTTCTCGTATATCGTCAATATTGATGACACCGAAGGCGCAGCTCCTATTGTTGAGCCGGCGGGATATGATGGAGCACTTCCGACGCCCACCATTACCAGCACCAAGCATTGGCAATGTGTTGTCAGCAAGAACGGACAGCAGTGCACATACGACCTATGGTTCTATTACACCAAAGACGTAGTGCCCAATGCTGATTTCACGCAATGGACAACTGCCGCCAATAACGCAGCTCCTAAACCGACAGACTGGAACTGCATTGCCGACTACTTTGACAAGTTCGATGCTCCGGCTTCAGGAACGCACAAGTTTGGCGCAAACGGAGAAGTAGCCGAAGTAACGGTAAGCGGCAGCAACAAGGCGGTACAACTGAATTCGAAGAAAAGTGCCGGAAATACGTTGTCCACATTGTATGGCGGTGCTTTGGGCGGTATCCTTCCGGCTTGGATTACGCTTGGAACCATTACCGGTAACCTCCAGGTAGCCGCAGGTAGTACCTTTGCTGCACAAGGCGGAATTCGTTTCCGTAACACGCCGGACGTCATGCTTGTACGCGCCAAAACAGGCAGTGTCAGTGGCAGCAACCGCATTGTATATCAGTTGAGCGGTAGCGGCAATAAAGAGCTGGTGTTCTCGACAGAGGCAAACACTGGCTACAAAGAATATTCGTACGATCTCGCTCCTGCGAATAATCTGGTTACGGCACCGACGCAGTTGAACATCATTCTCAACTCCATGTACAAAGAATCCGTGTCCACGCTGACAGATGGCAGCGAGGCGGAGATGACGGTGGATTACGTGCACTTCACGTTCAACAACGCACTCTCTGCGCTGAAAGTCGACGCACTCAATGCCACCAAGTCCGGCAACTCGTTTGCCGTGACATTGACCGACCCGGAACGAGTGGAGATTCCTACGCTGACCTTTACCGGAGAAGTGCCTGACCAGGCGCAGAAAGTGGTTTGGACTGCGGAAAGCAAGAACGGCGAATACGGTGTCCGTACGGCTACTATCATCAACTATGGCGAGGATAGCAAGACTGCAAACTATGTCCTCGAAGTGAAACGTCCGTTGGACCAGCGCAGCATCCTCAGCGCCATCAAAATCGGCGGAGTGGAGTGGAACAAGTTTGCTGCCGAAACCAACGAATACGAATACCACCTCAAATCCTCGCAGACGCAATTGCCGGACTTTGAGGCCGTGCCCGCAAGCAGTCTCCAGACAATTAATGTCACATTCAAGGACAGCACAATGACCATCGTTGTGACGCCTGAATACGGCAGCACACGCACGTACAAAGTGAAGTTCATCACAGACCTTTCCGATGACGTGACGCTCAAGTCCCTCTCGCATGTAACCGACTTCGACAAGGACACCAAGCAATACACCCTCAACGCAACGTCCTTCCCGATCTTTACGTTCGAGAAACAATCTGACAGACAGATTGTGGACATTAAAAACGGCAACATCGCCGTTACTGCCGAGAACGGCGCAAAGGGTACATATATCGTCAAACTCGCCGAGAATGATGATCCTACTTCCGCACAACTCAAAGAGTTTGTCTTCGACGGAAAAGACATTGCAGGCTTTGGCGAAGGAAATTACGAAAAGACCCAGACCGAGCATCCGGTATTAACATCCTTCAAACGTGTGTCGGAGCCGGACTCGGTTATTTACACGCAAAGTGCAACCGGCATGACTTGGAACGTACTGGGCAACAAAGCCGAGCACACCTATAAACTGCTCTATCCGGTGGAATTGTCCGACGATGCCAATTTGCAAACCATCCTTGTGGACGGCAAACCGTTGGCTGGCTTTGCTGTTGGTGATTACACCGTTTATACGGACACGGCTGTCGCTATTCAGCCTGTCGGCAAAGAAGGTCTGAACCAGAAAATCACCGTAACGCCGAATAACAACCAATATACCATCGTCGTTACTTCCGAGGACGGCTTGCACACCAACACCTACGAAGTGCAAGTCAAACCGACACAGACGAACATTGCAACGCTGGCTTCTATCAAGTTGGATGGCGTGGAGATTCCGGGCTTCCGTCCTGATTCGCTGACCTACGAGATTACCCTCCCGACGCCGTCAGCCAAACTCGAAGAGCCGCAAATGCCGGAGCTTACGTACGAAGTGGCAGACACCAAACAAAAGGTCGAACTGGAGCTGGGCGAACTCAACGGAGATGCTACCAAACTGCTTGTTACTGCCGCAGACGGAATCACCAAGCAGGAGTACAGTGTTACCATCAAATCCGAGCCTTCACACAATGCTTTCCTGACCGGAATCATGGTCAACGGCACGCCTGTTGAGGAGTTCGAAGTGGGTCGTCACAACTATTCCGCAAATTCCGAGACCGACGCTATTGAAATAATCGTGGCTTCCGAGGACAACTTCCAGAAAGTCGAAATCAAGTCAACGCGCCTTGCCGACAACGTCGAACGCGATTCTGTCATCGTGACCGCACAGGATGGCAAAACCACCGAGATTTACGTGGTCAAGGTTTATGTGCAGAGGCTTTCCAACGATGCTGAATTGGCGGACATTCTCTTGGACGGCAAGTCCTTTAACCACTTTGATGACGGCAAACTTGAGAAGCTTAATCCCGATTTGACCTTTAATCCGCGGAAGTTTGATTACACAATCAAACTTGAGTCCGGAACAACCGCAACGCCGAAGATCAGCGCAAAGTTGAAAGCGGACGGACAAACCGTTGCCATCCGCCAGACTGGTATGAAAGTTGAGCTGGAAGTAACGGCGGAAGACGGCACAACAAATACCTACGAGCTTGATTTCCAGACGCCGAAATCCAAATATGACAAACTCAGTATGATCATGATTGGTACCGACCCGATTGACAAGTACACAAAGTTCACTCCGGAAAAGACCTACTACCATATTAGTCTGCCGGTTGGTGTGCATGATTCTGTGGATATCAGAGGTCAGAAAGGACATTCCAAACAAACACTTACCTCCCCTCAACAGATACATACAGACGAAGGTTGGGAAGCCAAGATTAATGTTCGTCCCGAAGATCCGGAAGCCAATTCTACTGTTTACACGGTGGTATATGATTATACGCGGTCAGATGTTGATTCGCTCGCGGTTATATACGTAAACGGCGACACCATTCCTGGCTTCGAAGGCAATAAACTGGCATATAACATCACTTTGCCGGCGGGAAGCACGGATTTCTGGACACTTGAAGCCGAAAAGGGTGACGAGTGGCAGCAGGAGCCGAGAATAGACACAATCAGATATAACGACGATACACGCATAACCTATAAGATTACCGCGACAGCCGAGAACGACCAAAGCAGAGTGTACATCGTCAACTACGAAATCGCCAAGTCCGATGTGGATACGCTGATGATGATTTACGTGGACAACAAAACCCTGCCGAATTTCAACAGCCGCGTGTACGATTACTACGTAACTTTGGATGCTACTGCAACTGCCTTGCCCGAAGTGTATGGCGCGAAGGGAGATATGTTCCAGACGCTGGGTTATGCGGAAGAAGAGGAATTTGTCACCACCGAACTGCCGGATTCCGTCAAGGCGGTGAACCACAAGATTGAAATCCACGTTCATGCCCAGAACGGCAACACACGCGTTTACACGGTTCACTTCTCCATGAAGAAATCCGATGACGCAACGCTCGGAAACATCCTCGTCAACGGTAATCCGCTTTCCGGTTTTGACGCAGAGACACCGTTCTATCGCGGAACGCCGCTCAGCTGCATGGAGTCAGTTCCTGTCGTTACTTTCATCAAAGGTCACGAAGGGCAAACCGGCGACATCACTATTCTTCCCGGCGAAGCCGCAGACACCGTGCAGATCCACGTAACCGCCGAAGACGGCAAGACCACGGAAACCTACCGCGTTGTCTTTGAGCCGCAGGAGAGTGACAACTTCTTCCTCAGCAACATTGTCTTCAACGACGGCTACCACATTCAGTTCGATTCGCTTCAGTCCGAATACACGCTTGAAATCCCGTTCGGAGTGGACACTGTGCCTACAATGACGCCAATCGCTTCCGATGTCTGCCAGACGATTGTGGTCGATTCCGTTCAACGCATCGATTCTGTCACGGCGCGCCAGACGGTTACCGTTTATCCGTACAATAACAACATCGAGAACATTTACACGATTACCTACATTTTCCGTCGCAAAGGTGATGCCACGCTCAAATCCATTATGATTAACGGCGAACCGCTGCATGACTTCAAACCCGAGGTAACCGATTACAACATTGTCTTCCCGAGCGGAATGGATTCCACGGATTACTACACGCCGCAGAACGTGACATACATCCTTTCCGATTCGCTGGCTTCGGACACGATTTGGATGGACGAAACATTCACCATTCTCATCGAAGTCAAGGCACAGGATGGTTCGCGCAACACATATAGTTTGCACCAATCCACCGGCGAATCCGATGACAACTGGCTCAAGGACATTCTCTTGGATGGCGTTTCCATCCGCGACTTTGATCCCGAAGTGCTGTTCTACACCTATTACGTCGGTGCCGGAAAAACGGCTCCCGAAGTGCAAGCGATTCCGCATGATCCGAAAGCCGAGGTTAGCATCAAACCGGCGGAGAACATCGGTGACACAACGCTCATCATGTGTACCGCGGAGAACAACGAAACGCGTGTTTATCAGTTGCTCTTCACCTACACCACGATTGATGACGCACAAACGCCGTCACCGCGTGACGTCCTGCTCAAACGGCTCTTCGGCTCAACGGACATTTTGGTGGCTTCACTCCGCAGCAATGTCCAGTTCTACCTCTTCGACCGCAACGGACGAATGGTTGAACTTGTTGAGATGATTCCTGTTTGCGACCAGAACGATGCAATCATCAAAGTCGATGCCAACGGACGCGAAGTGCTCAACGATGTGGTGAATGAAAGTGCAGGCGTGCGCATAACGTTGAACCCGAACACCTTGTATTTCTACACTTTCTTCGAGGACAACAAGCGCCGCATTGCTTCCGGCAAACTCGTCATCGTCAACGATGCCAAACCGGCACAATAGGATTTTTAAGATTTTATGCCCATAATCAAGGCGGGAAATACTAAAAATAGTACTGTTTTTTAAGATTAGGTGCTCAATTATTAGGAAAAAGCAAGTGGCATTTGCCCGCTTGCTTTTTTTGCACTACCTTTGCAGCCGTTTTGCCTATACCGCAATACCGCAACAACAAAACAAAATCAAATAAAAAATGAAAAAAATCTACTTATTCTTCGTGGCTGCTTTTGCCACTCTCGCTGCTTCCGCAGCTGTTTCTGAACCCGCTTGGTACAATGATGTTACTTCCATCTCCAACAACGGAAAGTATTTCATCTATTCCGTTAAAGGCGGAGGTTTCATGCAAGCAGGAAAAGACAAAGTTAAATCCGTTACTTCAAACAATTACACGGCAACTACCGATTTGTTGTTTACAATCGCAGGCACGGATGCTGCCAAAACGTATTGTGGCTCTTCGTATCTGTCTTCATATCAATACGGAACATGCGGACCTGTCGGAGAATCCGGAACGAGTGGCAGCAACATCTGCTGGACGGCTATGGATAACAGTTCCTACTGGAATATTCATGGAAAGTACAATTTCTTGGGCGACAAATATGCAGCGTTGAAATATGATGGTGATTATAGTGCTACCGCGAATGTGTTGGGACAGAAGGAAACGCAGACAGGTACAGAGTACCGCTGGTATGTGATTTCTCAGGCGCATTATGACCGTCACTGGGCAATCTATCTTTTTGAAGTATTCAAAGACGGTAAAAGCATTGCTGATTACAAGGACAATGTTCCGGCTGCATACTATAACGCAATGGACGCCCTCATGAAAACCACGTACAACGTGAAAGACGCTACCAAAACGGCGGAAGAGATTCGCAATTCCCAAGTTACGCTAAAAAGCTTGCTGGATGGCGCAGAAGACATCAAAACCGCTTATGCAAACGCAAAAGCCGTCATCAATGAGCTGGACGGTTTGAAGGACAAAGGCGAAGGCGACCTGACACAGATCACCAACGACATTACTACTGCCCGCAATGCCATTGAAGAAGCAATGACCGTTGCCGCTCTCGAAACGGCTACTTCCGCACCGAAACTCAAAGCCATTGACCCGATTACCTTCTCTGTAGTGGAGTTCACTGCCTTGCAGCCGCTTGGCAATCCTGCTGCTACGGCGAAAGGTCGCGCTATCACGTATGCTGCGGCTGACAACAAGATTATCAATGCAAACAATCTCCCCGTTTATAAAGGAACGACCAAACTGACGGCTACTGCTGCGGCTACAGACGCATACTACGAGTTTGTACGCTCGGCTGACGTAACGGTTAAAGCCATTAACAACACCGGCGTAGAAAGCGGCAGCACGTGTGAAAATTCCACCTTCTTCTACGAAGGCAGCGAATATGCTCCGGGCACGCACAATGTTACTTTTGTGAACTGCACGGGTGGCGACTCCGTTGTTACTCTGACCGTCGCAGCACTTCCCGTTTACAACACCACCGATGGTGCAACCATCTGCGCCAACGAACTGCCTTACGTTTGGGAAGGTGAAAACTTCACCGAAGCAGGTTCCAAGACCAAAACTTTGACCAGCATTTTAGGTTGCGACTCAACCGTTACCTTCACGCTTACCGTTCTTCCCGTATCGCCGGACACCGAACTGGAGGAGAAAACCATTACGGTAGGGGAATGGGTTGAAATGAACGGAGACCAGATTGTTCTGGACGTAGTGGGTGACACGGTGCTTGTGGATTCGCTCCAGAACATCTATGGTTGTGACAGCGTAGTTTTGATGACAGTGCATGTTCAGGAAGCCGTTGTTTCCAACATCAACAATGTACGTTCCGACTCCGACCAGGTTCAGAAAGTCTTCCGCAACGGCAACATGTACATTCTCCGTGGCAAAGACCTCTTCGACCTCACCGGCCGCAAGCAGGACTAAAATTGCAAGCAGGACTAAGATAAAAGTAAAATCACGTAATAACAATCTCCCCCAACGTGATTTCTTACATAAATTCACAAAAAATCGCAGCTGTATTTGCACAGTTGCGATTTTTGTTGTACCTTTGCAGCCGCAAAGGTGCAAGAACCATTGCCGCTGCCCCGCCAGCGTAAAAAGCGGGCGTCAGATCTTAGACGTTGAATGGGATCGTCGCTTGCGGACGTTAAAAGTAAAGAAAATCCTAAAAAATCGCAACTAAATTTGCATAGTTGCGATTTTTGTTGTAATTTTGCAGCCGCAATGCGATAAAAAGCATTGCAGACATAATAAAAGGCGTCTAATGCGCTTTGTTTTGGCTTGTCAGAATCTGGTAAATTCATATATTCCAAAACATCGCAGCACGAAGATGCTCATTAGTGTATAGTATCGTACACGCATATTTGCGTACATATATATACACGGCGTGGGCTCAGTGTTGTTTGTTCGGAATAGGGGCAATACCAGAGCCTTGACAAGCGGAACAGCAAGATTGCAGTCCCGCTTTTTGTTTGTATATATCAATAAATCAATATAAAACGGAGTTTGCTGAAAATCCGATGAAGAGTAGGCAATAAAAAACAATTGTATGAAAAGATTTTTATTAGTATGTGGTTTGTTCACCATGGCATTAGCTACTGCTTTTGCCCAAGAAATTAAAAAAGTGGCTATTTTAGAGGTCGTTGACCGCGAAGGGAAATTGTCGTACAGTCAGAAAATGGTATTGCGTAGTAACATGGCGAGAGCCGTTACAAATACCTCAGGCTTTGAAGCGTATGATCGTTCTGATTTAGATGCCATAATGAGCGAACAGGATTTCCAACGTACGGGTATGGTAAGTGATGCCGAAATCCGTAAATTAGGTGAAATGACAGGAGTATCTCTTATTCTTGTTACTGAAGGTGTTGTTATGGGAAATGATAAACTATTTGTTAGTGCGAAAATTTTGAATGTAGAAACCGGACGTGTTGAAATGATGGATAACATTACAATTGGAACAAGCGCAGGAGAAATGCAGTCCGGATGTAACGCATTAACTGGTCGTTTGTTTAGCGTAAATACTAATAACTCTTTAAAATCAACTAAAGAGAATAAGATGGGCGGAATATATTTAAATCAAAGTAAACCTGCAAGTATGAGCTATATGTTGAGTGATTGTTTTATAGCATATTCAACATACAATAGTGGAGTGAAGTTAGTTAAGGCAGGTTGGGCATGTACAGGCGTAGGACTCGGATTCGCTGCCGCGGGATTGTCTATATTTATATTAGATCTTATGGATAGCAGTAATCACGAGGCGAAGCTTGCCATCGCAGATGGATGTTTTTTTGGAGGATTGGGGGTTGCTATTTGTAGTGGTGTCCCATTACTGACTATAGGATATAAAAAGAAGAAAGAAGCGATAGACATTTATAATAATGGGTGTGTTTCTACCCAATCACAAAAACTCTCGTTAAATCTAATTACCGATCAAAACGGTTTGGGATTAGCAGTTCAATTCTAAAATGAGAAAGATACTTTTTGTTATAGCATTGGCGGCGGTGCAAATCGCCGCCTTTTCACAAACTCCGGACTGGTATGACACCAAAAACAGAGCGGCGTTTTATCCTGAGAGTGCTTACTTTTGCGGG
>CAJOFT010000045.1 GCA_905234025.1 Paludibacteraceae bacterium
CCGTCCACGTTGCGGGATCGGCTATAGTGATGTGTGTCTGTGCCAGTACTCCTGACACTATCACACTCCATACAATACATAAAATCAGTTTTTTCATAATAGCGGTATTAAACAGGTTTTTCATTTCTTTATCAAGACTCTGAAAGCGTCCGTTACTTTGGAAACTTCCACGAGTTGTATATCCTTGTAATCCTTTGGATTAAGACGTTGCCCTGCAGGTATAAGCATCCGTTTGAAGCCTAATTTCTGCGCTTCGCGAATCCGTTGCTCAATGCGTGCAACTGGACGGATTTCGCCTGCAAGACCGACTTCTCCGGTAATGGCAGTGTCCGGATCCAGAGGTATGTCCATATTCGAGGACAGCACTGCTGCCAGAACTGCCAAATCAATGGCAGGGTCATTCACCCGCAAGCCTCCGGCAATATTCAGGAACACGTCTTTTTGCAGAAGTTTGAAACCGATGCGCTTCTCCAGAACAGCCAGCAGCATGTTCAGCCGTCGTCCCTCAAAACCTGTCGAAGAGCGTTGCGGCGTTCCGTACGCCGCTGACGAGACAAGCGCCTGCACTTCGATAAGAAACGGTCTTGCACCTTCCACTGCCGCAGCAACCGACACGCCGGACAGTCCGTTGGAAGCCGATGAGAGCAAGAGTTCCGAAGGATTTGTCACTTCACGCAAACCGTTTTGCTGCATTTCATAAATGCCGAGTTCCGATGTGGAACCGAAGCGGTTCTTCTGCGCCCGCAGAATACGGTACATATAGTTCTGGTCGCCCTCGAACTGCAACACCGTGTCCACAATGTGCTCCAATACTTTCGGACCGGCAAGCGCGCCTTCCTTGTTGATGTGCCCGATGAGAATGAACGGGATATTACTGTCTTTGGCGAATTGCAGAATCCGTGCAGCGCACTCACGCACTTGCGTCAAACTGCCGATAGTGGCTTCCAGTCCGTCCGTGGAAATAGTCTGGATGGAGTCTATCACCACTATTTCAGGGTTCAGTTCACGCACTTGTTCAAAGATGCGTTCCAGCGAAGTCTCCGCCAGAAGGAACAGGTTTTGCAGTTTTCCGGCAAGCCGTTCCGCACGCAGTTTGATTTGTTGGGCGGACTCTTCGCCCGAAGCATACAACGTGCATCTTTCGCCCTGTTGCATGAGCACCTGCAACGCCAGCGTCGATTTGCCTATTCCGGGTTCACCGCCCAAAAGAACCAGACTTCCCGGCACCAGCCCGCCTCCCAAGACGCGGTTCAGTTCGGCATTATGGAGGTCAAGACGTTTCTCCTCCTGTGCGGTGATTTCATGAAGACGCTGCGGTTTGCTACCGGCACTATGAAAACCTTCGGCTTTTGACTTTCCTTTTTCGACAATCTCCTCATAATATGTCCCCCACTCTCCGCAAACAGGACAGCGTCCGAGCATCTGCGGAGCTTTTGCGCCGCATGACGAACAAACATATTGAACCGACTGTTTCGCCATCAGAATTCAATCGTTGTGCGTTCAACTGCCAATTGGGTGTCCGGGAACACCTCCTGTGCTTCGCGGAGGAACTGCGTGTGATCGTCCACGCGTGCAGAGAAGTGTCCGATGAGAAGGCGTTTCGCATGCGCAGCCTGCGCAATAGCCGCAGCCTGTTTGGCTGTCGAGTGCATTGTTCCGCGGCAACGTTCTGCATGTTCCTCCGTGTAGGTTGACTCGTGGAAAAGCATGTCCACGCCCTCTATTTGCGGGATGATTTTCTCCGAGTACATGGTGTCGGAGATGTAGGCGTAGCGCTTGGAGGTCTCGTAATGGAATGCTCCTGTTTCAGCGTCCTTTTTGCGATGGCGTTCGGTGAATAGGAAACCGCAGGTCGGTACTTTGTGCTTCAGCGGAACAGTCTCCACAAGCACCGTTCTGTCCTCAAATATCACCTCCTGCTTGCGCGGGTTGATGGGATGGAAAACGACCTCAAAGCTCAGTTCCTGGCAATGGTAATCAAGCATCGGTCGCAGCAGTTTCTCCAAGTCCGCATGCGCATAGATATGCAGAGGTTGTAACCTGTGCATCATGCTCAACGTGGAAATGAGTCCGATGAGTCCGAAGCAATGGTCACCGTGCAAATGGGAAATAAACACCGAGTAGAGCCTTCCTGTCTTGACTGCCATCTGGCGCATGGTAAGCTGTACGCCTTCACCGCAGTCAATGAGGAACGACTTGTCGCCGAGCGTCAGCAACTGCCCAGAGGGGGAGTTCTGATACGTCGGTAACGCACTTCCCGAGCCTAATATGGTAACAGCACCGGAATACATTTTCTTATTTGGTCATTTTGTCATTTGACGGCAGCGAGGAGCGTTCGTATTTTGTCGCCGAGGGCGGATTTCTTGCGGATGTGTTCAAGTACAGCCTGCACGAAGGAGTTGCTTTCGAACGAACCGCGCACGGACTCAAAGTCCGCCTGTTGCTGCGTTGCATCGCCATCGACGCCGAATCCCGTTTGCGAATTCAGGTCAAACTCTTTGCGGGCGTCGTCATAAACCATGTGATCCAGGTCCACAACCGCTTTCTGCCACTCGTCAACGACACGTTTGGCTTCTTCTATGGTAATTTGGTCAACGGGATGACCGATAACCAGTGCTATCCGTTCCGCCGCCCATGTCCATTCGTAGGAATAGTAGTTGGCGTGCATTTGTTTGAACCGTTCGCGCACCTCTTCCAATGTCAGTTTGTCCTGCTCCAGTTCGTCCAGCAGGCGTGTCACTTCACTGCGCGGCGCAATCAGTCCGGCGAGATCCACCCATTCACCTTTGCCCACTTCCGAATCCGGAGTCAGCACTTTGCGCAGGTCTGCCAACGAATGAATCTTGTCGGCGTTCTTCTCAATGCGCGAAATGAGCGAGTTGCCGAGGAACTTCTGAATACCGATGGTATAAAGTCCGAGACCATGCACGAGCGAGGTGTTGTTGATTTTGCAGTTCTTGTAGCCATAAACGTCCGTATTCAGACCGGAGAGCCGCTGCAACTCCTGCAGCACTTCGCGTCCGTGCCACATCTTCTGCACCGTATAAGGTGAGAGCAGATTGAAGTTAATCTGGTCAAGCAGGTCGGGGTCTTTGCGGTTGTCGCGTTTGGGCCATTTCTGCGCGTCACGGATAGTACCTACGGTACGGAGGTTTGCACCCGGCACCAAATAGGACTCCGAATGAT
This sequence comes from Paludibacteraceae bacterium, assembly GCA_905234025.1. Taxonomy (GTDB): domain Bacteria; phylum Bacteroidota; class Bacteroidia; order Bacteroidales; family Paludibacteraceae; genus Colicola. The sequence continues at coordinate 3,187 of CAJOFT010000045.1, forward strand.
TCTCAATGAGATAGGAGAACGGCAATTCGGACGTGTCCGCATGGTGCGTGTGCCGTCCCATAACGAGGGAGAAAGCACCTATTCGTGATGGCCAGAGCAGATACGAGTCGGACGTGGTCTTGGCACCGCGTTCCGCTACGCCCTGATGGATAGGTCCGAGTTTGTACATATGGTTCGACTGGTTACTGCCCGAGCCTGCATTGAGGAACGAGAACATACCTGCAATGAGCAGCGTCGATTTATGGTGCGTCACGGTGTAAGGACCCGCAAAGATCGCGCAGGCTTCACCGTGCATGCCCTGACAGTTGCTGAAGAAGAGCGATTCGCCCGCCGAATAGTGCTTGTCGAAGATACATCCTTGTCCCACAAAGCATTTGTCTACAAGGGTCGAGTCTCCGATTTCGACACCCGAGCAGATGATGAAGTCGGAGCACTTGACACCCGAGCCCAATTTCACCGGTGCGAATTTATTGGAGTTGATGGTACCGTTTTTAAGGCGTGACGTTCCTGCCAACTGGGCGTTGTCGCCGATGATGACGTTCTTGATGCTTCCGCAGTTGAGAATACGTACATTCTCGCCGATGGTGCCTACGGACGAAGCATGTTCCGCGGCGTATGCGTCTATGCGGCGTTCGAGGTTCGCAATCATCTTCGGACGATGGCGGTAAAGCGTCAGCACGTAAGCCAAACTTGCGGTGAGTTCGTTGAATATAGGGATCTCGCGTCCGCCGCCTTCGTTCATCACGGGCACACGTACGCCGTTTCCGAACGTAGACTCTCCGTCCACCAGAATGGCGTTCACGTTCTCAATCGCGGTGTTTCTGCCTATGCGGTAGTTTGCGATGTAATTGTGGATATTGTACAGGTGGCAGTTGTCGCCGACCTCCACGTTATGCAGTGTCGCGTGGTAAATGCCGGAGTGCACTTTCAGTCCGCCCGGCAGGTCAAACTCCGTTTCAAACACACCGAGTTGGCATTTGCCCGAGAAGCGTGTGTCGCGCACATGTTCAGCGGTGAATCCGTCTGCGACTGTTACTTGCGACCAATTTTCCGCCGCACAGCCTTGTGCTTCCAATTGCGTTATTTCCGCTTGTGTCAGTTGTCTCATGAGCGTAATGATAAATAGATTCGTGTAAATATGCGTTTAGTGTATTCGGGAAAGTCTGCGTTGAGGAGCCATCCGTAGTAACCGGTGTCCTTGCGCATAACGTCCCGCACACGCTGGTCTTTGTATTTGCCGAAGTTAAAACATTCTTCGCCCTGTTCGTCAAGATAGATCCGTCCGGCAAAGTCCGCGAACTTCTTGCTGCCCTGCGTATATTCCGCCAGTCCGGCAACGGTGTCGGGCAGTTCATAGCGTTCCAGTTGCGCCATCAGCACTTCATAGGTCGCCATCGTGTCAGCGTTTGCGGAGTGCGCATTGGACAGGTCTTTGCCGCAGTAGAACTTGTACGCTGCGGTGAGGTTCCGTGGTTCGTTCTTCGTGAAGATCGTGAACGCGTCCACCATCTGCATGCGTTTGAGATCTATATCGACGTTCGTGCGGGCAAACTCTTCCGCGAGCAGCGGCAGGTCAAAGTGTGCGGAGTTATATCCCGCGAGGTCTGAACCGACCAGCACGTCCGCCACTTCCTGAGCGATCTGCTTGAAGGTCGGACAATCCTTGACATCCTCGTCATGAATGCCGTGTACCGCCGCCGCTTCCTCGGGAATGTGCATCTGCACCTCTTCGCCACCTTGCAGCATGACAGGCTTCACGCGATAGGTCTTGCCTTCGGACGAGCCGTTCGGATAGAGCTTGTGGTAACTGAGTTCCACAATCCTGTCGCTTGCAATATTGACGCCCGTGGTCTCCAGGTCGAAGAAGACCAGCGGACGGGTAAGGTTGAGTTTACTCATTGAGCAGCATCGGCATTAACAACATCAGTACGTCTTGTCCTTCTTCATTCTCCATCGGCATGATCAGTCCTGCACGTGCGGGGTCAGCAAGTTCAAGCATCACTTCGTCGCAAGCGATGGAACTGAGTATCTCGATGAGGAACGGCGCCTTGAAACCAATGCTCATCGGCGTTCCGGCATACGAGCAAGCGATGGTTTCTTCCGCGGAGGTTGAGAAGTCAATGTCCTGCGCCGAGATACGGATTTGGTTCTCCGTGAGTGAGAGTTTGAGCAGGCTTGTACCGGTGTTTGCGAAAACAGCCACACGTTTGCAGGCGTTAATCATCGTGAGACGGTCAATGGTCACTTTATTCTGGTTGTTCTGCGGAATAACGGCGTTGTAGTTCGGGAAGCGTCCCTCAATCTGACGGCAAACCACAAGGGTCTGTCCGAACTCGAAGCGGGCGTTCTTCTGTCCGAAAACGATGGTCACGTTGTCCTCTTCTTTTGCCAGCACGCTCTTGAGGAGGTTGGCGGGTTTCTTCGGCAGGATGAAGTTCATCGGCGCGGGAGCGGACACTTGCGTGTTCGTGTAACGTACGAGACGGTGCGCGTCCGTAGCAACCAATACGACGCGATCTTCCAGCATGTCGAAATAAATACCGTTCATCACGGGACGGAGCTCGTCATCTGCAGTGCAGAAGATGGTTTTGTTGATAGCGTCCAGGAGCATCGGAGCGGGCAGGTCAATACGTCCTGTCTGTTCGCCTTCCAACGGCATTTCAGGATATTCGTTGCCATTGGCGCCAACGAAGGAATAAGTACCGTTAGCGCTGGTGATGTTGATAGCGAAGTTTGCGTCATCAATCAGGAAGGTCAGCGGCTGTTCGGGGAACTCTTTGAGTGTTTCGAGGAGCAGTTTCGCACCGCTTGCTACTTTTCCTGCGCCTTCGGCGTTTTCGACTTCGATGGTGGTACGGATGGTTGTTTCACCGTCGGAAGCGGTCATGGTGAGGCTGTTTCCGTTGAGGTCAAACAATACGTCTTCAAGGATTTGGAGACTGTTTTTGGGAGCAATTACTTTGCTAAGTGCCTGCAAGTTTGCAAACAACTTGGAACTTGATACATTAAATTTCATATATATACGATTTTATTGATTTTCTCTTTGGGCGGCAAAATTACAACTTTTATCTGACATATGCAAAAAAAAGTAAGTAAAAAGCGCATTTTTTTTGCGAGTATGCAAAATATGTAGTAATTTTGCGGGCTCAAATGGCAGAATCATCAAATAAATCGCTAAATAAATCGTAAATCGCCAAATCGTAAATCACTAAATCGTAAATATCCTTATGGCAACACAAGAAGAAACTTTCAAAAAATTAGTCGCTCACTGCAAGGAATACGGCTTCGTGTTCCCGTCCAGCGAAATCTATGACGGACTCGGTGCCGTGTATGACTACGGTCAGAACGGCGTCGAACTCAAGAACAACATCAAACGCTACTGGTGGGACTCCATGACCCTCCTGCATGAGAACATCGTCGGCATCGACGCCGCCATCTTCATGCACCCGACCACTTGGAAAGCCTCCGGTCACGTGGACGCATTCAATGACCCGCTCATCGACAACCGCGACAGCAAGAAACGCTACCGCGCAGACGTGCTCATTGAAGACCAACTCGCCAAGATCGAGGAGAAAATCAACAAAGAGGTGGAGAAAGCCGCCAAACGCTTCGGAGACAGCTTCGACGAAGCCATGTTCCGCCAAACCAATCCGCGCGTCATGGAGCATCAGGAGCACTGGAACCAACTCCACGAACGCTACTCCAAAGCCATGAACGCCGGTGACCTCGCCGAACTCAAACAAATCATCCTTGACGAGGAAATCGTATGCCCTATCAGCGGCACACGCAACTGGACGGACGTGCGCCAGTTCAACCTCATGTTCCAAACCGAAATGGGCTCCACCGCTGACGGCGCGATGAAGATTTACCTCCGTCCCGAAACGGCACAAGGAATCTTCGTGAACTACCTCAACGTACAGAAGACCGGTCGCATGAAGATTCCCTTCGGAATCGCACAAATCGGCAAAGCCTTCCGCAATGAGATCGTGGCACGTCAGTTCGTGTTCCGTATGCGCGAGTTCGAGCAGATGGAGATGCAGTTCTTCATCAAGCCCGGCACAGAAATGGAGTGGTTCAAGCACTGGAAAGAGTTCCGCCTCAAATGGCACAAGGCACTCGGACTCGGTGACGAGAAGTACCGCTACCACGACCACGAGAAACTCGCACACTACGCCAACGCCGCAACCGACATCGAGTTCCTCATGCCCTTCGGATTCAAGGAAGTGGAAGGCATTCACAGCCGCACGAACTTCGACCTCTCGCAGCACGCCAAGTACTCCGGCAAGAAGATTGAGTACTTCGACCCCGAACTGAACGAGAGCTACACGCCGTTCGTCATTGAGACATCCATCGGCGTGGACCGTATGTTCCTCTCCATCATGTGCGCAGCATACAAGGAAGAGCAGCTTGAAGGCGGTGACACGCGTGTCGTGCTCAATCTGCCGCCTGTCCTTGCACCCGTGAAAGCCTGCGTCATGCCGCTCGTCAAGAAAGACGGACTGCCCGAGAAAGCACGCGAGGTCATGGATATGCTCAAGTTCGACTTCAAGACCACCTACGACGAGAAAGACTCCATCGGCAAACGCTACCGCCGTCAGGATGCTATCGGTACGCCGTTCTGCATCACCATCGACCACGACACGCTCAATGACAACTGCGTCACCGTACGCTACCGCGACACGATGGCACAAGACCGCGTGAAGATCGACGAACTGCACGAGATGATCCGCAAGGCGGTCGATATGAAGCAGCTCTACAGAAAACTGATGGCGTAAATAGATTTTACGTCTCGGTCACAGCGTTATTCGCGCTCTAATTTGGCAAAGGTCAGAAGCAAGGTCTTCTGGCCTTTTTCGTCGAAGAGAATGTCAATCTTGTCGTTGCCCGTGGCATCGTCGCGATAGACTTTCTGCACCGTCCCGACACCGAAGACCTTGTGCCGCACACGGTCGCCGGAAGCATAGGCAGCGGATGTCTCCGAAGATTTCGCCACTTCTACACTTCGATATTTCGGCACTTCAACACTTCGATATTTCAGCGTTTCAGCCTTTGCAGGACTGCTCCACGTGCTGTTTCCCCACATCGGACGGGCAGGTTGCGGCTCATTAGGCTGGATGACCTGCAGATACTGACGGTCAATGTCCTTCAGGAACCGCGATGGCGACGCAAACTCCAGGCTTCCGTTGCTGAACCGTTGCCGCGCGTAACTGATCGTGCAGACTTGCATCGCGCGCGTTATCGCCACATACATCAACCGCCGTTCCTCCTCTATCTCCGAAGCCGACTCGCAGAACTTCGACGGAAACAGGTTCTCCTCCAATCCAACTATATGCACCGTATGAAACTCCAGTCCTTTGGCGGCATGAACGGTCATCAGCGTCACGCGTGCCGTGTGGTCTTGCAGGTTCTCGTCCTGGTCTGTCAGCAGACTCACCTCCGCCAGAAAATCCTGTATCGGCGTGAAATCCACTCCTTCTTCCACACGCTGGTCCACAAACTCGTGTATGCCTGCAAGTAGTTCGTCCAGGTTCTCTTTGCGGTCAATGCCTTCAGGTGTGCGGTCCATTGCCGCAGCGGTCATGATGCCGGACTCGCGCATGACCAGTTCCGCAAAGTCGTAGGCGTTCATCGTGTCCATCGTTTCGGCAAAGCGTTTGATCATCTGCGCGAACTGCTGCAACCGCATTGCTGTCGCCGCCGACACATTCACTCCTTCATTCTTTAACGCATTCACTCCTTCACTCACGACCTCGAAGAGCGTCATGTTCTGCAACGCCGCATACTCCGACACTTTCCGCATGGTCGTGTCACCTATGCCGCGCGCAGGGAAGTTGATCACGCGCAAGAGTGCTTCATTGTCCGCAGGATTAGCCACCAGACGGAAGTACGAAATGGCGTCCTTGATCTCCTTGCGCTGGTAGAACGACGTCCCGCCGTAAATGCGGTAAGGGATGTTCGCACTGCGCAAGGCATTCTCCAGCGCACGACTCTGTGCGTTCGTGCGGTACAGCACGGCAATGTCATCATACGTAATCGACCGGTGTCTGTCCTCGCGGATGAGCGTGGCGATGCCGTTGGCTTCGTCGCGGTCGGACATGTATGCAAACAGACGGATTGGCATGCCTACTTCCTTCTCCGAATAAACCTGCTTGTAAATCTGGTTCGCGTTCTTGTGGATCAGCGAGTTCGCGGCATTGACTATCGTCTGCGTCGAACGGTAGTTCCGCTCCAACTTGAACAGCCGCGCGTCGGGATAACCCTGACGGAACGTCAGTATATTCCGGATGTCCGCACCGCGGAACGAATAAATCGACTGCGCATCATCGCCTACGACCACCACGTTGTTCTGCGGCTCGCCGAGCAGTTTGACAATCAGGTACTGCGCGTAGTTCGTGTCCTGGTACTCGTCAACCAACACGTAGCGGAAGATGTCCTGATAGTACGCCAACACTGCCGGATTATCGCGGAAGAGCAGACATATCTGCATCAGCAGGTCGTCAAAGTCCATCGCGTTGGCGCCTTTCAGACGGGCTTCGTACAGACGGTAGACAGCGGACATCTCATACAGCCTGTCCATACGGTTGCTTTTCTGCATGTCCTCGCGATGTGCGTACTCGTCCGCCGTGATAAGACTGTTCTTCGCCGCGGAAATCTTTGCGAGCACCACGCCGGGCTTGTAGATCTTCTCGTCCAACTGTTTCTCCTTGCAGATTTGTTTGAGCAACGACTTCGAGTCCGTGTTGTCATAGATCGAGAAGTCCCGCGTATAGCCTAACCGTCCCGCTTCCTGACGGAGGATCTTCGCGCAGATGGAATGGAACGTTCCCATCCACAGGTAACGCGCATATTCGGGCGGAACGAGTTTGCAGATTCGTTCTTTCATCTCGCGGGCGGCTTTGTTCGTGAACGTGAGGGCAAGGATATGGTTTGCCTGCACGCCCTGCTCCAGAAGGTAGGCGATTTTATACGTCAGTACGCGGGTCTTGCCCGAACCGGCTCCGGCTATGACGAGTTGCGGGCCGTCTGTCGTCAACACCGCTTCGCGTTGCGTCTCATTGAGTTCGTTATAATCCATACTTTTCTTATTCGTCACAGTTACAGCCGTGGTGCGTCCGCCGCTGCTGCGGTGCAGAGGTCAGACGGTACGCCACTTTTATTCCGACGGCAAAGTTGCCGTATTTAGCGACCAGAGGATGTTCCTCCCGCCATGCTTCCAAGACAGGCGTCATAATCCGTGAGAGGGGGAACCCGTCCCGTGTGTCGGTGAGGTGGAAAATGCCCCAGCGGTCTTTGTCCGGATATGTAGGCGCGGTCGTCAATCCGGCATCGAAATACACCCCAACAGAAATGAAAGACTCCGCTTTGCCGTAGGAGGAAGCGACGAGGAAGTCGTAGGTCAGTTCGCCGGACAAGGAGCATTGCCACTTCGGAAGAGTCATGTCTCCGCGCTGCTCCATGTCGAAGTTACGGCTTGCGGCAAGCGGATAAGACTCCTCCACCAAATTGTCATAGCGCGGGTAATAGACCGCCAATGCCGCATCTGCAGCAGTCTGCTTCCACTTGCCGCCCAAAGGCAGCGTGAACCGCGGTCCGACAAGGAACGTGAACCTGTCTATATGAAAGCCTATCTGGACAGGGAAGGACACTGCGTAAGAACTATGGCGTTCCCGGAGAGTGCCGATGGTATATTGCACCTGCATAGTCTGTTCTTCCACGTCAATGGTGGTGTATTGGTCTTCATAATCCGTTTTGCGGTAAGTCGAGGAAGAAGCCTCGAAGGTCGCTCCGACACGGCAGGCTATCCAGTAAGGCGACTTGTAGAGATAACCCACATCCGCCGCCACGTGGTAACCGGGGAGCATGCCGCCGTAGTCACAGTCATAAGTCAGTCCAGACAAGCCTCCGCGTACACCTGCGTCAAGGTAAGACCTTGCATGAAGCAAGGAGCAAGAGACAAGGAACAATATGAGGAGAGATTTTCTCATTTACTCATTTTATCATTTTCTCATTTTAGAACTTTCTCGGTGCGGATGTTGTCGCCGGAGCGGTACACGTTGATATATATGCCTGACGGCAGTTCTTCTTCGGGTGTATTAAGGTCCACAGGCACGCCAAGATGGTTGTAGCAGGCTACGCGTTGTTCGGAGTTGCCGGAAGTGTTGATGTATAGGATGTTCGACTTGACAAGCTGTTTGTTGTCAAGCGTGAGGTGCAACTGGAAGACACCGTTCAGTTCGGCGCGCTCGGAATAATCATCCTCCGTAGCACCGGCAACGAGCTCGCCGTTCTTATACCATTTATAAGAAACAGGCTGACGGTCAGGGAAGAGTTCGGCTACGCGTGTGTTGTCACAGAGAATGACCCAGTTGTACTTGTTGACAATAATCGGGTAAAGGGTTTCTTCCGCAGGCTCTTCTCCGGGTTCTTCGGGGTTTTCCGCAGGATCCTTTTCCGGTGCGAACGTGGTCACGTAAAACGTATATACCGAGTCCGTACAGGTCTTCCAGCGCGGGTGCGGAATGATTATCTCCTGTTCGTCTGCTCCGTCAAACAGCAATACCGTGTCGCCGAACTGCCACTTGAAAGGCAGCAGGGTGTCACATACAGCCGAGTCCATCCGGAGCGTCCGGACAATCGGACAGCAAGGTGTTGTTTTGAGCGTCAGGTAAATATATACGCTGTCGTCTCCTTTGGTGTTTTTGAGTACGACCGTCTGCGTGCCTGCGTCCGTCCACTCTTTGCCGCGCCATAACAGCGGCAGCAGAGTGTCGCAGGCAGTAGTGTCCACGGTCTGCTCAATGGGCTCTGGCTCCGGATCTGGCTTAATCGGGTCAACGGGGTCTTCAGGAGGGATGCAAGGCTTGGTGTCAAGACGGAATAGCGGTGTCGTGTAACTGCCTCCGACAGCAGGGTGAACGTAGGTAACAACTATTCTGTACCAACCTGTCTGCATCTCCGCGACAGCGGGCAGGCAGTAGTCCAAGCGACCGTGCCCCACAGGCGGCTGTTGCGCGAGAACTCCCACGTATAGTGATAACGTGCCGTGTCAGGGATAACTGCCGCGTTGGAGATGCTGACCACAAAGCAGTAGGCGGAGTCCTTGCAGACCACATGGTCGGACTCAATAACCGGCTTCGGCAACGGCGGCGGAGGCGGAGGTGTACAGTCCTTGACATTCAGGAGGAAAGGCTCGCTGTACTGCGTTATGTTATGATTGACATGCAGCTGGACGTTCGTGAGTTCGTAGTGCGTGGCTATGCGGTACCAGCAAGAGTCTGCGTGTGTCAAGGCAGTGCGGCACAACTCTTGTCCGTCCGTGAGTTTGGTCCACGTCTGTTTGTTGTCGTAGGAACGCTCCCACCAATAGGTGTAATCCGCTTCGACAAAGGCAGACTTGTTGAGCGTGTCAAGGATGAAGCAGTATGCCGAGTCGAGACAGACCGTCTTGTCCGAGACAATGTCCAGTTGCGGAAGCACCGGTGCCAAGCAGTCCTCCACGTGCAAATAGAAGGGATCGCTCATGGCGCGGCAGGTGCGGTTG
>CAJOFT010000046.1 GCA_905234025.1 Paludibacteraceae bacterium
GGTTCCCCATCCGTAGAGGTCTATCCATCCGGAATAAGAAGATGAAATTAGCGTGTTGTCGCATTTGGTGGTTCCAATATAGACAGTACCTTTTTCGGCGTTGCCTACAAAATCCCACTGGTTTTCGGCAAAACGCCACGTTCCAGACGATGCCTGATACTGTAAGTTGCCTTGTGAGAAAACGACATACTCGCCATTGGCGTTGACGGTAAACTTGCCCTTAAGTGCGCCTTCGATGGCAAAAGCCGTGAGGGAAGACAATAGAATCAGCGAAAAGAGAATAAGTTTTTTCATACGTATATTCGCTATTTAATTTGCAGCGGTATTATTTTTAATTGTTACAAACCATCATTCCCTCTTGGGCGGCGGTGTTGATGTTCGCCTTATCGGTATAGATAAGGTAAACGTATGGGACACCGCGGGAAAGCTCATGGAGCCGGAGGTTATCCATAGCCAAGTCAATCGTTCCTAACTCCGTCACAAACTTGCAACGTCTGATTAGGATGGCATCCTCAAGGTATTGCCTGACTTGCGTGATTTCTTGCGGTCCTTCGCCTACTTCTTTCGTTTCTGCCGGTTCACCATATTGGGCAATGAGCTTGGCTTTTAGAGCATTATAAGCACTATCCAATTCATTCCATTGATGCAGTTTCTGGAACGCCACGAGCACCTCGCAGACAACATGTGTTTCCGGCGTCGTCTCTACAATGACATAAGCAAGGCGGTCGGCGAAAAGTCCCTCAAAAACCGGATTGTTGAATACCCGCAAACGTCGGAAATCCTGTTGCTCCAGAGCTTGGGAGAAACAGTCCAAAGGACCATCAATCGGGATGCCCGTGAAGGTCAGGTGCTCTTCTGCCATCGCAGTCATCCCCACCACCCAAAGCATCAGTATTAACACCTTTCGCATTGCCATATCTTTGTCATATTTTAAATGAAGGCGAGGTCGGATGTTGTGATTTCGGACAATCGGTGGGTTGTCAGGTTGCTTTCCGGCGCGAGGCGGTTCGCCTGATGCTCCAGCGTTTTCTCAAAGATATTACGCACAAAACGACCATTGCCGAAGTTAGCGTCCTTGTTAGCCACCGTTTTCTCCAAGTACTGTTGCAGCACTTCCTTCGTGCCCTCACCGAAATGGTAATCATACTTGCGCATGTTGACCTCGAAGATTTGCAGCAACTCGTCCGCCGTGTAATCCGGGAACTCAATATACCGGCTGAAACGTGATTGCAAACCGGGATTGGAATCAATGAAACGCTTCATTTCGTCCGTATATCCGGCAAGAATAACCGCCAGTCTGTCACGGTTGTCCTCCATGCGTTTGAGCAGCGTTGCAATAGCTTCTTTGCCATAATCGTTCTCTCCGCCGTTTGCAAGAGAATATGCCTCATCGATGAACAAGACACCATCCAAAGCTTTGTCAATAATGCTGTTGGTCTGCACAGCAGTCTGCCCGATATATTCAGCTACCAAGCCTGCCCTATCGGTTTCAATCAGGTGTCCTTTTTTCAATATTCCGAGTTCCTTGTAAATCCCTGCAACGATTCGTGCAACGGTTGTTTTGCCGGTTCCGGGACTACCTGTAAAGACGCAATGATAAGACATCGGCGACGTTTTCATGCCTTGTTCCGCACGTTTCTGCTGAATCTTGATAAAGTTCGTCAGCGTTTGGATTTCATTTTTAACAGGAGCAAGTCCGACCAGCGAATCTAGTTCGTTTCTAAGCGCTATGCTTTCTTCAATAGCCTTTGCGCGCGCAATAAGGTTTTTGAGATAAGCGGTTTCCTGTTTCGTGACCACTTCATCCGCCTTGGCTGCAATGGAAAGGAAACGGTATAAAACAATCAGATAGCGCCGTTGTATGTCTCTGTCGTATGATTGCAAGAGGTCGGCAAAGACCAGTTTGCCGTTGTCTTTATCTTTGTGAAAAATATCATAGGAGCTATTGATCAGTTCCTCTGCGGGTTGGAGCGTCTCATCGTTTAGAGACTTTAACATGCCGTATTCGAGCTCTTCATTGGAATTGAGGGCATTTGTCGCCATATACAGCGCAAGTCCTTCTTTCTTATTCCAGTCACAGGAAGTTTTCATTTCCGTAAGCGCGGTCTTGATATCTGACAAGATCATGTTGCGTGCCCGTCGCTGCGCATCCGTTCCTTTTGCAATCTGCATGAAAGCGGGAAAAGGAGCAATGGACTTTTTGACTTCGTTAAAGAAGTCTTCCTGAATTTTGATGTCAAAATAATTGGGCAAGGCGGCTATACGCTCTGCTTCCTGCTGCTTATGCTTCTCTTCCAATGCTTTCAGTTCGGTTGTTGCGTCTTTTTTTCTGTCCTTATTATAATACGCAAACAGAACGCCAATACATATAACAGTTATCAAGGTGCAAACCACTGCCTCTCCGACATATCCGACAATCCACACAAATATAGTACACGGCAAAAAAAACGATAGTAACAGCAATGCCAACATGATTCCTTTGCACCCGCTGTTAGCATTGGGAACCTGCTTGGAAGAGGTAGTTTTTTCTGTTTTTTGAGTTGTATTCATAGGGATTCAGCGCGTTATTTGAGGAGTTGGTCTTCCATGAGATAGACTTGCTCCAAAGGAATGCCTTTTTCAACCAGCATTTTTCTGTCAGGGCGGAAAAGTTCGAAGAATGTTCGGTTGCTGTTGCAGCGGCGTTTTGCCTCCAGATAGTTCTCATACGCCATCATGCGGTCTCCGCGGATAAAGCAGCAATGGGCATAATTAAGATAGTCCTTGATGGTGGCTTTGTTCGTGCGCAGACGTTCAATGAGCCATTCTTCCGCATCATCCAGCCTGTCCCACATCAAATCAATAGAGCCGATTTCAAGATACAACTTTTCAATTGCCGCTATGCGTTCCTCATCCTCGTTCAACACCGCGTCCATGACCCAAGTATCCGGCAGAATCTCAATAATGGTGCGGATATAATCCTTTCCGTCCTTCGGCAGGAACTGTGCAAGGCGTTCGAGTTTGGTCTCAAAGTCTTCGTTCTCATCCTTTGCGGCATCGTTGATGACGTCCAGAATCTCATCCGGCAGGTCTTCCTCCTGCAATTCCTTGTTCTTGACCATTTCCCGCAAATTGGTGTTAATGGACATGATGAGTGCCCGTAACGCCATGTAGAAATCGTCACTATCGCCATTCTGTTCCATGAAGGCTTCCTGAATCTCCGGAAAGAAATCAAGCCGCAAGTCCCATTGCGCCAACAGCATGATGGAATATACGCGCGCCTGCTCGGCAATAACCATGCTATCGGAATTGGTGCAGTCAATGAGCGTAAGCAGTGCCTCCGGCTGAAAATGTTCCTGCAGATTACTGCTCAATCCGGCAATAGCGATAAGCCCTAACGCCGCTCTGTTCGGGTCATCCACGACCTCTCGCAGCCAGTCCAAGTCTTCCTCCTGCAAATTGATGCAATGCGAAAAATAGTTGAGCACACTATCGTTGCTTTCCCTGTTAAATCCGCGCATTTGCGGAGACAAGCCGCGTTTGATACGTATGGCGGCATACATTTCGTCCAGCAGACGGTATGTTTCGGAGGTCAGTCTGTCATGCACGGCATCACGTTCCGGGTCATCTGCCGCCAAATAGTAGTCAAACAGTCCGTTGTAACTCTGCGAAAGCGAATGAATACGATCCGAATACGGTCCGAAGCCTAATTCCTTCGCCCACTGACGAAGGAAGAAAAACACATGGTTGAGCATCCGTTCGCCCAAGGCACGTTCAATCGTATTCCGCTGGTCCTCCAAACTCATAAAGTCTTGCTGATAAGGTAGTCGTTGCGGGATTGTGAGTTACGGATAATCATTTCGCCGAGGAAGCCTGCCAAGAACAGCATACAGCCCAACACCATCGCAAGAATCGACAAATGGAAATAAGGACTGTCCGCAATCAGTACAGCACGCAGACCGTGACTAAGGGCATACAGTTTCATGGCGCCAACGACGATAATCGCGATAAAGCCAAAAATGAACATCAGGCTGCCGATGAAGCCGAAGAAGTGCATTGGCTGCTTGCCGAACTTGTTGAGGAACCAAAGTGTCATCAGATCCAGATAACCGTTTACGAAACGGTTCAAGCCGAACTTGCTGGTGCCAAACTCGCGTTTGCGGTGCTGCACAACTTTCTCCCCAATCTTTGTGAATCCGGCATTCTTTGCCAGAAACGGGATATAACGGTGCATTTCAGAGAACACCTCGATGTTCTTCACCACTTCGTTGCGATAAGCTTTCAGTCCGCAATTCATATCGTGCAATTTGATGCCGGTTACGCGGCGGGCAGTTGCATTGAATAGTTTGGACGGAATATTCTTCGTCAGTTTGTTGTCATAGCGTTTCTTTTTCCATCCGCTGACAAGGTCGAACCCGTCCTCTTTGATCATGCGGTAGAGTTCGGGTATCTCGTCCGGAGAATCCTGCAAATCAGCGTCCATGGTAATCACCACGTCACCCTTTGCGGCTTGGAATCCGCAATGCAAGGCAGCAGATTTGCCGTAGTTGCGGCGGAAACAAATGCCACGGACAGGCGCATGCTCTTTTTTCAAATCTTCTATTACCTGCCACGAATTGTCAGAAGAGCCGTCATTGACAAAAATGACCTCGAACGAGAACTTATTCTCATTCATCACGCGCTCAATCCATTCATACAATTTCGGCAGGGATTCCGCCTCGTTAAACAACGGTACAATTACTGATATATCCATAATTTATGTAGTTTTTCTTATTTTTTGCTCCATCTGGCAGGCAGCACACGATACGGATAACGCTCCCGCATATTTTGTGCATTCGAGCAGTCGCAACGGTGAATGCGGATGCCTTTCGTGATACTGATAAACGCAAATATCGGGTCACCGGGCTTCGGCGAGCAGCAGGTTGCCAAGTTGTAATCCACATTCTTGACATTCATATCCACCTCCAACGCCAAACCGGCAGTGTCATTCGGCACATATTCGGTTTTCTCGGTATGTACAACAGCAGGCTGTTCATCCAATTGCAGGAAGGATTCACGCATATGCAGAATATCCTCTTTCCCTTGCGCCAACGATTGGAACATGTCAGATACAGCCTTGTAGCCGAGTTTGGTGGCAAGTTTGGATATCTGACCCTCGTCGTAGTCCATCTTCCAGTTCTTGAAGCGGCGTTCAAACAACTCACGTCCTTCTGCGGCGTCCTTGTATTCAATCTCTTTGAGTGCCTGACGGATCTTGTTCTTTGCCTTCGTGGAAACAACGACATTGAGCCAGTCCTGACTCGGATGCTGGTTCGGCGAAGTAAGAATCTCCACTTGGTCGCCATTCTCCAATTGCTGACGAATTGGCACGTTTTGGTTGCGAATGCGCCCACCGATGCAGTGACAGCCAACTTCGGAGTGAACAGAGAAGGCAAAATCAAGCACAGTTGCTCCTGCAGGGAGACGGCGCAAATCGCCGGTCGGAGTAAATACATACACCGCATTCGGCGCAATATTGGTAGCACCGGCACTTACGCCTTTGTACGCCCAGTGTGCAGCCACACCTTTCTCCGCAATTTCATCCATCCGGCGCGTACGGATCTGCACTTCCACCCACTTGTTATCGGGTCCAAGCACTGTTGTATGCAAACTCTCGTAGCCATTCTCTTTCGGCACGGAAAGCCAGTCACGCAAGCGTTTCGGATTCGGCTGGAAGACATCCGTAATGAGCGAATATACCTGCCAGCAGTCGGACTTTTCACGCTCCAAAGGCGAATCAAGGATGATACGTATTGCAAAGAGGTCGTAAATACGGTCAATGTCACAATGCTGCACTTCCATTTTGTGCGCAATGGAGTGAATGGATTTCGGACGACCTTTGATGGTGAAGGAGAAGCCCTCTTTGGTCAGTTTCTCGCTTATAGGCGCGATGAACCGCTCAATAAACGCGTCCCGCTCGGACTTTTTCTCGTTCAGCGCGTGCGCGATATATTTATATAGGTCATAGTTCGTGAACTTGAGTGCCAAATCCTCCATTTCGGTTTTGATTTGGTACAGACCAAGTCTGTGCGCCAACTTGGCGTGCAATTCTGCCGTTTCACGCGCTATATGCCGACGACGATCAGAATCGCCTTCCTTGTCCAACTCACGGAGAACTTCCAGGCGTTTCGTCAGGATATCATATAAAACTTTATTGCTGTCTGCCATACTATTTTCTCATTTTAGCATTTAAATTTTTTTTCATTTTGGCATTTATTCCAAAATTTCGCGCAAAAGTACAAAAAAATTTGCACATATGAAAAACTTTTTGTAATTTTGCGGCGGATTTTGTGGATTTTAGTGGAAGTACAGCAAAAATCATACCAAAAAGCAACTAAAAATACAAAATAAAACCATGAGCAAAATTATTTATCGCATTCTTTTAAGTGCAGCTGCCATTGTCTTGGCAATTTTCTGCATAATGAGCGTAGTTACCCCTATTCGCTTCGAGGAGACACGTGCCAACCGTGAGACACAAGTGGTAAAGCACCTTATCGCCCTTCGTACTGCCGAGGCGGAGTTTCATCATGTTAACGGCCGTTTTACCGCTGATCTGGATTCACTGCTGCTGTTCCTCCGCAACACCCCGAAAAAAGAGGTAATGAAGGAAGGCGCCCTGACAGACAAACAATTGGAAGGCGGTTTGACCGAGCATAAAGCAGTAAAGATTCTTGATCAGGCAAAAGCCAAAGCCAAACGCGGCAAACAGCAGTTCGCCAACGATGAGGAATTATACAGCTTTGTATGGGCAAACGACAAGGAGGTTATTAAAAACGGACTGCAAGGATTCCGCCGTGATACCATCTACAAGAACATGATTGAGACGCTGTACAAAGGCGAATACAATGCCGATAATATTGCCGTCATTGTCGAAGTGCCTTTCTCGAACGGTCAGCGTTTCGAAGTGGAGGTTAACAACGGCTACACCACGTCTCAGGGCATCCGCGTTCCGCTGATGGAAGCACGCGCACCCTACACCATGTACCTTGCCGACCTCAATGAGCAGGAACTTGTGAACCTCATTGACAAAGAAACAAAATTAGAGCACTATCCTGGTCTGAAGATCGGTGACATCTACGCACCGAACAACAACGCCGGTAACTGGGAGTAATGAGAATCATTTCAGGCAAATACAGGGGGCGGCGTTTGTCGCCCCCTAAAAATATCACCGCACGGCCAACCACGGACTTTGCGAAAGAAAGTCTGTTCAATCTGCTCAATAACCGTATGGATTTTGAGGGGATTGACGTGTTGGATATGTTTGCCGGAACGGGCAGTATCGGATTAGAGTTTGTGTCCCGAGGTGCACGGGAAGTGACAGCCGTCGAACTGGCGCATGTGCAGCAGAACTTCATTATCAGCGCATGCAAACAATTGGGAATCCGTAATCTGACCGTCATCCGCGGCGATGTGTTCCGTTTCATCAATGCCTGCAAGATCAAGTACGATTTCATTTATGCCGACCCACCCTATTCTTTGGAGCGTCTGCCGGAACTGCCGGACTTGATTTTTGACCACGACATGCTCAAAGAAAATGGAATGTTCGTGCTTGAACATTCCAAATCCGATGATTTCCATGACCATCCGCACTTTGTGGAGCAGCGGACGTACGGAAGTGTCAATTTCAGTTTCTTTACTCGTTGACAATTTCTATATGTCCGTGGCGTTTCTTGTGTCGGAACCACAGACCATAGACCTCTGAACAATTACCCGCTGTAATAAAGGCGGGTATATTGTTGTTGCGGATATAATCCATCAGAGATGCAAACTCGTCCTGCAACAGCAGCACTTGTATTTCCACATGCTTTTCGTTGGAATATCCGCCTTCGATTTGGTACAAAGAACAACCGCGCACAAGCGTATCAACAATATATTTGCGGATAACTTCGTGCTGCGGAGAGATAATACAAACGCGTTTGCGGCGGTTGAAAGCGTCCGTGAAGTGGTTGATTACCAAGCCGTTAATCCACGTGCCAATTAGTCCGATTACGACCATCCGGAAATCGTTAATCATAAACGCCGAGCAGCAAATCATCGCACCGCCGATGCTTACCGAAGCGCCGATGTCGAAGTGCAGGTACTTGTTGATAATCTTCGCAAGGATATCCAAGCCGCCGGTTGATGCGTTGATGCGGAACTCCAACGCCTGGCAGGCAGACAGCAGGAAGACGAAGCACACCAAATCAAACCAGACATCACCGGATCCCAATCCGGCAGCCATAACGGATGACTTGACTTGCTCCATCAGTTCGCCCGCACGGTTCAGTATATACGGATTACCGTTCATGTCCAACACGGTCTGTCCGGCTTGCACTTGCGCTAAAATATCAGGGTTCTCAATCACGCGGTGCGTGAAGTTCGTATAGGGATAAATGCGGTCCCACACCTGAATCAGCGGACCGAGAATCATTGCGGTATAGACAGTCTTTGCGCCGAACTCGTTGCCAATCAGCAGGAATGCCAGCAACAGCAGAAACGCATTGATTCCCATTACCCAATAAGACAGTGTGTCCGCATTACCGCCAAGCACCGTGTTAATCACGATACTCAAACCCGAAATCGTACCTACAATCAGGTGGCTCGGCATCAGGAAATAATACACCGCAGCGGCGCCGAAGACCATTCCAATCGTCATCAGCACCAGTTCCTTCCAGAACTTCTTGGTTTTCAGGGCTTCCACGAAATCGCGTCCCTGTTCTTTCCAATAAGCAGCAGTAAAATAGTTTTGTAAGGTGTTATCCATGATATAATTTTGTCATTTTGTCATTTTCTCATTTAGCCATTTGCTCATTTTCGTCTTTGATGACCAGTCTTGCCGTGCGACGGGTAGTCTGGGTGAGCATTATCGAGCGTCCTTCCTGTTCGCGCTTGAGTATTTCAGGCGTTGTGCCGCGGATGGTCAGCAGGCTCAAACCCTCATTGTATGTCACGGCGTACGCATCGCGCAGTTCCTCTATTGCGTCCGGCACATAACGTGTGTTGTCCACACAGACAGATATCGTGACGGCGGACGACTGAATCATCGACACTTTCAGCCGGTGACGCTTGATAATATCGAATATATGGCTCAGACTTTCTTCCAGGATAAACGAAAAGTCTTTTGCGCGCATGGTTATCAGCAGTTGGTTCTTGCGCCAGATATAGACCGGCACATCCACTTTGCGGTCTGTTTCGCATATCACCGAACCGCTTGCCGCCGGGTCGTTGAACGGCTTGACATACAGCGGAATCTTCTTGTTTTCAACAGGACGGATGCTCTTCGGGTGAATAACCTGCGCACCGCTATAGGCAAGTTCCACCGCTTCGCGGTAACTCAGTTCCGGAATAAGCACCGTATCATCCACTATCCGCGGATCGGCATTGAGGATTCCGGGCACGTCTTTCCAGATTGTCACCGATTCGGCGTCCAAGAAGTTCGCCATCAGCGCAGCGGTGTAATCACTACCCTCTCTACCAAGCGTTGTATGGTAGCCTTCAATCGTTCCGCCGATGAATCCCTGCGCCACGAAAACCTTTGCTTTGCTGCCGAATATACGTTTGCGGATACGCTTGCACGATTCCTCGTAATCCACCTTTGCTTCGCGGAATGTTTTGTCCGTAATCAGCAACTGCTGCATACAGAGCCATTCGTTCTCAATGTCGCACTTCGTAAGATAAGCACTCAGCATCCGGCTGGAGAACAATTCGCCCATACAGACAACCTGGTCGTAGAACTCGTCGTAGTCTGCGGGAACAACCGCGCCGTCAATGATATCCTGTGACGTGATTCCGTTATCGAACAGCTCGCCCTGCCCTAATTCATCAGCAATCGCGCGGTGATATGCACGGATCTTGTCGTATTCAAGCACAGCATCATCGTGCCGGTTTTCCCAACGGGCATTGACAATGCGTTCAAAAGCGTTGGTAGTCTTGCCCATTGCCGAAACGACAATGACCAGCGGCTCCGTTTCCTGCGCAACAATCCGGCGGACGTTTTCCACACCCGCCGCATCCTTTACTGACGCTCCTCCGAACTTGAATACTTTCATGGCGATATTGTTTCGCTGTTAGAGATTCGCCATACGAATGGCGGTTACTGCGCCTTCCACGCCTTTGTTGCCGAGTCTGCCGCCTGCGCGATCCAAAGCCTGCTGTTTGTCCAGCGTTGTCAGCACGGAGAACACAACCGGCACTTCGCCGCGTGCGTTCAGCATAGCCACGCCTTGCGTCACACTTTGGCATACGTAATCGAAATGCGGCGTGTCGCCTTGAATGACACAGCCGATGACTACAATGGCGTCCAAACGTGGTGCAACCGGTGCTCCTGTAAAGTTTCCCATCAACTTTGCCGCAGCATACGTCAGTTCAACCGTTCCGGGCACATGCAGCACGGAGATATGGTCTTCCGGCACGCCGTGCTTGACAAATGTGTCAATGGCTCCTTGCGCCAGAGCAAAGGTGATTTCGCTATTCCAGTCGGCTACAACAATAGCATAGCGCTGACGTTTCAGAACGTCAGCGCCAGGCAGAAGTGTTGCGTCGTATTGTGACAAATCAGTTGTCATTGCGCACGTAAGTATTACTCTGCAATAGCAATGTATTTGTCAATATCAGAAGCCTCGGATGAACCCGGGTACTCTTTCTTGATGGTTTCAAATGCGTGTCTGGCAGCATGTTTGTCACCCATTTCAAGGTAAACCAGACCTGCTTTCTTCAAGCTCATCGGAGCAATGAGGTCGTTGCCGGACTTGGCAGCATCTTCAAAAGCGCGAACGGCTTTGCCATACTCTTCCAGTTCTACATAGGCGTCACCAAGCAGTTGGCTTGCAGCGGGACCGATGTTCACGTCATCAGCTTTGAAGCGTTTGAGGTACTTTGCCGCATTGTCCATGTCGCCGAGTTGATAATAGCAAACGCCTGCATAGAGAGCAGCCAGTTTGCCCGGACGATAGAGCTTGTAGCTGTTAGCGATTTCCTCGAAACCGATACATTCAGCCTCGTCTCCGTTCAGGGCTTTTTCGAAATCGCCTGCCTGGAAATAAACAACGGCTTTGGCGTTTTCGTTGTTAGCCTCAACGGCTTTGGGTTTGATAACATAGTTGTTGATGGCGATGATGCCCAAAATAACAACAACGATACCGGTTACGCACCAAGTCAGCATGTTTGAGTGTTCCTCGATCCATTGACCTGTAGTGGACAGAGCTTCGTTAACATTCTCCAGTTGCTCGTCCTCTTTCTTAAAGTTTTTCTTTGCCATAATTATTGTAATTTATCTATATTCTTATCTATATTCGCAAATTAGCGTGCAAAATTACAGCTTTTTTTTCATATACGCAAAAAAAAAGTGTTTTTTTCGCATTTTTTTCACATTTGGGTGTTTCCGATGAAACGGAAAAACCCATAAAGAAGGAAAAGGTAATATATGCTTAAGAGATGCTTAACATATGCTAAATGAAAAACCAGATGCCGGGATTGCCGACATCCGATTTAACATTCGATTTAATATTTGAATAGCACTTATTCAGGCAACGGTGCACAGCGGTGCACGTCGTACGTCATAAAACCCGGATAAAACTATTTCGTTACTTGCTCCTGAATGATAGCACTCAATTTTGGTGCCGTCTCTTTGTATGCGGCACGGGCAGCGTTTTCATTATTTCGTGTGTCTCCGCCTTTCACGGAAATCTGGTCTTCATACACTTTCTGCCCTGTCGCCTGCTTGGTAATGGCAATATGCGAATCCACAAACACAAAATAACTTGTATATGCACCAAAAGTCTCTGCCCGATACTCACGCGCTTTGGCG
>CAJOFT010000047.1 GCA_905234025.1 Paludibacteraceae bacterium
ACGCGGGGCAACTGTATATTGGGCGGTACTTAAAAAACGCTTAAAAGCGGAAGGGGCAAATGAACTGATTACAAATTGTAAACAGTTGAAATTACCTGCAAGCGATGGGAAAAATTATGCAACGGACGGAGCTGAGTATTATTTCGCCGAACCGTGCATCCGACTACATCCATCCAATCGAAGATACTATAGCGCAAGAATTGCCGTTTGAAGATAAATAACCGCTGTCCCGCCAGCGTAATAAGCGGTGCTATAAACATAAATATACCGCCGATGAAACACCCGCGCAAATAGTTGCGTGAGACATATAAATTAAAGCGTTGTAAGCCAAACTTGATTATTAATCTAATAGTTGCGCCCGACACAAATCAGGGTAGATTTATGAAACACACTTTTTATATACTCCTTATTACATGCCTTGCAAGCACCGATTCCATCTTCGCCGCCACTTCTTCAATTACGACCGGAGATGGCACCAATAATGGCAAAGATTATTACTTAAGAGGTTTTCGTGGACCAAACCAAGGAGACATCACTATTCCGACAGCAAATGAAATGTTTGTGAATGGCATCCTAACCTATAACTTCGAAGGTGACGGCAATGGTCTGGGTTACTTTTTTATTATGGTTTGTGAGCATGGTCAGGTGATTGGTGACTGTTATATGGCCGCTAATTATACAACGGAATCGCATTGTACTTTGTATAAAGAAGGCGGCACGCACTACGAAAAAATGGGTGTTCCTGCTCCTTCTGCAACATTTTATCTCTATGACAATGAAGATGGTACGTTGGAACTTTCAACGGAAGTTTTAGATGGTAAGAAACTTGTCAAACAATGCCAGATAACTGTTTCTTCTTCGGATGATACCAAAGGTACTGTGACCGGTTCAGGGGTATATAATTATGGTGAAATAGCGACGCTGACAGCTACTGTCATCGAAGGAAACCAGTTCAATGGTTGGAATGATGGGAATACTGATAATCCGCGCGAAGTGGAGGTAACCGGTAATGCGACATATACTGCGAACTTTGGCGTAAAGATGTGCCAACTGACCATCAAACCGAATGATATAATGGCCGGAAGTGTTTCTGGTGGCGGAACATTCGAATATGGAACGCAAGTGACGATTACCGCAAATGAGAACTCTGGCTATCAGTTTATCAAATGGAGCAATGGCGCAACATATAATCCGTATCGATTTACTATCGTTGATAATATGAATTTGACGGCCTTTTTTCAACAGACGCAGGCAGAGATTGTCAATGTTGATGATGTTGATGTAACGCCGAGTGAAAACTCTGCCAACATCGTCTGGCCGCAAGTCAATAACGCTGCCTCTTATTCGTTGATTATTTGGGCAGATGCCTTGCAATCGGAGAAAGTCTGCACGCTGACCTTTGATGCGTCGGGACGATTGACGAACATTGATTTCTCAAAGAAATCCAACCGTTATGCATATGCACAGGAAGAACAAATTGCCGGATTCTCGTTCACTGTTACCGGTCTTGATGAAAACACACAATATTTCTTCCGTATCGTAGCTGCCAACAGCGGTGGCATAGAAATTAGTCACGAGGACGGAAACTTCAAGACCACGAAGGGGACAACCACCTCTATTAAAGAAATCGGAAATGGTCAGTCGTCAAATCGTAAATTGATGATTGATGGTCAACTCTACATCTTCCGCGACGGTAAGATATATACCGTCCAAGGGCAGGAAGTAAAATAGTACTAAAACGGTTTTATGACGTACGACGTGCACCGCTGTGCACCGTTACCTGGATAAGTGCCTCAAATGTTCAATCGGATATTAAAATCGGATGTCGGAAAATGCCGGCATCCGATTTTTTATTTAGCATATGTTAAGCATCTACTGTGCCTGGCGGATCTGTTCGGAAATAAGGCGGTAAATATCTTTCTGTTTTTCGTCTTGAAGCAAAGCAAGGTGGCGCTGCATAACGTTTTCATCGCCACGGACTGCCGGACCGGTTTGCGCCTCGCGGGGTGAGAGCGAATGTACTTTGGCTGCAGTTTCGTCTATCAGCGGCAGCAAGGCTTTGAACGGAATCTGTGTGCCGCGCAATAAATCCTGTGCCACGGAATACATGTAATTCGTGAAATTGTTGGCAAAGACACCCGCTACATGCAGCCGTTCGCGGTCAGCTTGGGTGGTCTCGTAAATATGTGGCGTGAGGCTCAATGCCAGCGTATAAACTGCCGAGATATCGTCTATGCCTCTTGCCTCGATAAAGACGGGCACGGTTGAAAAGTCCTCCAAGATATGCGCTTTCGAGAGACTTTGGAAAGGGTAGAGCACGCCGCAATGCGGTTTGTCAGAACCAAACACTTCCAATGACATCGTGCCGCTGGTGTGCACATGGATAGCGCGTTCCGGCACATGTACTTTGCGGATTACTTCTTCCAAAGCGTTGTCTTTTACGGCGTATATATACACATCCGCATTCTGCGGAATCGCGTCCAGTCCTTCCCATGAAGAGACCGTTTCTACGTTGATGTTCTTGCGTAAAAACGCCGCCTGCAGATTGCAGGCGACATTTCCTTGACCGATAATAATGATTCGCATTATCTGTATTTCTTTTGTTGTGCTTTGGCGTTCTCGCGTGCCATGCGCTGTTGCTCGCGCTGCATGCGCTCCAAACGCTCCATAAAGCCGGATTTCTTTTTGCCTTCTTTCTTCTTGGCGTTCGCTTCCATTTCGGCGAGCAGTTTTTTCTCGTCAATGGACATACGGAAAATCATCGTCTGCACAATCGTCATCAGCAGGCTGAGGAAGTAATAGTAACTCAAGCCGGCAGCGTAGTCGTTGAAGATGAAGAGGAACATCAACGGCATGAGATACATGAAATATTTCATGAATTTCATGCTCGGATCCATTGACTGCTGCTGCATGGTGATATATGTGTAAATGATATTTACGGCGGTCATCAGCAGACAGAACAAGCTTAAGTGCGTACCAAGCAGCGGAATAGGCGTTGACCATGTCAGAATGGCGTCGTATGCCGAAAGATCGTCTGCCCAGAGGAACGATTGTCCGCGTAACTCGATAGCGGTCGGGAAGAACCAGAACATCGCCATCAGCACGGGGAACTGGAAGAGCATCGGCAGACATCCGGACATCGGGCTGGCACCCGCACGGCTGTACAGTGCCATGGTTGCCTGCTGGCGTTCCTGCATCTTTTCCGGCGGATATTTGGCGTTTATTTCGTCAATCTGCGGCTTGAGTACGCGCATTTTTGCACTTGACTTGTACGACGCAAACACGAACGGCAGAATAATCAGTTTGATTACAAACGTCATCAGCAGAATCACCAGACCGATATGCAATCCCCAACTCATAAACAGGTCAAACATCGGAATGACCAACGCTTTGTTGATCCAGCTTACAATCTTCCATCCTAACGGCACTAATTCTTTGAGATAGAGCTTGTCGGCTTTGTCTTTGCCGGAGTCGTAGGCTTTGAGCGTGTTGTAGTGGTTGGGTCCGAAGAAGTACATGAATCCGACGGTTTTGTTGCCGTTCACGTCAAAGGGGACGCTGGTAGTCGTTTTGTACTCCTTGATATATTTGGAATACTGGTCTTGCGGAGTAGATTCAAACGTGGAGGTCGTGAACGCATCGTCCGCAATCATCACGGTGGAGAAGAACTGGTCTTTGTATGCAATCCAGCGTATGCGGGCGTTTTCGCGCTCGGTGACGGCTTTGGATTCGCTCAACGTCTCCATATCGCCGCCTACTAACATATATTGCAATTGGGCATATCGTTCCTCGAACTTCCGTCCGCGTTCCTGTTGCACAACCAGTTGCCGCCACTGCATTTCCAATGAATTGACGTTCTGCGCCAATATCGCTTGTGCGTTGTGCGGAACGATGCGGAAATAAACCATGTAATCGTCCTCGCAGAGGCTGTATTCAAAGTCAATCCAAGCGTCAGGGTCTGTACTGTGCAGGCGCATAGTCGTATTAAAGGTGTTCGGGTCTATCGGTTCGAAGTACAGGTTCTTGGTCGAGATGATGCGGTTGTTTGCCGTAATGAGCGTAAATGCCAATTCGCTTTCATCGCCGCGGAACAGACAAAGGTCGTTCACGCTGTCGCCGTATGCTTTGTACTCCTTCAGTTCCGCACGGGCGATTCTGCCTCCTTTGGTGTCCACGAAGAGCCGCACGCGGTTGTTCTCCAGCGTGATAGTTTCGCTTTCGCCCTGTGCAGCTGGTGCAAACGGTCCGTAGGTTGCTTCCAAGAGTTGCTGCACATCCGCCTCTGATTTGGCGGAAGCAGTCGCCTGCTGTTGTTCTTCCTGTGCGGCTGTAAGCGCGGCACTGAGTTCCTGTGCCTCAATCTCCATCTGACGAACGAGAGCAATACTGTCGTTAATACGCTGACGCTCAGCCAGTTCCTCTTTTGACGGGCGGCTGAGCATTGTAAATCCTACGATGATTGCTGCAATAAGCAAAAATCCAATCCAAGTATTCTTATCCATAAAATAATGTATTTTCTAAATTTAGTGTCCGAACAGGCAGCCGATATATAATCTCGGACCGCTCGGGCTGAGGAAGTTACTCCAGTTTACTTCTGTGTCTGCCAGTCCTTTGTTTCCTTTGCCGAATGGCAGCATATAATCGACGCGGATCAGCAAGGCAAGCTTCCCGAATGCTATCTCAAGACCCGCATACGGGTCAAGCAGAAAGAAAGGTGTCTTGGTGAAAGACGCGTTATATTCCAGTTTGTCCTCGCCGGTCACAGGTGCGCTGTCCTCGTCCGGCACGTAAAGTCTTCTTGTCGAACCGCCGCCGACAACTAATCCGATGAGCGGTCGTACATTTCCCAAAGAAGCATAGAAATCGCACATGGCGCCGCCCCATCCGGTTCGGATGCTTGTGCCAGAGGCTGCCAACGGCATGAATGACATATGTCCTTCGCCGCCGAGATGAATATGCTCGACAAGGTGCATCCGTAATGTTCCACCGAGACCCATTGTGAAGCCGTCTCGCGGAAGAGTAGTGGCGATTTCGCCTGTCAGTGAGCCGTTCCGGAACAGTTCGTCCGGCGATTTGGAGAACAGGTAACCTCCGTGAATCATCATTCCGCCGGAGAAACCCGTCACAATCTTTTTGTGTTCCTTGTTTGCTTTGTTGTTATTGTTGCAGGAGTTACCGTTGTTGCTGTTATTACTATTGTCGTTATAGTTGTAGTCGCTGTTGTCGTAACTCGCCTGCTCTGTCTGTCCGGTCTGTTCGTCCGGAGCCGGTGTGTACGTGTCACGTGACCGCCGCTGTGCCAAGAGGCACAACGGCAGCAACGCAAACACTATGATAAGAATTCTAATTCTCAAATCTTCAAATCCTTAAATTATCGAGAACGCAACGTCCATCATCTTGGTGAATGTGGTCTGGCGGGCTTCTGCGCTGACAGCCTCACCGGTCAGAATATGGTCACTGACGGTGCAGATGCAGAGAGCTCTCTTGCCGGCACGTGCGGCGTTCATGTATAATGCGGGTGCTTCCATTTCGTCAGCCAAAACACCCATTTTTGTCCAGTTTCCTTTGCGTTCGTCTTCGCAGTAGAACACGTCTGTAGCAAATACATTGCCTACGTGGTAGCTGTATCCGAATTTCTCGCAAGCGTCCACAGCTTTGCGGCAAAGCTCGAAGTTGGCAATCGGTGCATAGTTGCCCGGCAGATTGTATTGCTGTCCGTAGTTGCTGTCCGTGCATGCGCCTTGGGCAATCACGATGTCACCGAGATTGACGTACATTTGGCGTGAACCGCAGGAACCGACGCGGATGATAGTATCTACATCATAGAAATTGAACAACTCATAGGTATAGATACCGATAGATGCCATTCCCATTCCGTGACCCATAACGGTAATCTTTTTGCCTTTGTACGTGCCGGTGAATGCAAGCATGCCGCGTACATTGTTCACTTGGACAGGGTTCTCAAGGAAACGTTCTGCCATAAGTTTTGCACGCAGAGGGTCACCTGCCATAATCATTGTCTTGGCGATTTCGCCATACTTTGCTCCAATGTGAGGAGTTGGTACTTGGTTTTCCATTTTGTTTGAATTTAGAGGTTAATAGTTATGTTGATTTATAAATTCTCTTGCTTTTTCAAGGTCTGCAGGCGTGTCAATGCCGATGGACGCGGTGTTGCACACGGCAACTTTTATTTTGTATCCGTTTTCCAGCCACCGTAATTGTTCCAGACTTTCCGCCTTCTCCAACGGTGTCTGTTCCAGTTGCGTGATTTCCCGTAGCACTTCCGCGCGGTAAGCATACATGCCGATATGCCGGAAATGTTTGCCTTGCTTGAGCCAATCGGCTTTGTCTATGCCGCGCAGGTAGGGTATCACCGACCGCGAAAAGAGTAGGGCGGTTCCATCCGGCGCAATAGCCACCTTGGGCGTATTCGGGTTTTCGAGGTCTGCCAGACTGTCCGCTTCCGTGAACGGCTTTACAAGCGTTGCAATCTGCGTTTCCGGATCATCAAAACAGCCTTTAATCGCCTCAATCTGTTCCGACTGTATAAACGGCTCATCGCCCTGAATGTTAATGATCACATCCGAACTGCTATTCAGTTTCTCCCATGCTTCCAGACAGCGGTCTGTACCGCATTTGTGGTCTGCCCGCGTCATTACCGCTTCGCCGCCGAAGTCTTTCACGCATGCATATATACGCTCGTCATCCGTTGCCACGACAACAGTTTCCAACGCTTTCTTCGCCTGCTCATACACACGCTGAATCATCGGCTTGCCGCCGATATCTGCCAGCGGTTTGCCGGGAAAACGCGTACTTGCATACCGCGCCGGAATGATTCCTATGAACGTCGCTTTAGCCATTAGTCAGCATACTTTCGCACAATTAGCGCGCAAAAGTACTGCTTTTTTTGCATATATGCAAATAAAAATGCAAAATGTGTGAAATTAATTGCTTTCAGCAATCTTATTGAGCAGATGTAATGCCCCTGCAAGTGTCTTGACCTGCATCACCGTCATATACCGTTTGCCGGTCAGTTGTCCTTTCTTGTCGCGGTCTTCGACAAGCCGGCAACGTTCGGGACGTTGTGCCGCATACAATACCAATTTGCCGAACTCTTCGGATTGCCAGTAATGTTCGTTGTTGGTGATGAAATACAGTGTCATCCGTTCGCCCTTGAGATAAATCTTCTCGATTCCCATTTTGCAGCACAACCAGCGCAGCCGCACAACGTTTGTCAGTTCTTCCGCTTGTTCGGGCAGTGGTCCGAAGCGGTCGATAAGCCGTTTCTTGTAGGCGGCAAGTTCGTCTTCATTGCGCAGACCGTCCAACTCTTTGTACAGCGTAATGCGCTCGCTGATGTTCTCTACATAATCCTGCGGGAAGCACAACTGCAAATCGCTTTCCAACTGGCTGTCAGCCGTCCAGTTGGTCGTATGCAGCAGGTTCTCTGTTGTGTTGTCGCCAAAGATATCCAGTTCCTCTTTCAGTTCCACGACCGCTTCATTCAGTATGCGTTGGTAGGTCTCATAACCCAAATCGGCTATGAATCCAGATTGTTCTGCACCGAGCAGGTTTCCTGCGCCGCGGATGTCAAGGTCTTGCATGGCGAGTTGGAATCCGGCACCGAGTTCGGCGAACGTACTCAATGCATCCAGACGTCTCCGCGCTTCCGGGGTCAGCAGTTCCCGCTCAGGTGCCACAAGATAGCAGTATGCCTTCCTGTTGCTTCTGCCGACACGTCCGCGCAGTTGGTGCAAATCCGCCAGTCCGTAGTGCTGCGCCGAGTAAATAATCATCGTATTCACGTTCGGAATGTCCACGCCGGACTCTATAATCGTCGTCGAAATAAGCACGTCGTAGTCGTAGTTGATGAAGTCCTCAAGCCGTTTCTCCATCTCGTCCGTCGGCATTTGTCCGTGTGCAATGACAATCCGCGCTTCGGGGCAGAGTTTGTGTATTCGGTGCTCAATGCGTTCAAGCATTTCAATGCGGTTATTGACGATGAACACCTGCCCGTTCCGCCCGAGTTCAAGGTCTATCGCTTCTTTTATGATGTCTTCGTCATCGGGTGTCAGCACCTCTGTCTGCACGGGATAACGGTTTTGCGGTGGCGTGGTCATGACGCTCAGGTCGCGTGCACCGAGCAGCGAGAATTGCAGCGTCCGCGGAATAGGAGTTGCCGTCAGTGTCAGCACGTCCACATTTGTCCGCAGGCTTTTCAGTTTCTCCTTCACGGCTACGCCGAACTTCTGTTCCTCGTCGATAATCAGCAGTCCGAGGTCGTGCCATTTGACGGTCTTTCCGACTAACTTGTGCGTGCCGATAAGGATGTCTATTTCGCCTTTTTCGAGCCGTCCGAGTATGTCAGCGGTCTCTTTGGCGTTCTTGGCACGGCTGAGGTATTCAATCTTCACGGGAAAATGCTTGAATCGTTCGCGGAAAGTATTGTAGTGTTGCAACGCCAACACAGTCGTCGGTACAAGCACAGCCACTTGTTTGCCGTCAGTAGCGGCTTTGAACGCAGCACGCATGGCTATTTCCGTTTTGCCGAATCCGACGTCTCCGCAAATGAGCCTGTCCATAGGCATAGGGCTTTCCATGTCATGTTTGACGTCAAGTGTTGCTTTTGCTTGGTCGGGCGTGTCCTCATAGATGAACGACGCCTCCAACTCATGCTGCATATAGCCGTCCGGCGTGTAGGCAAAACCGTGTTGCCCTTTGCGTGTCGCGTATAGTTGTATAAGGTCGCGCGCGATGTCTTTTACCTTGTCTTTTGTGCGTTCCTTGAGCCGTTCCCACGCGCCGCTTCCAATCTTCGAAATCGTCGGTGCACTGCCTTCTCTGCCTTTGTATTTGCTGATTCGGTGCAGGTTATGGATGCTCACGAAGATAGTGTCTCCGTCGCGGTAAACGAGTTTGATCATCTCCTGCGGCTTGCCGTTGACGGGAGTCGTAACCAGTCCGCCGAACTGACCTATTCCGTGGTCGCTGTGTACGACATAATCACCGAGCCGCAACTGGTTTATTTCCTTGAGTGTCAGCACGGCTTTGCCGCGTCGCGCGTTCTCCGAACGCAGCGTCACACGGTGATAGCGCTCGAATATCTCATGGTCGGTATAGCAACAAATCTTTGCCTCATTGTCCACGAATCCCGCGTGCAGGGTCTTGTCCACCGGCGTAAAATCTATCAGCGAAGCGGTCTCGCTTCCATCAGCGTCAGCGGTCAAACTTCCGAATATCGCGGCAAGACGGTCGGTTTGTTTCTTTTGGTCGGCAAGAATATAGATTTTGTACCCGTCCGCAATATGTGCTTTGAGGTCATCTGCCAAGAGGTCGAAGTTCTTGTTGAAAGCAGGTTGGGGCAGGGTGTCGAACGCAATCTTCACACAGTTGGCAAAATAACTCTTTGCCCCTATTTCGATGGTTTTCCTTCCCTCAACGCTAAACCCTAAACGTTCAACGCTAAACGCTAAACGCTCAACGTTCAACGTTAAACTCTCAACCTTATACCTCACCACACTCCAGTCATTGCTCGCCCAGACCGTTCCTTCCGGCAGATAATCCGTCAGCGCAGCGGTCGCACTTCCAACGGCATCATTCGCAGGACTTCCCACTAACGCAGCCTGTTGCACGCGTTCTTTGGACAGTTGGTTCTCGATATCGAACGTCCGGATGGAATCAATCTCGTCCCCGAAGAAATCCAGTCTGTACGGGTCATCGTGCGCGTAGCTGTACACATCCACGATGCCTCCACGAACGGCATATTGCCCGGGTTCATACACAAAATCCACCCGCTCAAAGCCTAATTCCGCCAACTCCTCGCACAGCGCCGACAACGCAGTCTTCTGCCCTGTTTCCACCCGCACGGTGGCTTGGCAGAGGCTTTCGCGTGTCGGCACTTCTTCCGCCAATGCTTCCGGATAAGTCACCACAATCAAACTTCCAGCAGCGTCAGCGGTCAAACCTCCAACAGCGTAGCGATCCAGCTGTTGCAGCACTTCCGTCCGTTGAATCTGCATGGCTTCGTCTGTCCCTTGCCTGCGTCGTTTGCTGGTCGGAAAATACATCGCATCCGCACCTAACGCCTGCAGATCGGCATAGCAGTATTGTGCCTCGTCCTGGTTGTCCATGACAACGACCATACAATCCGCTCCGATTGCCCGTAATATCACACTTCGTGCACTGCCATGCAAGCCTGTCAGCCACACATGGTTTTCTCCCTTGTGTCGCAACTGTTTGGCAATCGCCGCCATTTGCGGGTGTTGCGCCAATAATGTGTATAAATCTTCAATCGGCATCAGTCTGTCAGCGTCACTTTTGCGCTGCAGCAAGTCGTTCCGTTAATGTCTTTCTGCATGTACTGCACACTATGCTCGTCGGCGATATAGTGCGTGAAAATAGTGTCATTCAGATACACTTCTTTCACGTAGTTTATATCCAGCCGGAAACGGTGACCGCTCAACGCTAACCGCTTGGCGTTCAGCATTATTTCGAGGTACTTGCATGAGTTGCAATGCCGGTTGTAGTCCACGTCCGAGTACTGTATCTTGTGCTCCACGATATCGTCCGGTTCTGTCATCGGAAGCGGTCTCGCAGCCCGTGGTATGTCCAGTACTTCGCCATCCACTGCACCGTCAAATGCCGCTTGGTCGAAGCAGTTCACTATCTCGCGTTTGGTCAGGTCCAGCACAGCCCAGATGCTCTTGGCGTGACCTATTTGTTCCTTCTTGCCGTCCCGCAGCAGATAGATCCGGTAGTCACGCGTTGACAGCATGTGTACATTGCTTTCTATCCACGTCTCGAACACCACATGCTCGCAGCTTGTCGGCATGTAACTCATCTCAATGCTCATCCGTGTCAGCACCCACGTCAGGTTCTGTTGGTTGAGGTATTTGATACCGAATCCCAACTCATCCGCCACGCGTCCGCCGACATTCAGCAGGTAGTTCTCCAGCGTGAACAACCGCAGCTTGCGGTCCATGTCCACTTCCTGGTATTGTATCTCGTATTCGTAACTGTATTTCATCCTCCCTGACAATTTAACATATCAACATATCAACCCATCAACATATCAACACATCAACGTCGCGCAGCGACTATTTCAACCATTTGTCAAGCCAGTTTCGGAACGTCCGTTGCCACAGTATGCCGTTCTGCGGCTTCAGCACCCAGTGGTTCTCATCCGGATAAATCAGCAGTTCTGCCGGAATGCCGCGCATCTTGGCTGCATCGAACGCCGCCATACCCTGGTTCGCCAGAATACGGTAGTCTTTTTCGCCGTGGATGCAGAGGATTGGCGTGTCCCACTTGTCCACGAACTTGTGCGGACTGTTGGCGAATGTCCGTTGGGCAATGGCGTTCTGTTTGTCCCAATACGCACCGCCCATATCCCAGTTCGCAAACCATTTCTCCTCGGTCTCCAAATATTGCATTTCCATGTTGAAGATACCGTCATGCGCAATGAACGCCTTGAATCGTTTGTCATGGTGTCCCGCAAGCCAATATACACTGAATCCGCCGAACGATGCACCCACGCAGCCAAGCCGGTCTTTGTCGATATACGGCAGGTTTGCGCAAGCCTCGTCAATCGCGGTCAGATAATCCTTCATACATTGTCCGCCGTAGTCGCCTGATATTTCCTCGTTCCAAGCCATGCCGAAGCCCGGAAGACCGCGCCGGTTCGGAGCAACGATTACATAATCGCCTGCACTCATCATCATAAAGTTCCAGCGGAAACTCCAGAACTGGCTCACAGGGCTTTGCGGACCTCCTTCACAATAGAGCAGGGCAGG
>CAJOFT010000048.1 GCA_905234025.1 Paludibacteraceae bacterium
CCATTTTCACCATCTTTCCCGTCTTTGCCGTTCTGACCATTTTGACCGTGGTAAATGGTTATCGGATCATGAATGGCGAAGGTAATGGTGTAACCGATTTCTTGATTTTCCTTCATAATCGGTACTATGCTGACAATGTAATCGTTATTCAGCATCACACTGACCAACGTCTGCAAAGCCGAAATGTTCGTGTTCATTTCTTTGCAGAGTTCCTCCAACTTGGACAAACGTCCGTCCAAATCATTGTACTTGTCCTCCAAACCATGAATGGCATCCCAGACACCATCATTACAAGACATCATACTGCACAAGGCAACCATGATAATTAAAATTCTCCTTTTCATATTGTATTGATTTTAGTTTCTACGTATATACATACACAAAAAGCGCGGGCTTTCGTTCGCTTCATTTGATTACTTGAGGTCCTAGGATAACCTTAATACTTCAAATGTACGTACGGAAAACTCACGCTGTTAACGTGAGCGTACAAAACCGTACTTGAAGTATTAATAATTACTGAAATTTCCTAGGTTTCAAGTAATCAAGTTTGGCTTATTACGCTATATTATTATGTCCGGAGACGCTTCTCCGCTAACTGCTTTTTTACGTTGCCAGCCTCAACGATTCGCTTTTACGTCATGGACAGGACGATATTTTTTATGGTAGCAATTTTTCCTTTCAATATCACAAATTGTGATGTTGGAGAATCTCTATCGTTTACGGCTGCAAAATTACAAAAGAAATCGCAATTGTGCAAATTTATTTGCTATTTTTTGTGATTTTTCAGAACGCTTCAGTGGCGGTGAGGTAGAAGGCGTAGGATTCCCAGGTGTTCCAATTCTTGTAGATGTTGTTGCGGGCAACGTCAAGACGGATGTTGATGTGTGCGTCGTTGATGCCGATGCGCAGGCCAAGACCATAACCGATTTTGGGTGTCGCCCAGTTCCAGTGGTCGGTGTTATAGACATCGCCTATACCGGCGAAAGCATGCAAGCGCAGGAAGTTCCATATGGGGAAACGGAACTCTGCCTGCAAAGCCATCATCACATTGTCACGGAACATGTTCCGCCGTACGCCGCGCACCAAATCCTGTCCGCCAAGAGTAGGGAGAATCTGGAAGGGAATGGTTTCCTCCTCATCGGACAACGCCCATTCGGTTTTGAACTGCCACGCGAAGATGATGTCCTTGGGCAAGGGAATGAACTGCCGCAAGTCCGCCTGCAAGTGCGTCATGCGCGCCGTTGAACCGAGCGCCGGCTCGTAGTGCGCCGCGGACGCTTTGAAGAAAATGCCTTTGTGTGGATAGTATAAAGTGTCGCGGGTGTCATACTGGGTGACAACGCCTAACGCCCACATGGTATTTACGATTTCTTTTCTCCTTACAGTCAAACGATCTGCTTCGCTGTATGGGCGATTTACGATTTTATCATTTATTTGGTCATTTGTGATTTTCTCATTTTCCCATTTTCCCATTTCCTCATTTTCCCAATTTCCTGTTTTCTCGTGGATGAAGTCGAAGAGCGGACCGATGGACCAGTTGGCGGGAAGGTAGAGTTGGGTTTCGATGTGAGCCGTGCCGCGCTGCGAAGTATATGGCGTGCCGTGCAGGCGTTCTTCCGTAATGGTGTTGCCGATGCCGTAATACGTGTCCGGATAGTTGCGGTAACCGCCACGGAAGAGCATAAACCACGGCGTGCTGCCGCCGAAATAGATGGTGCCGCCCACGCTGATGTAATATTGTTTGTTGAGGGTGTAACAGCCATCGCCGTAAACAATGGAAGTACGTTCTGCGTCCGGCAGTTTGAAGTAGCCTTGCACGCCTGCGCCGAAGCCCCAATTCGTTTCGGGCGAATGGACAATAATCGGCACACCTATTGCGGGCAGTGACCAAATCTTATCCCAAGTGCGTGACCCTTCGCCACGCACTTGCACAAACGGCAATAGGCATAGCATGCCTATCCCGAGAAGATATCCCTTACAGATCCGCACTTATACGGTCATTATCTCTTTTTCCTTCTTGGCGAATACTTCGTCAATTTGTTTGATGTACTTGTCGTGCAGTTTCTGGACGTCATCCTCGGCATCTTTTTCGGCGTCTTCGGGCAGACCTTCTTTCACCTGCTTCTTGAGTGTCTCAATCGCGTCACGACGTGCGTTGCGGACGCTTACTTTGGCGTTTTCCGCTTCGCCTTTGCACTGCTTTGCCAGATCACGGCGGCGCTCCTCTGTCAACGGTGGGATAATGAGACGAATCACTTCGCCGTTATTGTTGGGTGCCAGACCGATGTTGGAGTTGATGAGTGCACGCTCAATAACGGAGAGCATGTTCTTCTCCCAGGGTTGGATCTGAATGGTCCGTGCATCGGGAGTGGTGATGGTGGAAACATTCGAGATAGGTGTCATGGAGCCGTAGTAATCGACTTTGACAGGGTCAAGAATACGTACAGAGGCTTTGCCCGCACGGATATGTGCGAGGGCATCGTCCAGATACATTACAGCCGCCTGCATCAGTTCTTCGGCGTCTGCTTTGATTTGTTTTGGTTCTAACATAACAGTATTTTTCTTAGGGTTTTACAAGTGTTCCAATTTGTTCGTCTTTGATGACTTTGAGGAGGTTGCCTTCATGATCCATGTCAAAGACATAAATGGGCATGTTGTTTTCGCGGCAGAGGGTAATAGCCGTGAGGTCCATAATCTTCAAGCCGCGGGCAAGAATCTCGTCATACGTGATTTCGCTGAACTTGGTTGCGGACGGGTCTTTCTCCGGGTCGGCGGTGTAAATACCATCGACACGGGTGCCCTTGAACATTATGTCCGCTTCAATCTCAATGGCACGGAGAGCAGAAGCGGTATCGGTTGTGAAGTAGGGCAGACCTGTTCCGCCGGCAAGTATAACGACATTGCCTTTGGACAGCAGACGCAGGGCTTTGGCTTTGCTGTAGAAGTCGCCGATAGGCTCCATGCGTACGGAGGTCAATACGCGCACTTTCTGTCCGACAGCTTCCAGTGCGGAAGACAAAGCAAGCGAGTTAATGACCGTTGCCAGCAAGCCCATTTGGTCGCCTTTGACACGGTCAAAGCCTTTCTTTGAACCGGACAAGCCGCGGAAGATGTTCCCGCCACCGATGACAATGCCGATTTGCACCCCAAGGTCGGCAATCTGTTTAATTTGTGCGGCATAGGCGTGCAGGCGTTCGGGATCAATGCCGTGCCCTTGTCCGCCTGCAAGGCTTTCGCCGGAGAGTTTCAAAAGTATACGTTTATACATAGTATTCAGTGATCAGTTGTCAGTAATCAGTTGTACCACGAAGCGTACATGGCGTAGTTGTGGGCAATCTTCCTGTTGATTTCTTCGGTTTGCTCGGGCTCGGCTTTTTTGATGAACTTTGCCGGTACGCCTCCCCATACTTCGTATTCGCCGATTTGCGTGCCTTTGAGCACTAATGCTCCGGCTGCGACAATGGCTCCTTTTCCGACATGTGCGCCATCCAACAGGGTTGCACCCATTCCGATCAGCGCGTAATCATCCACATCGGCTCCGTGAATGGTGACATTATGTCCGACAGAGACATAATCGCCGAGGGTGATGGTTGATTTCTGGTAAAGGGTGTGCAATACTGCGCCATCCTGAATGTTACAGTGTTTGCCGATGGTGATGGTATTGACATCCCCGCGCAGTACAGCATTGAACCAGACTGATGAGCCTTCCCCGATAGTGACATCACCTACCACCGTGGCGTTCTCCGTGAGGAAAACGCCATCGGCGATACGTGGAATCAGCATTTCGCCATTGCGGTTTATGGATTTTACCAGTGCCATATCAGCGTGCATTGATGATAGCCAGGAACTTTTCTGCTACAAGGCTTGCACCGCCAATAAGTCCGCCGTCCACGTCAGGGTTAGCGAACAACTCGGCTGCATTCTTTTCGTTGCAGGAACCTCCGTAAAGAATCGTGGTGTCTTCAGCTACCTGTTTGCCATACTTGGCTTCCACAAGGCTGCGGATATATGCATGCATATCCTGTGCCTGCTGCGGCGTTGCGGTTAGACCTGTTCCAATCGCCCAAACGGGTTCGTAAGCCAGTGTAATCTTGCCAAACTCTTCTGCACTGAGGTTGAATACCGAGCCGTCCAGTTGGGATTTAACGACCTCGTTCTGGATGTTCGCTTCGCGCTCTTCTTTCACTTCGCCGATGCAGAAGATGGGTTTCAGTCCGTTAGCCAGTGCGAGCAGCACTTTCTCTTTGAGGATTTCGGGTGTCTCGTGATAGTACTGACGACGCTCGGAGTGTCCGAGAATGCAGTACTGTGCGCCTGTCGAAGCCACCATTTCAGCGCTTACTTCACCGGTATATGCACCTTTTTCCTTGTCTGCGCAGTTCTCGGCAGCAACCTTTACGGCAGAGCCTTTGAGCAGTTCGCAAACGGTAGCCAGATGAATGAACGGTGTACCGATAACGACTTCACATTTGGGGTTCTTAACTTGTTCTTTCAGTTCTGTAGCCAGTGCTACGCCTTCTTGCAGGTTCTTGTTCATTTTCCAGTTGCCTGCAACCATTTTTGTTCTCATATCAGTATATTTATTGTATTTGTTGTCCTAACGCGTTGAACTTGACACCCTCACGGATGATGATGAGTTGTCCGTTTTCGAAGTATTTGTATCCGGCTTTTTCCGTAACGGCTGTTGTTTCAATGGCTTGTGCCTGCGCCGGTTCAATGCCGATCAATGCGTCAATCTGTGAAGAGAAACTCATGGATTCTCCTCCGGATTTCGGATTGAGTGCGCTTAATGCAAAGTAACCGTTCGCCTGACCTTCCCAGCCCCAGTTGATGTGGAACTTGCCGTTGGTATCGCGTCCGTCGCATACAAATTCATGTCCGCCGGATTTGGAGCTCTCGCCGCCCATAAGGATGGGACGTCCGGCTTCAAGGTCTGTATTGAAAGCCGTGGTAATGGCGTTGATGGATTGGCTGAATTCGCACGGGACATCGGCAATGGCAGTTCCTTTCGCCTGTTTGTACTTTGTTTTGGAATAGGTGGTGAGGAACTTGCCGACATTGTAGCCGAAGTACGTTTTCAAGCCGTAACCCATATCGTCCGTCCATGCTCCCGAGCCGCCGGTTGCATCGCCTCCATACATCATATCACAAGCAACTCCAGCGTGATACATCAGTGTTGCCACGGCTTCAGCCTGTGCCGCCGTGTAGGATTTGCCTTCGTAAGCGGGAAGCATGTTGTCCCAATCATAAGTAGTGCTGGCAAAGTCAACAGAGAGTTCTTTGGTTTTGTAGCTCTCACAGTAATCGTCCATGCAATCATACCAAGTATAGGAGTGGGAGCCGGTTCCTTTTTCGGGATAACGCCACTTGTACATGATTTGGGAAGCGGCAGTTGCTACACAGCCAGTGAGGCAGCGTGTATTGTCGCGCTGGTCTTTCGGGCAGAGGTTGTAGTAAGGTGCTTCCTGATACCATGCGATGTTTTTGCCGTCCTTGTTCTTCAGCAACGGCGCAATAGCCTGTCCTTGTGCCGCTTTGCGGGCAGCGGAAACATCGTAAGCGTTTTCGTCATTGACGTTGGCGATTTCTTCGGCATAGCGTTCAAGCCAGAACTTGAGATTCGGGTTTACGGTAGCAGGATTGAACTGTCCGTCATCGGTATAGCCGAGCACGTCCAAGGTGCGGTCTTCTGCAGATACAAAGACGCAACCTGCGTTGTTTTCCTGATTGAATACGTAGTAAGCGGCTTCCGTGGAAGCGGGCTTCAAACCAGTGTAGGCAAGGCGCATGGATTCCTGTGTGCGCGGAGCTTTGTGCATACGAGCCAATTGCGGTTGTGCGTTCGTGAACTGTGCTGCGATAGCAGCTGCTTCTTCCGCCGTACGCGGAGCGGCAAACATCGTTGCCGAGAAGAGGATGGCGGTTACGCCAAGAATGAATTTCTTCATGACTTTTTCTGGTATTTTATATGTCGTTCGTTTATTGTATTTTTTGTCCCAGTGCATTGAAGCGCATGCCGTCCACAATGATTACGAGTTGTCCGTTCTCGATGCGTTTGACAGCAGCGGCAACGTTATTGCCGATTGTCATAGTTTCAACATCGGTCGGTGTGCCGGTGTTGGTTTTAATGGATTTGATGTACATTGCCAGTTTGGTGTTGGTCAGTTTGACAATCAAATCACCTTTGGCGTCTGTCTTGTTTGCAAAGGAGTATTCCGTGGCATCCTTTGTCAGGTCTTTCGTGCCCAAGAGTTCCGTGCCGATGAGTACGGACAGTTTGCCGTCACCTCCGTCCGCTACGGAAGCGTTAACCGCCACATCTGTCAAGAGACAATCCTGAACAGCTTCCGTGGTGAAGATCACTTCTTCCGCGGGATTCTTTTTCGAGCCGTACTGGGCGCCTCTGTCAAAGGCTCCGTCTATGCCGGTATAAGCAGCGTTTTCGATAGACAAGGTCCAGTAGTAATCGCCGAGTTGTGCGGATTTGGCAACCGCTGCGGTGAAGGTATATGAGTACGGATCACATTCAACAACGGGTACAATCTTTTCGGAAACGGTGATTGTAGCCTGGTCGGTTTTGCTGCCGTCTTTGGTGGTAACGGTAATAATTGCCACACCTTGTGCCACGCCGGTTACTCTACCGTTCTCGTCCACGGTTGCTACAGCGGGTTTGTCGCTGCTCCATGTTACTTGCTTGTTGGTGGCGTCAGCCGGTGCAATGGTGGCGGTCAGTTGCAGTTTCTCTTTCTGGTCGATGGTTTGCGTTTTAGGAGAAACGGTTACGCCGGTTACGGCAACAGGATCCGTGTCCGGCTCCAAGCCGATAACAGCGTCCAAGTCATCGGAGAAGTCATCCGAGCCAGGAGTTAGTGCCGTGAGTTCGAAGTAGTTGTTGTCTTCGCCCGACCAGCCCCAGTTGATATGGAACTTGCCGTTTGTGTCGCGTCCGTCGCAGACGAATTCGTGGCCGTCGGAACCAGACGTGTAACCACCCATAAGGATAGGACGTCCGGCTTCCAGGTCTGCGTTGAAATATTCTTTGAACTTGCCAACTTTGAGATTTACTTCGTAAGGTACGTCGGAATGCGGTGTCAGTCCGTAATCGTCCCAAATCTCTGCCTTAGTCATCAT
Organism: Paludibacteraceae bacterium; assembly: GCA_905234025.1. GTDB lineage: Bacteria > Bacteroidota > Bacteroidia > Bacteroidales > Paludibacteraceae > Colicola. The sequence goes on from CAJOFT010000048.1 coordinate 7,132, forward strand.
AGAGATGTATTTGGTAAGGCGGTAACCGAAGAAATTGACAAGTCCGTGCGCCATGTCATCGGTGAAAGCGCCAGAACCGTTGTTCTTTTTGCCGCCGTAAGCCATGTTGCATGCGACGCCGCAGTGCTTCATCAGTGTAGCCACGGCATTTGCCTGTGTTTCATTATAACTTGCGGAACTGTAGTCCGGCAGCATATTCGCCCAATCGTAGGTAGTAGCACCGAAGTCGGCAGAGATCTGTTTGTCCTTGTGATTCGTGCATTGACCATCCGAAGTGAGGTTCACCATACAGTTTTCCCACGTATATTCCCAACTGCCGGTACCTTTTTTCGGATACTGCCATTTGTACATGATTTGTGCCGTTGCCGTAGCCACACAGCCGGTATAACTGCGTGTGTTGTCGCGTTCGTCCATCGGGCAGAGGTTGTTATACGGCGTCAGTTGGTCCCAAAGGATATCATCTCCGTTTTTGTTCTTGAGCAGAGGAGCAATCGCCGTTACCTGTACGGCTTTTCTTGCTGCGCGTGCTTGTCGGGCGCTGCTTTCGTCCGTGTTCTGCAAATAAGTGATTTGTTTGGCGTAGCGGTTCAGCCAGTATTCGAAGTTCGGGTTGATGTTGTCAATGTCAAATGTGCCTCTGTCGCTGTAACCAAGCACGTCCGTAATGGTGCGGTCATCGGCAGAAACAATGACGTAGCCTGCTCCGTCTTCCTGATTGAAAACGTAGAACGCCGCTCTGTCGGAGGTTGTTTGCGCTGCCGTGTGCGCGAGACGCATGTTAACAGGTTTGCGCGGGGCTTTGTGCATACGCGCAAGCTGCGGCTGTGCGTTGGTAAATTCCGCCGCAATAGCTGCGGCTTCTTCCGCGGTACGCGGTGCGGCAAAGACAGTTGATAATTGACAATTGACAATTAACATTGTCAGGGCAATAATGCCGAGGGTGATTTTTTTCATGATAACGATTTATTATTTGTTTCTTAAGTTATATTTGTCAATGATATTTCCGTTTTGGACAACGATGACACCCGGATTGGCACGGACAACGGTTTTGAGGGTGACAGGGTCACAGGTGCAGAAAACTTCCTCTGCGGTCGTTTCGTTCCAGCCGAGTTCTGCGGCAAAGGAATATATGTCGTCTTCGCCGGAGCCGGTAACGAAATAGATGTTGCCTTGTTCATACAGGGCATTGAGTTTGGGCAATTGTTTGCGGTCGGTTTTGGCGAGATCGTACATGATGACGAGCGTGACAGGCGTTTCAGACTCCAGCACATCGTAAGTGATGTCGTCGAAATTCATTGTCAGCAGTTCGAAATCGTGGATGGGCGGTTCGTAACCTTTTTTGATGAGTTTGGACTTCTGGTCAACAAAAGTCCATGTGGAATCGCCTTTCGGGTAATTCTGTAAGGTGAAAGTCTGTTGTACGCCGTCTTTTTTGTAAATGAGCGAGATTTCGTACTGGTCAGGCTCTGCGTCATCGGGAATCTCCATCAGAGCGGGAATGTTGTTGCCGACTTTGTACGGGCGGAAGTCCATGATTGGCAGGTGGCTGATTGACCACATCATAAATGCCAGTGCAAAGAGCAGGGAAGCAAATATGATGATAAACTCCACAACGCCGTTCCACGTCTGGTAGAGAGATTTCTTCGTGCAAAGGAGGATGATGACCAACGTTATGAGGACGACGTTTTTCCAGAAAGTCTGCCAGTTGGTCAGGACAATAGCATCGCCGAAACAGCCGCAATCGCTGACAGGATTCTTGAGTGCGATGAAGAACGTTAGTGGCGTCATAACGCAGTAGAAAGCGAACGAAATCCAAGCGGTCCAGTTCGTGCGGATATTGAAAAGGAGACAAACGCCCAACAAGAGTTCCACCAGAATAAGTCCCCAAGCCGCCGGTGCTGCCAAAGGCAGGAGATCGGTGAAGAAACCGCCGAATGCTTTGAGGTAATCCTCGATTTTGTACGTTGTTCCGAGCGGGTCAATCGCTTTGACGAATCCTGAGAAAACGAAGACCGCACCCAGAATGGTTCTGGAAACTGAAGCAATGATGCGTTGTGCTTTTTTGTCCATAACTATTGATTTATTATTTTTCTATCCTTTTTCCCTTATTTTTCTCTCGGGCTTCTCTCGGGTCTCGTTGCCGTCCCGTTGCCGTCCCGTTGCCGTCTCGTTGCCGTCACTGGCTCGATGGAGGTGGGTTAGTTTTTGTTATTTTGCTCCGTGCGCTGGATGAGGTAGAAGATTGCGTAGTTGAGCATGTCAAAGTAGTTGCCTTCGCAACCTTCCGAGGCAAGCGTTTTGAAATCGTTGGAAGCAATGGATTTGTTGCGGTTGATTTTTGTCAAAATGATGTCCGTGAGAGACGTTCCGAACATATCACGCCAAGCTTCGCCGTAATCGTGGTTCTTGCGCTGCATAAGTTCCTTTGCCTCAGCGATATAGACGTCGTACAACTCCGTTGCTTTTTCCGCGGGCATGTCCACGGAATCCGCGTATCCGTGGCGGAGCTGGATGATTCCGATGATGGAATAATTTACAATCGCCATGAGTTCTCCGTCAATCGAGTCACCGACAAGGTTCACGCCGGTGGTCTCGATTTCACGGATTCGCTTGGCTTTGATGAAAAGCTGGTCGTTGACGGTCTGCGGACGCATGATCCGCCACGACGGACCGTAATCCTTCATTTTGAGGACGTAAATGCGGCGGCATTTTGCCACGACTTCATCGTATTGCTTTAATGTATCTGCCATTCTTATTTACAGATTTAATCATTTACGATTTAATCATTTTATTTAATTTGTGCGCCGAGGATGTTGTATGTTTTGTCACCGACCTGGATGATGACGTGACCGTTCTGGATGAGTTTGACGGCATCGTTCTTCCGGAAGGTTACGTTGTCAATCGCCTGCTCCGGACCATCGCCGGCTTTGTCGGTGAGTTTGATTTCTTCTTCCGTGCTATAGTTGACAGCATACGTGGAAAGGATTGCGTCAATATAGTAGGTTTTGTCGTTGTCCGCGAGGAATTTGAAGGTGATTTTGTACTCTTCGCCATCCTTGGTGCAGGTCACTTTGAGGTTGTTGATAACCTCCGCCACCTCAATGGTATCGCCTTTTGCCAACGCTACATAGCCCATTTCCAAATCCGTGGCAGTGTATGTGCCGGCAATAGCGGTAACGCTCTTTGCGGGAATGTAGAAGAACGCATCCGGATAAGTGACCTGTTTGGTTTGAGAGTTGTAATCTTTGTAGAGGTTCAGCACCCACATATTGTAGGACTCCAGCAGAATGGCTTCGCAGTAATCGACATCGAGTTTGATGGCGTTGTCACCACCACCTCCGCCGCCTTGAGGCGTGTCCTTGAGGGTGATGGGGTTCTTGTCCGCATCCTGCGCAGGAACTTCAAGCTGAACGTTTACGGAATAGGTTTGGCTGTCGTCGCAGGTGAACGTTGCCTTCACTTCGTAAACGCCGTATTCAGAAGATGAAGCGGCAGAAATGCACTTGATGTTCAGCGTACCCGAAACCGCAAAGATGTGGTCATCCGATTCTGCATCCGGCCATACAATGGCATAGTTGGCAAGGTCATACGTGCCGGCAATCTTGTTGGCTGAATTGCTGTCGAAATAGAACTGAATCCACGGTTCTTCCGTTTTTTCGTCCGTCATGATGAGTGTCCAGGGCTTGCCCATCTGGTTGGAAGGATTGTAGTTCGCCCAAGCATAATCCACAATGAGTTGTGTTCCGGCGCCACCACCGGAACTTTTTTTCTCGGAGATATAGATGGAGTCAGCCGTTGCGTGGAGATAGAAGTATTCGCCTTTGCCGTATCTGGCAATCGGTGTCCAATCCTGCGTGTCCGAGAGACGGAAAGCCAATGCCAAGAGGTAGTCTCCGGCTTCAATGCCTGTGAAGGAGGAAGAGTAGGAGATGGATTTGTAATTGTTACCAAGCGCTTCCATGTTGAAGGATTTGGAGCCAAAGGCTTTGACGAAAGTAGAATCCGGATTGTAAACGGCAAAGGTTATCTTTGCGTCCACGACATCCTCGGGACCGGAATTGTACGCCTGATCGGTTTGGAAGAGGATGATATCGTCCTTTAGCGTGGCAGTTTTGTTGAATTTGTAGTCATAGTTTCCGTTTTCGTCGGGCTCAATATCCACAAGCGGAGCCGCCAGTTCGCCGCCTTTGTCGGGCTGGATGCCGATAACGGCTTCAACCTGCACGGAGTAGCCGTTCTTGGAAGTTGCGCCGCCGATTCCCTGCTCATTAGGATCAAGAGCTGTCAGGGAGAAATAGTCGTTGCTTGTGCCTCCCCATCCCCAGTTGATGTGGAAGAGACCGTTTTTGTCCACGCCGTCGCAGACAAACTCATGTCCATATCCGTCGGCAGTGCCACCTCCCATAAGAATAGGACGTTTTGCGGCAAGTTCAATGAGGAAAAGTTTCTCGAACTGCTCTGCGCCGACGTTGTCCTGCAT
>CAJOFT010000049.1 GCA_905234025.1 Paludibacteraceae bacterium
CACAATTAAGAAAAAAACACTAACTCTTTGTTAGCCTCTGTTATGAAAAAACTTTTACTCTTATGAAGATTTGCTGTTTATCAATTTATATCCGCGTCCATGAACCGATACAATCTGAATACTCGTACCTGCGAGGAAACGGCGGAGGTGATTTACATATACGCACAAGGAGCGTACTGCAAAGTTGTTGTCCGCACGCCACAAGGTGCGCAGAATCAGATGACGGTCCACCACAACATTCATGTTCTGGCACAACATCAGCAAGAGGTCGCTCTCCCGTGTCGAAAGGTGCTTGCCGTTCAGCGTCTGGTGCACGCTGTCAAAATGCAAACCGTCCAAGTCAAACGCTGTTTCGTGGAAAACAGCAATCGGGCGGACACGGCGGAGAATAGCCTCAATCTTGCATATCAATAATTCAATGGACAATGGTTTAACCACATAATCGTCACATCCCAACTCGTACACATGGTGGATTTCACTAAGTGAATCACTTTCCATCAGCATGATCACCGGCAGTTGATTGCTTGTTTTGCGCAATTCGTTCAGCGCATCAAAGCCGTTGAGTTTGGGCATATCCGCATCCAAGAGACATATATCGCACCGGTCGGCAGCCATCTTGGCAAGACCGTCTTCCCCGTTTACAGCCGTTATCACCTCATATCCGCGTTCACGCAGATAATCGGCAAGTACCGTCGCAAGATTGACATCATCGTCACAGAGAAGAATATGTGTCGTCGGATTCTTGAGCATATGCGTTTAACCACAAAATATACAACAAATATCGTGCCAAACTATACCTCATTCCATGAAAATATGAAAAAAACAACACTTTTTTAATAAATATTTGCACATATCATTATTATGTAGTATCTTTGCGGGCTGAATGAAGAAGGTATTACTTATACTTACCGGCGGCACGATTTGCATGGTTCGCAATCAGAAGACGGGTGCACTCCATCCGGCAGATCTGGATACATTCAAAGCGTTTGTACCGGAGCTGTTTGCCTCGGATATCAAGGTGGACATTCTGCCGTTCGAGCCGCTGATAGATTCATCCGACATCAATCCCGGCAACTGGGCGAAGATGGCGCATGCCGTGTATGACAATTACGACAGTTACAACGGTTTTGTAATTCTGCACGGCACGGACACTATGTCCTATTCCGGCTCGGCATTGTCGTTTATGCTTGCCCATCTCGGCAAACCTGTTGTCTTTACAGGAAGCCAGTTGCCTGTAGGTGTTTTGCGTTCGGATGCCAAAGAGAATCTGCTGACCGCCATTGAAATAGCCGCAGCCACGGACGAAGACGGCAATGCCATCGTGCCGGAAGTGACCATCTTCTTCGGTGACAAGCTGTTCCGCGCCAACCGCACCACCAAGCGCAACGCCGAACATTTCACCGCCTTCAAGTCATACAACTACCCCGCCCTTGCGCAAGCCGGCGTACACATCACCTATCAGCCACACCTTATATATTATAGTGATCCTGAAAAACCGCTGCGCCTGCGGGTTGATACGGACAACAATGTCGCCGTGCTGAAGCTGTTCCCCGGAATCACCAAACCGGTAGTTCATTCGCTATTGGCAGCCAAAGGTCTGCGCGGCATCGTATTGGAAACATACGGCGCAGGCAATGCCCCATCGGACAAGTGGCTGTACGAGGAACTGCGCAAAGCCGTAGAGCACGGAATTATCATTGTCAACAAGACCCAGTGCAATACCGGTTCAGTGGAAATGGGATTATACGACACTTCGCTCAATCTGATGAAAGCCGGTGTAATCTCCGGTTATGACATCACCACCGAGGCACTGCTGACCAAGATGATGTACCTCTTCGGGGAATTTCCCGATGATGTGGAGCAGGTAAAAACGCTGCTGCAACAAAATCTCTGCGGAGAAATTACAATAGAATAGTTACTAATTTACAAAATATACTATGCTAAACAATCTGGAACCGAAAGGTGTGTGGAGCAGTTTCCACAGCCTGACTCAAATCCCGCGTCCGTCGGGAAAGAAAAAAGAGATCAGTGATTTCCTTGCCAACTACGGCCGTTCGTTAGGCCTGGAGACCATTGTTGACCAAATCGGCAACGTGATTATCCGCAAACCCGCCTATCCCGGCTATGAGAACCATCCGGGCGTAATCCTGCAAGGACATATGGACATGGTGCCGCAAAAGAATTCGGATGTCGTATTCGATTTCGAGAAAGACCCGATTCGTGCCTACGTGGAAGACAATAACGAATGGGTAACCGCCGACGGTACGACGCTTGGCGCAGATAACGGTATCGGCGTAGCCACCGCTATGGCTATTCTGGCAGACAAGAACGTGGTACATCCGCCGTTGGAGGCGTTCTTCACCGTTGACGAAGAGACCGGCATGTACGGTGCTTTCGACCTCAAAGGCGGTCTGCTGCAAGGCAAATACCTACTGAATTTGGATTCGGAAACGGAAGGCGAACTGTATGTAGGATGCGCCGGAGGCGTGGATACGGAAGCAACGTTTGATTTCCAGCCTGTAGAAGTGGAAGAAGGCGACATTGCGCTGAAAGTCAGCCTGACCGGCTGCAAGGGCGGTCACTCGGGCTGCGACATCCATCTGCAGCGCGCCAATGCCATCAAACTGCTGTTCCGCTTCCTCAAGGATGCCGTTGCCAACTACGAAGCCCGTCTGGCAAGCGTGGAAGGCGGCAGCCTTCGCAACGCCATTCCGCGTGAAGCGGCAGCCGTTGTAACCATTCCCGCAAACAGCAAGGACGAGTTCATGGAGCTGGTGGATGATTATGAAGACCTGTTTATCCGCGAACATGACGGCATCGAAGATAATATTCGTCTCTTCGCGGAAGAGATTCCCTGCCCGCAAACCGAAATGCCGGAAGATGTGCAGGACTTCCTCATTCATGCCGTTACGCTCTGCCCGCACGGCGTATATCGAATGATTCCCGAAATGCCGGACATCGTGGAAACGAGCAACAACCTTGCCATGATCCAAACTAACACAAACAATCCTGAACAATCCGGAACCACCGCAAACAATGTCAAGGTCTTCTGCCTGACTCGTTCCAGCGTGGAGAGCCGCAAGGAAGAACTGAAGCAGATTATCCATTCCGCTTTTGCACTGGCAGGCGCGGACGTACAGTTCTCGGGCGCTTATCCCGGATGGAAGCCCAACTTCAAGAGCAGCCTGTTGGCTACAATGAAGGATGTGTATCAGAAAGAGTTCGGCAATGCGCCGCGTGTGGTAACCATTCACGCCGGACTGGAATGTGGCATCATCGGCCGTAACTATCCGGGCATGGAGATGATTTCTTTCGGTCCGACCATCGAGCATCCGCACTCGCCCGACGAGCGCGTGAACATTGCGACCGTGCAGAAACTGTACCATTACACATTAGCCATCCTCAAAGCATTGTAAAAAGATTGCAACCCGTTTGCAATTTATTAAATAACGTTATTTATCAAAAAAACCGAAGGGGCGATGGGATATAACAGCCTGAAACAAATGAAAAAAACAACATTACTTGCTTTGCCGCTTGTACTGGCAATGGCATTCACCGGTTGCACGGACAACGACACTCCGTCAACCACCAAGACAAAACTGTGGCCCGCGTACAGCAGTTCCGCTAACTTGTACGGCTACATCAACAAGAAGGGCGAATGGGCTATTCCGGCTCAATTCTCAGAGGCATCTTCTTTCTTCTCTGCCGGCTATGCCATCGTTAAAATCAACGGCAACCAGGCATTCATTGACACTGACGGCAAAGTACAAAGCTGTGTTTCTTTTGACAGCGCAGAGCCGTTTATCTACAAATTTTCGAGAGCAGAACTGAACAACAAATTCGGTATGATCAACACCGATTTCGAGTTTGCCATCCAGCCTGTTTATTCGTATCTGAGCGAAATGACCAACGACGGTATTGTTACTTATCAGGCTTCCGGCGACAAATTCGGCTTCCTGGACAAGAAAGGCAATGTGCTGATGAAGGACAATAACCCCATTGTTTATGAGAGTGCAGACGCGTTCCGTGACGGCTATTGCGTAGTTTCCGCAAATATGTCCACCGATGACGGCCGTATTCCGACCTATGCCCTTATTGACACCAAAGGTAACATCCAGATTTCCGAAGGTCGTTACATGAATATGGGAAATATGGGTCTTGGCATTGTTGGTGCTGTCGAGAAAGACAAAGACGCCACCAGTCCGTATGATTGGCATATCCTGAAAGCAGACGGTTCTTCCCTCTCCAGCCGTATTTACAACCGCGTAAGTCGCTTCTCTGAAGACAAAGTGGCATGGGTTGGTATCAAAGACGAAAACAAGATGAAATACGGTTACATTGATGCAGACGGCAAAGAGGTTATCTCTCTGAACCATGATGAAGTGTGGATTTCCACCGGCGGCTATGCGTGGGTATTGGATGAGAATACCTACAAACTGTTGGATGTGAAAAACGGAAGCACTGTTCTCTCCTGCCAAACTATGACCAGCGATGTGAAAGAAGCTCCTTTATGCGGTGTACACAACGGTCTGACACTGGTTGCCAAAGCCACCAACTACAACGGCGATACGTCTGTCGAGTTCCGTTGGGTGGATGTAACCGATGGCAACCGCACCGTTTACTCCTGGAACTACAACAAGGATAAAAATAACGGTGCCTTAGATCCCAGCTCCTGGGCACCCGCTCGCAAGAACAACATGAACAACGAGCACAACGAGTACGTGTTCCTGAAGTAATCCCGCAAACGGACAGACTGACATACCGGATACAACTCCGGACAAACAATCACACAAGGCGCTTTTTGGCGTCTTGTGTTTTTTCGGGAGGATATTTTGAGGCAAAAAGTCAGCAAAATACAAGTCTTTTCGTTTTTTATTTGCATATATAAAAAAAAAGTAGTAATTTTGCGGGCTGATTGAAAAGAGACTAACCCTGAAAAATCCAAATACTATGGCAAAGAAACTGAAACTGGTCGCATCTGACCCCTATCTTCAACCGTATGAAAGCGCCATCCGCGGTCGCTATGAGTATGCAATCCGCAAAGAGCAGGAAATAACCGGAGGCAAGTCCCTTGCGGACTGGGCTACCGGCTATTTGTATTTCGGTCTCCACCATACAGACAGCGGCTGGGTGCTCCGCGAGTGGGCACCGAATGCGACCGCTATATATATAAAAGGTGACATGAACGGCTGGCAGAAGGACGAGAAATACCGTCTGCAACCTGTCGGCAATGGTGTATGGGAAGCCAAGTTGCCGGAAAGTGCCATGCAGCACGGACAATTGTACAAACTGCTTGTCGAATGGCAGGGTGGCTACGGCGAGCGAATCCCTTCGTACGTTCGGAGAGTGGTGCAGGATGACAATACGAAGATTTTCTCTGCACAAGTATGGGCACAGCCGGAATACAAGTGGAAACACAAAGCCGTTAAAGGCGGCAAGCAGAAGAAAGGCGGTTTGTTTATCTATGAATGTCATATCGGCATGGCAGGCGAAGCGGAGAAAGTGTCTTCCTATGAGGAGTTCCGCGTGAACGTGCTGCCGCGTGTTGCTGATTTGGGTTATAACTGCATACAGATCATGGCTATCCAGGAGCATCCGTACTACGGTTCGTTCGGTTACCATGTGTCGAACTTCTTTGCAGCTTCGTCGCGTTTCGGCACGCCGGAAGAGCTGAAAGCACTGATTGATGACGCGCACGGCAGAGGAATTGCGGTGATTATGGATATCGTCCATTCGCATGCCGTGAAGAACGAATTGGAAGGCTTGGGCAATTTCGACGGCACACCTTATCAGTACTTCCATGACGGCGGACGCCGCGAACATCCGGCATGGGACAGCCTGTGCTTCAACTACGGCAAGCCGGAAGTGCTGCATTTCCTGTTAAGTAACTGCAAGTTCTGGATGGACGAATACGGCTTTGACGGATTCCGTTTTGACGGTGTGACGAGTATGATGTACCTGTCCCACGGTCTGGGCGAGGATTTCAACGGCTACGGTTCCTATTTCAACGGCAACGAGGACGGCGATGCGATCATGTATCTGACGTTGGCGAACAAACTGATCCACGAAGTGAACAAGAACGCTATCACGATTGCAGAGGATATGTCGGGTATGCCGGGATTGGCTTGTCCGCAGAAGGACGGCGGCGTAGGCTTCGACTACCGTCTGGCAATGGGTATTCCTGACTTCTGGATCAAATATATCAAGGAAGTGAAGGACGAGGACTGGAAAGCGGGACATATCCTGTACGAAATGACCAACCGCCGTCAGGACGAGAAGACCATCTCCTACGCAGAGAGCCACGACCAAGCGCTGGTAGGCGACAAAACGATTATCTTCCGGCTGATTGATGCGGATATGTACTGGCACTTCGAGCACGGTCATTCGACCTATATGGTGGATCGCGGCATCGCTTTGCACAAGATGATCCGGTTGATTACGGCTTCGACCATCAACGGCGGCTATCTGACGTTCATGGGCAACGAGTTCGGACATCCCGAATGGATAGACTTCCCCCGTCAGGGCAACGATTGGAGCTACAAGTACGCCCGTCGCCAATGGAGCCTCGTGGATAATCCGAACTACTTCTTTGCCGACCTGAACCGGTTTGACAAAGCGATGGTGCAGTTGCTGCGCGAGAAGCTGCAAATGGAAAAAGACGAGTGCGGCACCCATCTGCCGTGGGTATATAACCTGTGGGACAACGAAGGCGACCAAGTGGTGGCATACCGCCGCGGCAAACTGATTTTCGTATTCAACTGGAACGGACAGAAATCGTTCCCGGACTACGGATTCCTGGCTCCGGAAGGCAAGTACAAAGTGCTGCTGAACACGGATGCACGGGAGTTTGCGGGCTTCGGGCAATCCGATGACAGCGTGGAGCACTTCACGCAACACGATCCGCTGTATGCACCCGACCACAAAGGCTGGCTCAAACTGTATCTGCCGGCACGTTCAGCAATGGTGCTGGAACAAGTAGAGTAACATCTTTCGCCTGTCCGTTAGGCAGTAGTTACCGGCAGGCAAAGGCATATATTAACCATAACAAATTAAACACTTAAAACAATGCGTGTAATTATTCAAAAAGACTACGATCTGCTCTCAAAGTGGGCAGCAAACTACGTAGCAAAACGTATCAACGAATTCGGACCGAAAGAAAGTTGTCCGTTCGTTCTCGGATGCCCGACCGGCAGTAGCCCGCTCGGCATGTACCGCGAACTTATCAAACTGTACGAAGCAGGCAAAGTCAGCTTCCGCAATGTCGTAACCTTCAACATGGATGAGTATGTCGGCATCCCCGAAGACCATCCGGAAAGCTACCACAGCTTCATGTGGAACAACTTCTTCAGCCATATAGACATCCGCAAGGAGAATGTAAATATCCTCAACGGCAATGCCGCAGACCTGGAAGCGGAATGTGCCCGCTACGAGGCAAAAATCAAGAACTACGGCGGCATTCATCTGTTCCTCGGCGGTATTGGTCCCGACGGACATATTGCGTTCAACGAGCCGGGTTCATCGCTGACCAGTCGCACCCGCAAGAAAGAGCTGACGACCGACACAATCATCGCCAACAGCCGTTTCTTCAACAATGACATCAACCTCGTGCCGAAGACCGCTCTGACGGTAGGTGTGGGCACCGTAATGGATGCACAGGAAGTGCTGATTGTGGTGAACGGTCACAACAAAGCCCGCGCACTGCTCCATGCGATTGAGAAACCTATTTCGCACATGTGGACAGTTTCGGCATTGCAGATGCACCAGCACGGTATCATCGTTTGCGATGAAGCAGCCTGCGACGAACTGAAAGTAGGTACGTTCAATTACTTCAAGGACATCGAGAAGAACAACCTCGACCCCAAGACACTGCTGTAAACAAGAATTGCAGTTAACGGAGGTGTGTCATTCGGACACACCTCCATTTTTATTCCACCTTATCGGTTTATCTCCAAATTTCCACTTTAAAACCATTACTTTTTTGCTTTATTTGTACAATTTCTTGCATAATTCAAAAAAAAGTAGTAACTTTGCGCCGAATTTTGTGCGCAAATAATTAAACACAATACATTTATGATTAAAAAACAACTCTATTTCTTGCTGACAGCGGTGCTGATGACCTATTTCTCCAGCATGGCTTGGGCTGATGCAAATGTGGCTAAAGTAACCACGTCTGGCACTGATGTTTACTACACGGATTTTGTTACTGCGCTTGCTGCTTGGGAGAACAACAGCACACTAACATTGTTGGCAGACGTGACACACAATGCTATCATAGATTTGACCAGTGGCACGCGAACCATTGACCTCAACGGTCACGGTATCCGTCACACAGGTACACAAGGTATCTTCTGTGTGGTGAACGGTGCGACTCTGACATTGGAGGACAGCGATCCTACCACCACGCATAAGTTCTCTGTGGATGAAAACGGTTTTGCTACCTTGGATGAAGAGAACGGTACGGTTACTATCCATGGTGGTTACCTCACTGGCGGTATAGGAAGCAACACCTATACAAGAACTGCTTCTTACCATGACGGCGGAGCACTCTTTATCTATAACGGCTCTACGGCAACAATGAACGGCGGTACGCTGATCGGTAACGGCGAAGCAGCTAACGACCGGACCGGCGGTGCGGTGTTTATCGCTCGTAACGGCCATTTCATTATGAACGGCGGTATGATTACCCGAAACAGAGCCAAGTACGGCGGAGGTATCTCTCTTTATGGAGGACGACTAACAGCCGATATAGCGGAACAGGCACCCTCTACGCTAGAGATTCACGGCGGTGAGATTTCTTATAACTACGCGACAGGCAATTCCGGTGGCGTACATACGAATGCCTACTCCTGTGCGGAGACCGTTACTATCACCGGTGGTTCGATTATCAACAACCATGTGCCTATCGGTACGAACGCAGGAGGTATGTTCGTAGAGCACACCAATACAACCGTTTATCTGTCCGGCAATCCGGTTATCAAGGATAACTTAAGCGGAACGGTGCAGCGGAATATCCAACTGCATAGCACCTATGTCCTGCATATCAACGGCGAACTGACCAACACGGAGCCGATCGGGATCACCAAAAGTGTTGGCGCAGGCATATTCACTTCAGGTCTTTCCGGCAACGGCGATGCAACACATTTCAGTAGCGACATTGCTTTGTACACTGTTGCGCTGCATAGTAACGGTGAAGCAAAACTATGTTCGCCTGCTTCTTGTACTGCTCCGACGGCTATAGACGGACTGATCTACACGGGCGTTGCACAAGCTTTGGTGAATGCCGGTTCGGCAACAGGCGGAACGATGATGTATTCGCTCGATAACAGCGCATGGGATGCAGCTATCCCGACAGCGAAGAACGCCGGTAACTATACCGTATATTTTAAAGTCATCGGTGATGCCACCCACGCGGACTATACGCCGGCAGACAACACGGTGGCGGTTTCTATTGCCAAAGCTCCGCTGACCATCACCGCGAGTGAGAAGTGGATTGACTACGGTAATCCGCTGGAGTTTATGCAAGCTTCCTATTCCGGCTTTGTGAATGGAGAGGGACCCGGTTACGTGCAACCTGCAGTGCAGTTCTCAAGCAACTATACGCAAGGCGATAATGCCGGTACCTATACCATCACGCCGTACGGTGCCGGAGCAGCGAACTATGAGATCTCATACGTGGATGGCACACTGCACGTAAATAAAGTGTATGCGGTCATTACCACCATTCCGACGGCAATCGACGGACTTGTCTTTACCGGTAGCGCACAAACGCTGATCCATGCCGGTGAGGCAACAGGCGGCGAGATGAAGTACTCGCTTGATAACTTCAACTGGAGTACGGATCTTCCGACAGGTACCGATGCCGGTGATTATACGGTATATTACAGGGTGGCAGGCGATATCAACCATTATAGCACTGGCGTAGCTTCGCTCAGCGTAACGATCGCTGCTCCGTCTCCGGCTCCGACATATATTGTTATCACCGCTAACGAGGATCCGGAGAACGCAGGTGTTTATTACGCTACGTTCTATGACAGTTCAAATAAATATGCTCTGCCGGACAACGGCACGAAAGCGTTTGTGGCTGAACTGAGCGGCACCGATTTGCTGTTGCACGAGATTGCTTCCGGCGCTGAGGTACTGCCTGCCAATACGGCTGTTATCCTCCAATCGCCGGGTAACTCGATCTCCCTGACATTGACAGACGCAGCAGCGGTATCGGTTACCGATCCGAACTGCCTGGAAGGTACCGACGAAGCCACAGCCGCTCCCGCTAACTGCTATGTCATCAGCGGTCACTCGTCGGACAATAGTGTAGTAGGTGTCGGTTTCTATCAATTCACCGGTACACTCAAAGCCAACAAGGCTTATACGATCTATAGCGGAGGTTTCGGTGCTCCGAAACGGATGCGTTTCATCTTCAACCAAGAGCAAACAGCAACGGGTTTGGGCGAAATAAGCCAAGAGCCAAGAGCTAAGAACCAAAAGCTCATCGAGAACGGACAACTCGTTATAATCAAGAACGGTGTACGTTACAACGCACAAGGTCAGATTGTAAAATAAAGTGAAAGGTGAAAATGGAAAGGAATACATCTATGAAAAAGCTTTATAATCAACCCGAAATACAAGTGGCGCATTGGGAGAGTATGACCTTGATGCAGGTAGCCAGTCCTGTCGGTCCTACCGATGGCGGTGGCAAACTAAACCCCATCGAGACCAATGACCAGTGGTAAATAAACTTTGTTGTAACTTAATACTATGTTGGAAATTTATAACTCGTTAACGAGATTCAAAGAGACATTCAAACCCTTGCATGAGGGACATGTGGGCATGTATGTGTGCGGTCCTACTGTCTATGGCGACGCCCATTTGGGACACGCACGTCCTGCGATTACGTTTGACCTGCTGTACCGCTATCTCCTGCATCTTGGCTACAAGGTGCGTTACGTCCGCAATATTACGGATGTCGGACATCTGGAGCACGATGCGGACGAAGGAGAGGACAAGATAGCCAAGAAAGCACGGTTGGAACAGTTGGAGCCGATGGAAGTGGTGCAGTACTATACGAACCGCTACCACCGCGATATGGAGGCGCTGAACGTGCTACCGCC
>CAJOFT010000050.1 GCA_905234025.1 Paludibacteraceae bacterium
TACTCGACATACTTTGCCGGGACTGGCGTTGACCGGATTGTGCATGACAAGAACGATTATCATGCGTTGCTGTTCGTGGATGAAATACGGAAAGGAGTCTATGTGCATGAATTTGATGTGGACGGTCAACGCATTGTGCATGCCGAACGAACAGTTTACGACATCGAAACCGAAGCGGAATATATGTGGGTACACTGGACACTGGCAGCGGAGAAGCCCTGGTTTGATGGTGTGGTGTATGTCGGTGGCGACGTGTTCGAAAACAGTATTGGTCCGCGAAACAGAATGCAGTATGATAACGAGCGTAAATGCTATTGGCTGAATGCGCTTGTCAAACAAGGCGGCACGGATTACCAATATTGGTTTGTGCCGAAAGGCGAAGAAAAAGTGACCCTCCAGCGAACGGAAGGGTCACATTGGGAAACCGAAAACGAATATACCATTTACGTTTATTACAAGCCTTTTGGCAGCCGTTACGACCAATTGGTCGGTCTTCAGGTTATCAAATCTGCCTTCTAAATATCATCATCGGAGTAATAATTGTATGAATTCTTCTCCGTTTTGTTGAATATTTTTCCGTACAGTTTGCCGTATTTATAACGGAGACCTGTGGTCTTCTGTCCGTAGCCGTAGCCATACGTGGAACCATGACCGTAGCCGTAACCGCCATAAGAACCGTAGCCATAGCCATAACCGTAGCCGTAACCATAGCCGTGAGGACCTTCTGTCGGAATGTCGGACAGGACAATCTGCATTTTCTCCGGTGCTTCAATGACTTCTGAAATCTGTTGCAACGTAGCCTTGCAGAAGGACTTGTTGGTTTGCATGCAACGGATAACAAAGAGCCCCAAATCCACTTGTTCCAGCACCGCATACGCATCAGGTACCAAACCGATAGGCGAAGTGTCTATGATAATGAAGTCATATTGGTCACGAAGGTCTTTTATCAGTTCTGCCAATTTGTCAGAGTGAATCAACTCACCCGGGTTCGGCGGAATCGTACCGGCACGCATGATATCAAAATCAAAGGGTGAATCCGCAAAAGTCTCCTCCAAAGTACAATCGCCGATGAGGTAGTTGGATATACCCATTCCACCGGTCAAACCCATCTTGGTGTGGATATTCGGTTTGCGGATATCCAAGTCCATGAGGAGCACTTTCTTTCCTGTCATGGAATAAAGTGCCGCCAAGTTGGATGAAAGGAAAGTTTTACCATCACCGGATTCTGTGGAAGTAACAGCCACAACAATCTTGTCCTTGCGCTTGACAATAAATTCCATACGTGTACGGATAGATCGCAGCATCTCGGCATAGGACGATCGCGGATGGTCGCGCACCAGTGTCGGATTCTGTGATTTGGCATGACGCACAGTACCTATCAACCGGAACGGACTGAGTTTCTCAACCTCCTTCGGGTTGCGGATCTTGTTATTGAGCAGTTCGCTGGCAATAACCAGTGCCAACGGAATAAGAAACGCTAACACTAATGCCGTGGTGGTATTCTTTTTCTTGGTCTTGGAATTGACAATACTAACCTGGCGCGCCTTATCCAGGATGGTGTTATCAGGCGTGTTACTTGCCTTCTGAATCTCCGCCTCAGCGCGCTTCTGGAGGAAGAACGTATAATAGTTGTCGTCTATACGGTAGTTACGCTCGATGGCAACCATCTGAAGTTCCTTTTTCGGAAGTTTCTGTATTTCTTTCTCCACCTCGGCATAACGTTTTTTGAGGTCCTGCTTTTCAATTTCAAGAGACGTACGCATCGAAGAAACCACTTCGTTAATCATCGTCTTGACATTCTCGATATCCTTGGTGAACTTGGCGTAGTACACATTCTTTTCGGTCAGTTCGCCACGTTGGATGCGGAGGTCGTTGAGTTGTTGGACAAGCGAAACCAGCGAAGCATCGTTCAAACCGAGAGACGTAGGCGCAATAACAGCACCCGATTCCATATTCGTTTCAAGGTAGTTGGTGAGGTAATCAAAATATGTCTCGCGAAGACGCATAGCCATCATTTCCTGATCGTACCCGGCAATACGGCTCATCAGTTGCCCTGCATAGGAGCCGACATCCACGAATTTGTTCTCCTGGCGGAAACCGGTCATCGCCCCCTCGGACACTTCAAGAGATTGCTGCAAGGCTTCCAACTGCTCCGTTATGAAACGGATGGAGTTCTCCGCCACTTCATTCTTCTGTTCGAGGTTCTGGAGAAGAAATATCTTCGCAAGCATGTCAATAATCTCGGCATCGCGTGCAGGCGTCTCGCTGATAAGACCAAGCGCGAGAACCGAACTTCCTTCTGTCACAAAATTGAGTCTGAGACGGGACATGATTTCGCCCGCCAAACCTTCTTTTGAACGGAACCGGAAGTAAATGTGACCGGAACTAATCATGCGCTCCGTAGGCCAGATGGTAGCAGAAAAGAGTTTGTTTTCTATCGGTTCGCCATAGTGAGCAACTGTTTTGAAAGGACGTTCTTCGTCTGTGGAAGTGATTGTTATGGAACCGTCTTTCTCAAACGAGGCTTCAAAAAGCAACCCATATACACCATCCGCCACATGGGCAGGTTCCACTACAATCGGCGTTTCGCGATACAGGTTCCGGGTTTTGAAGTGTCCCTGCGTCATATATTCAGTGTACAGGAAAGGCAATGAATCCACCACGCGGCATGCCAAATCGTAAGAACGCAGTATAATCAACTGGTTCTGCACGTTCTTATAACCGGCATCAACGCCAAACCCCTGCATCAA
This sequence comes from Paludibacteraceae bacterium, assembly GCA_905234025.1. Lineage (GTDB taxonomy): Bacteria > Bacteroidota > Bacteroidia > Bacteroidales > Paludibacteraceae > Colicola. Next base: position 2,751 of record CAJOFT010000050.1, read on the forward strand.
AACAGAGTTTGAACCGCCGTACGGGCTGGATTCTTTGATAATAATCGTGCCCTGCGTATAGTAAGACTCAATAAATTTCCGGTTCTGGAGATAGGCTATTCCGAGAGCAATAATGACCGAAATGACAAAGAGATACCAATAATGCAGCACCTTGAAGACCCACTCCAGAATGTTGAAATTGGATTGCTCGTCCTCATTGGGATCCTGAAAATTATTGTAGTTGTTATACTGGGAATTGCCGCCATACTGACCGTTGCCGTAGTACTGGTTATTGCCGTATTGGGCATTTCCGTAGTACTGGTAGTTGGCGTTTCCCGATGCGTAATTGCTGTTTGAGTCCATGATTATTTCGAAAGGGTTGTAGAGTAGTTAAGTACCGATATCAAAAGTGATACCGATGATGTAATAAGCCCTAAGAAACCTGTGTAGCTGGCAAGTTTGACGAAACTGTCTTTTGTGCGTGCCACATAGATTACGTCGTTGGGGTATATGTAATAATATTTGGAATCAATGATGGAATTGGAGCGTATATCAAACTCCAGTATCTCGGGTTCCTCATCACCGTTGGGACGGATGATACGGACATGACGGCGGTCTCCGGAGTTCATCAGGTCGCCCGTTTCGGCAAGCGCCTCAAAGATATTCATGTTCTCCTTATATATATAATACTCGCCGGAACGGATATCACCGATAACAGTAAACGTCTTGTTGTACAGCGCCAGTTTGACATCCGCATCAGGAATAATCTCCCGAAATGCAGCCTTGACAGTGTCCTGCGCCTCCTCGACCGTCAACCCTTCGACATGAATGGGGGGCAGGAAAGGAAGGTCAATCGTACCGTCCTTGTACACACGGTAAGAGTTGGCATACTGAGTATTGCTGATACCTTGGTTTGCTCCGAGCACTTTGGATATCGTTTCGTCCATCGTGATGAGACGGTATATTATCTCATCGTTAACATGAATACGATAGGGTTCGTGCACGGAATCCTTCTCGTATTCAGGAATTTTATGTTTGCCCGGCTCCTGCAAAAGACCGATCACACGGTGGCTGTAGCAACCGGTCATTGTTATGCCCGCTATAATAACCACGAGCAACCGTAATATGTGTTTCATTGCTTTCATGGTTATTCTGATGTTTTATATTTATTAACGTGGTTAATACCCGTGGCGACAATGGTATATACGAACACGCCGAAAGAGAGCGTAGCGGATACAACAGCCACGCCTGCACCGGCAGAGGTGATACCGAACGCTTTTCCTGTCAGTTCGCGCACATAGATAATGTCGTTCGGCTCAATGTAGTAGAACTCGGAATTGATAATATCCTTTGAGCGCAGGTCAAACTCACGGATGGTTGTTTCACCGTTTATTTCGCGGATAATCTTCACACGGGAACGGTCACTGTATGTCTGCAGGTTCCCCATTTGCGCAAGTGCCTCGAAGATGGTCAGTTTCTCTTTCTGAATCGGATAGCGGCCGCTTTGCACACCTATCAGCGAGTAAGAACGTTGCATGATGTTCACCTCAACGGAAATCGTGGAATAGCCAGGAATCTCCTTTAACAGGGAACTCAGTTCCTCCTCCATTTTCTGTTTTGTTTCGCGAGTGGTCAGCCCGGCAACATGAATCTTGCCCAGCGTCGGAAAATCAATGAATCCTTCCTCATCCACCAAATACGTGTACAGTTCATTTGTGTTACGACCGCCGCCGGACATCATCTGCTGCTGCATCTGGCTACGGCTTTGCGCACTACTTCCGGCATTGTACATCTTCATGACGTTTTCGTCCAAAGAATAGACATAGATATACAACCGATCGTTGGGGCGCACCTTGTACTCCTCGAAATTGAGCGTGTCGGCATACGACGGAATCTTATGCTTTCCGGGCTCCTGCATATAGTTCACCTTGCGCGAGGTCACGCAGGACATCATCGCACAAGCCAAAAGCAATATCCAGAATATCTTCTTCATCGTTTTTCGTCCCAACCGAACGGGTGTTTGGCAAGCGGAAGTTTTGCAAGCGGGTGATAATCACCGACCAGACCTATCGGCTCGGCATGACGGATCTGGCTGACAATCTCAATACACGGACGTGCTTCGGCAATGCGGAACCCCTGTCCGGCGAGAATGCGTTTGTATGATTCGGTATGCAGCTCCGTAAATCCTGCCGAGAACTCAAACTCTTCACCATCAATATTCAGCGTGCGATAGGTTTTCTTCTCTCCCTGAACGGCATTCGGCGGCAGACACTCGGCATTGATACTCAGGAAGTAACGCACACGCGCTTTTTTCAGTTCCAGATAACCGGCTACGCGGTCAAAACTCATCACATGGACAATATTCTTCTGAACGGGACCGAATATCCACTGAAGCATGTCATAGAAGTGAACACCGATATTCGTTGCCACTCCACCCGACTTGTGTACATCGCCTTTCCAGGATGAATAGTACCATTTGCCGCGGGAAGTGATATAGGTCAGGTCCACGTCGTAAATCTTGTCAGCAGGACCGGCATCCACTTTCTTCTTCAGGTTGGCAATCGCTTCATGCAAACGGAGTTGGAGAATCGTATATGCCTGATGACCTGTTTCCGCCTCCAATTCCACAAGGTTGTCAATGTTATAGGGATTGAGCACCAACGGTTTCTCGCAAATGACATTCGTGCCGAGACGCAAACCGTAACGGATAAACGCGTCATGCGTATAGTTCGGCGTACAGATGGACGTCCAATGCAACGGATTTTCCGTACGCATCTGCTTCGAGCAGAAACGGTCAAACTGTTCGTTTTCCGTATAGAAAGAACATTCGGGGAAACTGCTGTCAAGGCGTCCGACCGAATCGAACTTGTCATAAGCAACCATCAGGTTATTGCCTGTATCGGCAATGGCTTTTATGTGGCGCGGCGCGATATAGCCAGCCGCACCAATCAAAGCAAAATTCAGTTTTTCTTCCATAGTATCCAAAATAGCGCGCAAAAGTACAAAATATTTTTCGTATGCACAAATAAAAACGTCGTTTTTCTGTTATTTTCGGCATTTTTGGGACAGCAATAGCGCAGAATACCGGCGATTTTATATCTTTTGAAGCAAGATATGGAAGGTTGTGCCATTCGGAGAGGTCTCGAACGTAATCGTTCCGTCCGCTCCCTCAACAATGTTCTTGGAGATAGCCAATCCCAGACCGGCACCGGTGGACTTGGTGGTGAAGTTCGGCAGGAAAATCTTCGGCTGCACATCCTCCGGAATACCGGGACCGTTGTCGGAAATGGTTATTTCGACCTTCGGCGAGCCTTCGTCGTTCTTCAGAATAACAATGATATCGCCATCCGGCGCGGCATTGATTGCCTGCACGGCATTGCGGATAATGTTTGTGAATACTTGTCCTATCTGCTCTTTGTCGGCACGTGCCATCACACCCGAATCGGGTCCGACATAACGGATCGGCGTGCCTTGCGGGTTGTTCGAACAGAGCGTCACCGCCGCACTGAGTTTCTGCGCCACATCCACTTCACCCGGCTCCACTTCGGGCTGTTTGGCAAACGTGGAGAACGAGGTAGCGATACGCGAAAGGTTGTCTATTTCGGCAATCAGCATAGATGCAGCCTTTTCAAACTGTTCGTCAAAACGTTCAGTGCCTTTAAGGCGTTGCAACTGCTGCATTGTCAGTTTCATCGGTGTCAGCGGATTATTGATTTCATGGGCAATCTGCCGCGCCATCGTACGCCAGGCACCTTCCCGCTCGGAACGGGCAAGCTGCCGAGAAGAGCGTTCCAGTTCATCCACCATTTCGTTGTAGCGAGCAACCAATACGCCCAGTTCGTCGTTCCGGTCATAAGGAATATGCATGTTCTTTCCGCCGAGTGAGAGCGTCCGCATTCGTTCGCTGACAGCCGCCATAGGAGCCGCCAAGGCACGGGACAAACCGATGGAAAGCAGCGCACCGACCAACAGCGCCAACAGATACAATGGCAGCAGACGTGCCAGAAACGCATCCACTTCACGGCCTTCCTCCTCCTGCGATATAAACGATGGCACCGCAATATACCCGAGCTGCACGAATCCGCCGTTCACAAACTCCGTGTAGGCGGACAAATAACGGAAATCGCCCAAATCCGAATAGCAGGTCTGCGGTTTTTCAGGCGAGAACATTACCTCGGGAGCCAAATAAGTTGAAAGCAAACGGTGCTGGAATAACTGCGGCGTGGACGAACCCACCAGACGTCCTTGCAAATCATACACATGGATATCCGTGCCATAGGAATAGGCAAGGTCGCGCAGGTCTATACTGAGGTTGGCAGAAGAAATCGTAGCAGTGGAGAAATCCCAGAAATAAAGGTTCTGCAAAGCCGTCTGGATGAAGCGGCATTTCTGTATCAGTTCCGCCTCCTGCCGTGCACGATAATGGGTGCGGATGTAGCGCACCGAAACGGTAAACACCGCCACAAAACCAAGCATGACCACAAACATAATGGTGTATGTAATCCGGCTACTGAGCCGCAGGTTCTTGATGCCGTGGGCACGGATAAGGAAAATTACAGCCGCAACAATCAACAGGAAGAACGCAGTAATCGTAAGCCAGTAGAACAGACGTGCTTTCGCTCGGGATGAAAAGAAGCCTATTTCGTTTTCGGACGTTCTGTCCAACAGCGGCAGATACGAGAAACTTTCGGATATTTCCTCCATGGCATCAATGTGCCATTCGACCGGAATAATCACCTCCACATCATAATCGCCTGCCTTCTGCCACAACACACGGCAGCGCGCATTCGCAAAATCATAATCGAACCATCCTCCATCGCGCGGGTTATATATATTAGGTGCGGTCAGTGTATTGTCCGACCAGAACACCACCACGCCTTCATAAAATATCAAATACTGGATATCGGATGATTGGCGTGCAATCTGCCACACCGAATCCCTGTTGCCGGACAAAATCGCCGACTTCAACTCCTGAAGTTCCTCTTCCGCACGATGTTCTGTCCGAAATGTAGAATGAACCCCTTTTGAACACGAAATTGTGAACAAAAACAGGAAAAATAACACTATTTGAGCAACTTTTTTCATTTCCGCTTGCAAAATTACAATAAATTCCGTACCTTTGCAAGAAATTTTGAGTTTTTTTGCAAAATGATAGCAATTTTAAGTGCTTTACTGCTTGGTTTTCTGATGATTCTGGACCCGTGCACGCTTTTTACGAGCATTGCTGCCATCGGGTACATTGACCGTGAAATGCAGAACAGACGCCGCGTACTGATTACGGGTCTGATGTTCGTTTTAGGCAAATTGGTGACATACGTGCTCCTTGCCGTACCGTTTATCATGGAAGCCCAGACGGAGACCATTCATCATCTGTTAGAGCATTGGGGCGAACCCATGCTGTGTATTTTCATCTTTGTTTGCGGTGTGTTACTGCTTGTTGTCGGGCATCATCACCACAACCATGACCATGGTATGAGCAAGTGGTTGCAAACGGTGGACGACAAATCAAGCTGGTTGTGGGCGTTCATGCTTGGCATATTCTTCGCCATTGCTTTCTGCCCGCACAGATTGGTCTATTTCTTCACGATGGTGGACACTGCCATTACCCTTGACGCACCGATGAACTGGATTCTGCCGGTTGTATTCGGCTTGGGGACAGGTCTGCCGATTATCATCATCGCATGGCTTATCAGTTATAGTGCCATCAGCACCCAGAAACTGACGGAAAAATTGGGCAGGTTCGAGAAATGGTTCCGCTATGTCTGTGCAGTGCTCTTCATCGGTTACGGCATTTATCTGGGCGTACATATCTGGGGCGGAGAGCATCACCACGATTGCTGCCACGAACATACCGAAGCCGTAGAAAACCATGTCGAATAAGTTTTTCCGGTTCAAGCAGTTTACCGTATGGCATGATCGTTGTGCCATGAAAGTCGGCACAGACGGTGTTCTCCTCGGCGCCTGGTGTCCCGTACACCGTACACCATACACCATACACTATCTCGACATTGGCACCGGCAGCGGACTCATTGCCCTCATGCTCGCACAACGTTGTCCCGAAGCGAATATTGATGCCATTGACATTGATGCCGATGCCGTTTTGCAGGCGCAGGCGAACTTTGAGGCATCGCCGTGGAAAGAACGCCTGCATGTACACCTTGCCCCCTTGCAGGAATGGAACGGCACGTATGACCTTATCGTTTCCAATCCGCCGTATTTCAATGATTCGCTGAAGAATCCAGACCGCCAACGACAAACGGCAAGGCATACGGATTCGCTTGGTTATGGCGAGTTGGTGCATCATGCGGCACGGCTGCTTGCACCCGATGGCATGTTGGCGCTTATTCTGCCTGCAGAAGCGGAAGAGACAATCATTGCCCAAGCCGCAGCGGAAGGGCTGTTCCCGACCCGACTCACGCAGGTTTGTTCAAAGCCCGGCAAACCGGCAAAACGTATTCTGGCGGCGTTTGCCAAGAACTGTTCCGGCGTATGTGAACGCACCACCTTCTGCATCGAATCCGCCACTTCTCCCCGCAGCGAAGAATACTCCCGACTGACCCAAGACTTTTACCTGTAAAAAAGCGGGAGCAGTAGTTTTGTTTTCCTTTACATATTGGATTACCGTAAATGCAAAACTATCGGTTTGAAACGTTCGGAGTGGCATCGCCGAAATCTTCGGAGTAAAACAATAAAAAACTTCGGAGTAAAAATGTAAAAATCTTCGGAATTATTTGTACATGTCAAATTTTTGTTGTAATTTTGCAGCAATTTTTAAATGATATAGGCATGGAATACCTCGAACGAATTGATGATGAACTGCTCAAACGCAAGTTACGTAGTAGTGCGGCAGTACTGATTGAAGGTCCCAAATGGTGCGGAAAAACCTCGACCGGTGCGCAGTTGGCTAAGAGTATCATTTATATTCAAAACCCTGACCAACGAGCGATGTACCGTAAAATGGCGGATACCCAGCCTTCGCTGTTATTAGAAGGTGAAACACCGCGCATGCTTGACGAGTGGCAGACGCTTCCTGTCTTATGGGATGCAGTACGATTTGCAGCCGATCAACGGCAACAGATGAATCAGTTCATATTAACCGGCTCTGCTACACCTTTGGATGAAGAGGAAAATGAAGAGATGGAGCATACCGGAACGGGACGTATTGCTCGCCTTCGTATGCGACCGATGAGTTTGTGGGAATCAAAGGAGTCGCGCGGGCAAGTGTCTCTCAAAGCGCTCTTCGACGGCACACAGCAAATGGGGCTCTTCGAAAGTCCGCTCACTATCAAGGATATCGCTTACGTCATGTGCCGTGGCGGTTGGCCGGGTGCATTGGCGTTGGACAAAGAGGATGCGTTGGAAGTAGCAGTTAACTTAGTGGATGAACTGGTAAACACGGATGTCAACCGCGTGGATGGTTCCGAAAAGAATCCAGACCGAGTACGTGCAGTATTACGCAGTTATGCGCGAAATATCTCCACAATGACAGCAGCAACTACGATTATGGCGGATGTGCGTGCGAACGATATCTCTATTACAGACAAGACGCTTACCAGTTACTTGAGAGCTTTGCGTCGCCTATTTGTCATTGAGGATGCCAAGGCATGGCAACCGTCGTTGCGCAGCAAGACAGGCATCCGTACATCCCACAAACGTCATTTCGTGGATACAAGTCTGGCAACAGCGGTGTTGGAACTGAATCCTACAAGTGTATTAGAGGACTTCAACCTATTCGGATTCTTGTTCGAGGACTTCTGCTTGCGTGACGTGCGTGTTTATACCGAGGCATTGCGTGGGACTATATTCCACTACCACGACAACTCCGATTTAGAGTCCGACCTGATTATTCGTTTGCACGATGGTCGTTGGGCGGCTGTAGAGGTGAAAACCGGAAGCAAGGAAATTGAAGATGCCGCACAAAACCTGACGGAGTTAGCCAAACAAGTGGATACATCCAAAATCTGTCAACCGGCATTTCTGATGGTCTTAACTGGCGGCCAATACGCCTATCGCCGAGAAGATGGTGTATATGTCGTACCTATCGGCTGCTTAAAGCCGTAAATAACTCTTAGCGAGTATTCTCCCGAATTCGGGGGATTCAGCATTCTTAGCGGTAATCCAATTAAGCGAGGATTACCGCTTTTTATGCGCGTACATATGCCTGCGCGCGCGAACATTATAATAATTAGCCACCGACAGATGAGCGGGAGAATACCAACAGATATAATATATAATAGAAATATATTAGCGAAGTCGAGGAAGCCGAAAATCCGATAAAGAATTTACAAAATAATAAGAAATGACACTAATATTTGCAGAAAAATAAATTTTTCTCCATCTGCTCTTGCAGATGTCGATTTTTTGTTGTAATTT
>CAJOFT010000051.1 GCA_905234025.1 Paludibacteraceae bacterium
TTAATTTTTTCATAATATCATACAAAAAAAGTGCGAACAATCTGCTTTATGATTCTTTTTGGAACCGTTGGAACCGGCAATTACTATGAGGACAGGCTTGCTCATAGAGCTTGTATCATTGTGTTAATTTGCGCAAAATACATACTATGGGCTTTTAAGTAGCGCGCTTGTGCATCTTGTGCAGCCTCCTGCATTAGTATATGCAACTGCTCATCAGTTGGGTCTGTTTCGGAATTAAAGCGATAATCGTCCATTGTTAACTATATAAATTCGGCTGCAAAGGTACAATAAAAAATCGACATCTGCAAACACAGATGGAGAAAAATTTATTTTTCTGCAAATTTAGTTGTGCTTTTTTTAGGAATTTATACAAATTCGGGCTAAATGCAATGCAAAAAGTTTGTAAAAACACAATGGTTCTTATTCTGTCATTTGGCGCAAGGAAACAATATAGCGTAGACCCAACGCACCTTGAATATATTCGGCTTGTGCACGGTCACCCTCTTTGACATGGTCGAAAAACAGCAAAGGTTTGGTGTTTTCCGAGAACTCACATTCTCTGCTCTCGCCATCAAAGACAAGGTTCAAGTAATAGGTTTGCCCCTGGTTCGTGGCTTCAATCTTATGCTTTGTGATGGTGCATTCTTTAAGCACAGGCGTGTCGTTCTTGTGGCTCCAGTAATCAATAGACTCGCACATACGCGAAATGACGCAGACACAGAGAAAAAACATAAAATAGAAACCGAGCGCAATAACGGTTGGAATCCGTACTGCTTCCCAGAAAATGCACAGTATGCCCAAAACCATGAAGATAACGCTGGCATACGCAATCCAACGGACCATCTTTTCCCAGACAGGATTGAAGACCAAGACATTTTTGACCGGCTGGAAACAAAATAACAGCACGCATAAAAAGGCAGTGAAAGCCATTGAACCGAGAATAATCATACGCAAGTAATCTGTAGTAGCGTTTTCTAAATCCATAAATCAGAGTTTTTTATTGGGGGTAATACGATAGTTCCATATGCAACCAATGATGATATTCAGCTGGTTGCGTGTGAATTGCATGTCTTTTGTGGCGTAGTTGAGAAAATCATGCCCGGCTCCGACACGCCAGGTGGAGTGGGGGAATTGCATGTCAAGTGACAATTCGTGACGGATGACGTTGTGATTCCAATGTCCGGAACAACGCGCTGCACCCGAAACGCCTTCCGTAATCTCATAGTATGCTTCCCAGTAATCCGGTAAATAATCAAAGCCGATAAGGTTGGTGCGAATCCGATAGCGGAGACGGTATGAGGTTTTCTTTCCATAGAACGACCACTGGATTCCTGCCATCGCCATGGCATCAATGCCTACATCGAAAGAGTAGGGCTTGTTGACATTCGAACCGATATTGCGCGCCATAAAATCCCCCTCAAGATACGGTCCCAAAATAACAGTAAGGCACTCTGCCATCCACGACCATCGGTAATAGGCGCCCCATCCGCCATTAAAACCAAGCCCGTAGATAAGATTGGTCATGGCGGAGTTGTATGCACGCAGACCGTGGATATCAATCGCTCCGACATGCGACCATCTGATAGGATAACCTTCCTTGTCAGTCTTATTAAACGGCTGCCACCACTCGTTGCCGATACCAATCTGGTTGCCGGAATAGGCAAGCGGACTGAGATAGGGGTCGAGCTGCCAAACCCAGCCGTATTTGACTTTGAGAATGTTCTCATGCTCCACAGGTTCGGCAAAAAGCACCGGACATGCGGTAAGCAGCGCAAAAAAGATAATATAAAGTCGTTTCATTTTCATTCAACAGTTAATTGGCGGTCACCGTTCTCAAGGATGCGGATGGACACATATACGGTATCTTCCGGAAGCATAGGAGCGATGATTTTCGGCCATTCGATAAAACAGTAATTGCCGCTGTAAAGATATTCTTCGGCACCGAAATCCATCGCTTCGCGGATATCCTTGAGGCGGTAGCAGTCAAAATGGTATAACTCGTCACCTTGCGGCAGTTCATAAACATTGACAATGGCAAAAGTCGGACTGTTTGCTACATCGTCTGTGCCAAGTGAACGGCATAGTTCGCTGATGAAAGTGGTCTTGCCTGCCCCCATCGGCGCATCAAAGGCATACACCCGTGCAGAAGGGTGGTGGGACAGAATGTCGGTCAGTGGAACGAGGTGACCATCCGGATTATACAACTCAATGCGGTTGTTTTCGTGTTGTTTTATCGAATAAATATACATACTGCTGAAAAATTTTCAATTCTCAAGGCGTTAAATGGGATTGGAAATATTCGTAAATTGCTGAGGCTCTGGCAGTTCCGACTACAAATTGTAATTCGGTAAGTGTAGCCGTTCTAATTTTGGAAACCGAACCGAAATGTCGCAGTAATTTCTGCTTCGTAACTGTGCCAACTGACTGTATATCATCAAGTTGGCTCTTAATCTGTGCTTTGGAGCGCTTGGTTTTATGGTATGAAATGGCAAAACGGTGAACCTCATCCTGAATTTGTACCATCAGGCGGAATACTTCAGAGGTAACAGGCATGGAAATCTCAACCGGAGGAAAACCGTAAAGCAAAGTTTGCGTGCGGTGCTTGTCATCTTTCTTCAATCCGGCAATGGGTATTTGAAGTCCGAGTTGATCTTCTACGGCTTCACGAATAGCATGCATTTGTCCGATTCCACCGTCAGCGATGATAAGATTCGGTAGCGGTTGTTGTTCATCAATCAGGTGCTGGTAACGCCGCCGTACAACCTCCCGCATAGAGGCGTAATCATCCGCTCCTTCAACCGTTTTTATCTGGAAACGCTTGTAATCGGACTTGGATGGCTTGCCTTTCTTAAACACAACGCATCCTGCAACGGGATTGGTTCCCTGAATGTTTGAGTTGTCAAAACTGTCGATGAATACGGGCAAACTTGGAAGTTTAAGCAATGTTTGCAATTCGCCGAGAATACGTGTTGAGCGTTGTTCTGGATTCAGTTTGTCGTTCTGCTTGATGCGGTCGTGCATATATTGCTCTACATTCTGCCGTGCCAGATCAAGCAGACGTTTCTTGTCACCCGAAACGGCAATCTGTAAATGTAAGTTTTCATCGATTACATCGGGAATGAATGGCACTATGACATCCTTTGTGGTGCTGCCTGTCTGCTCCCGCAATTCCTGCATTCCGAAGGCAAGCATTTCTTCGGGCGTTTCATCCATACGCTTGCGGTACTCAATGGTCTGACCGGAAATGATACTGCCGTTGTTGAGGTGCAGGATGGAGACATATACATTGTCATCGTTTTCGGCATATCCGAAAACATCGGTTTCACCGGCATTCGTATTGGTTATAACTGTTTTGGATCGGAACTTTTCAAGCAGCAGATATTTCTCCTTCACTTGTTCCGCTTCCTCATATTTCATATCTTTTGCAAGGGCGTACATCTCTTGCTCTAACAGACGGCTTATCTCTTGACCGTCACCACGGATAATCTTCTTGGCTTGACGAATCCAGTCGGCATACTGCTCTGCAGATACCTTGTTCTCGCATACGCCACAACAATTTTTCAAGTGGTATTTGAGACATACCTTGTATTTCCCATTCTCCACATTCTGCGGTGTAAGTGGCATATGGCAGGTGCGGATCGGATAAAGCTTATGTATTAGTTCAAGGAATAAATCAACGGTATTACCGAAACTGAACGGACCGAAGTATTCTCCTGTACTCTTGACGATATTGCGCGTCTTGAATATGCGCGGGTACGTCTCTTTGGTGATGCAAATGCTTGGATAGGACTTGCCGTCCTTGAGCATAATGTTGTAGTGCGGCTGATAACGTTTGATGAGATTGTTCTCTAACAGGAAAGCATCTTGTTCACTATCTACTACAATATATTTGATGTCTGCAATATGCCGGACAAGCTGGCGTGTCTTGTTGGTCTGTTGGTCTTTTTGGAAATAACTGTTCACGCGGCGGCGGAGATTCTTCGCCTTTCCAACATAGATAATCGTCCCTTCTGCATTAAAATACTGATACACCCCGGGCTTTTCCGGAATGCGCTGAAGAATGGATTTGATATGTTCGGATACAGAGGACATATATTCATTGTTCCACGTGGAACATTATCTGCCTAAAAGGACTAATAGAACACTTATATCATTCGGACTGACGCCCGGAATACGGCTCGCTTCACCGATGGTTTTGGGCTTGATGCGGGTCAGCTTTTGGCGTGCTTCTGTAGATAGTGATTGTAGAGAATTGTAGTCAAACGTCTCGGACAAACTGATTTGTTCCAAGCGTAGCAACTTCTCCGCCGCCAGTTTCTCGCGGTGGATGTAGCCTGCGTACTTGGTGTTTATCTCTACGGACTCAACAATCTCAATGCGTCGTGTTCCTATATTGTCAAGATAAGCATGCAGGGACGGAACGGCTTCCGCCAATGCTTCTATTGTAATTTGCGGACGCATTACAAGGTCGTGCAGTTTGCAGCCGTGCTGTAGCGGAGAGATATCATTGGCGCTCAGCCATGCATTGATTTCTTCCGGTTTGATTTTTGTTTCTGTCAGGAACTGCTGCAACTCATTTACGGCAGACTGCTTGGCGGTATAAAGATTATGACGGTACGCATCGGCAAGACCAATTTGATATGCTTTCTCTGTCAGCCGTTCGTCTGCATTATCTTGCCTCAATAGAATACGGTATTCTGCACGCGAAGTGAACATACGGTAGGGCTCGTCCACACCTTTGGTAACCAGATCGTCAATCAGCACGCCTATATAACTTTCATCCCTTCCCAGTGTGAAAGAGGGTAAATGGTGTATGTTCTGATGGGCGTTTATTCCGGCAATCAAACCTTGTCCGGCGGCTTCCTCATAACCGGTCGTACCGTTTATCTGCCCGGCAAAGAAGAGATTCCGGATGCGCTTGGTTTCCAGTGTGTGATGGAGTTGGGTCGGATCAAAGAAATCATATTCAATCGCATACCCCGGGCGGTACATGATAACATTCTCAAGTCCGGCAACGGTTTTCATGGCAGCCAATTGCACCTGCCACGGAAGACTGGAGGAAAAACCATTGACGTAGTACTCGTTGGAATCGACTCCTTCCGGCTCCAAAAACAATTGATGGGCATCTTTGTCCGCGAAAGTGATAATCTTGGTCTCAATACTTGGGCAATAGCGCGGTCCGATACTCTTGATTTGCCCGTTATAGAGCGGTGAATCCGGCAAACCTTTGCGCAGTTCGTCATGTGTTTTTGGATTGGTGTATGTAATCCAGCATGACATCTGCTTGAGTTCGCGGTGCACAGTATCAAGGTATGAGAACTGATGCCAGTCATCATCACCTTTTTGCTCGATGAGTGCGGTGAAATCTATGCTTCTGCGGTCAATTCGGGCAGGCGTGCCGGTTTTCATGCGGTCGGATTGGAATCCGAGTTGAATGAGTTGCTCGGTGATACCGTAACTGGCTGGCTCTGAAGTGCGTCCGCCTTTAATTTGTGCCCGCCCGAAATGAAGCAGACCGTTTAGGAAAGTGCCATTGGTAAGAATAACTGCTTGGGCGGACATCTCAATGCCAAGCATTGTTTTGACGCCGCATACGGTGGAACCGGTGAAAACCAACTCGGTGACAACATCCTGCCATATATAGAGATTGGGTGTTTCGGAAAGGGTTTTTACCCACTCATTGATGAACTGTTTGCGGTCGGACTGGCTGCGCGGACTCCACATTGCCGGTCCTTTGGAACGGTTGAGCATGCGGAACTGGATAGCCGAACGGTCTGTAACCTGTGCCATCTGTCCGCCTAAAGCGTCTAACTCCCTGACAATCTGACCTTTAGCTATTCCTCCAACGGCAGGATTACAGCTCATTTGGGCAATTTTATTCATGTCCATAGTGATAAGCAGCGTCTTGCTGCCCATCCTTGCCGCCGCTGATGCTGCTTCACAACCGGCATGTCCGGCACCTACTACAATTATGTCATATTTGAAATCCATAGTTTATCTGTGTCTGTGTGTCCAGCGTTTTTGTCCTGTATATGTGCTCTCAGAAATATATTTTGGCGGTGCTGTAAACGCATTCTCATAATGCTGTATATCTTCGGTTTCACCGGCATTATTCAGCAAAATGCCAATCACATCAAAACGCGGCGTACGTGTTTCGTTCTTATATTTGATATATGCATTTGCAGCTGCTGCAAGGTGTTTCTTTTTTGCAAAATCCACGGCTTCTTCCGGTGTCCCGCCAAAGGTTGAAGTCCGGGTCTTCACTTCCACAAACACTATCTCCTTACGGTTGGCAGCGATAATATCCATCTCTAAATGACCGATTCGATGGTTGGTTGCTATAATTTGGTAACCTTTTTTACGCATCAAATCTACTGCAATCTGTTCGCCGATATGTCCGATTCGATTATGTTCCGCCATACATAATAATTTAATGAAGTTTCTCGACTCTTGCGGCATCAAGACGCAGGAGGATGAAAAGGAGCAGGGAAAATCCCCACATGGAACTACCTCCGTAACTGAAGAACGGCAAGGGAATACCTATAACAGGCAGCAATCCAAGCACCATACCGATGTTGATTGTCAGATGGACAAGGAAGATGCATGCCACGGAATAACAATATATTTGGCTGAACGTATCGCGTTGGCGTTCAGCTATTTTTATCAGTCTTAAAATAAAAATCAGGTAGAGAATCAACACTCCGGTAGTACCGACAAACCCCCATTCTTCGCCTACAGTGCAGAAGATAAAGTCTGTATCTTGTTCCGGCACATACTTCAATTGGCTTTGTGTACCCTGCAACCATCCTTTTCCCATGAGTTGTCCCGAACCGATAGCAATCTTGGCTTGTGTAACATTGTATCCTGCACCGGACGGGTCATCTTTCATGCCCAAAAGGACTTCAATACGGGTGCGCTGGTGCGGTTGGAGTACTTTCGTAAAGACAAAATTGCAGGCATAGGCATAGCCGACACTGGCGATAAATGCCATAACGAACAACCATTTATAGTATCGTTTGATTTTCCAAGTGCGCCAAATCAGTAGTCCGAAAACAACGACCAAAAGCGCCAAAGCCGGCCAGATGGAGAAACGGATGACAAGTAGAAAGACAATGGCTCCAAGTACACCGGCCCACAGCACCCAGCCATGCATTCCCTGCCGGTAGAAAACAAGCAGGAACGCCGCAAATACAAGTGCCGAACCGGTTTCGCGTTGAAGCACCATAATAATCACCATCGGTACACCGATAATGGCAAACGGAATCACAAGATCACGCCACGAACGCACCTTGTATTCATAACGTCCCATATACTTTGCCAACGCAAGTGCCGTGATACATTTTGCGAATTCGGCAGGCTGGAGGCTGACGGGACCGAATGAAAGCCAGGAATAGGAACCTTTGACGTTGTGGGCAAAGACTGGTGTGATCAGCAGCACACCGAGCATGATGGCATACAGAAAATACGCCATAACATCGTAAGTCTTGTGGTCTATAAGCAAAATTACAATGCCCATTACCACGGCGGAGACAATCCATATGAATTGTTTTCCGGCACGGGTTGAGAAATCAAAAATGCCGGTGGAATCGTAGGTATAGCTTGCGCCATAGATATTTATCCAGCCGAAAAGAGCCAGTGCCAGAAACATGAGTATGGTTGCCCAGTCGATGTTTGTCAATATGCTACCATTCCGTGACATCTTCGTTCAAAACAGCATCTTTTATGCGGTTAAACAGTGAGGTTCGCTTGATTTCACCGGTCAGATACTTCTCCATAAGCAGAGAAGCTACTGGTGCTGCCCAAGTGGCACCGAATCCGGCATTTTCCACCACGACTGCTACTGCAATTTTCGGATTGTCTTTGGGCGCGAAACCGATAAAAATAGCATGATCTTTGCCGTGTGGATTCTGAACGGTTCCGGTCTTTCCACACGATGAAATCGAATCAATCTGGTACCATCGGCCTGTTCCGTGCGTCATCACACGTTCCATTCCATCCTGCACAAGCGGAAAGTATTTGGCATCAATGGAAGTGGTATGTTTGTGCGATTTCATCGAGTCTGACCGGTTCAGATGGGGCGTGATAAAGTAGCCGCTGTTAGCAATGATGGCGGCTTCATTGGCAAGTTGAAGCGGAGTAACCAGTATTTCGCCCTGTCCGATACTGAGCGAGCGGATGGTAATGGCTTTCCAACCTTTTTTGCCAAAGAAATAGTCATAATATGCAATAGACGGAATACTGCCGGCGGATTGCTCAGCAAGGTCGGAATCCGGGAATCGTTTGCCGAATCCGAATTGCAGCATGTCATCCCGCCATAATTGGTAGCGCTTCTTGAAAGGTTCATTATCAGTGCCGTATCCGTCTTTTTGCAGCATATCGCGGAATGCGCACCAGAAATACGGATTGCAGCTTTGTTCGATGGCTGACTCCAATGACACAGGGCTTCCATGGTGGTGCGTGCATTTGATTGGCGTGGACTGCGGACCGCTGCACGGGTATTGGGTGCTGGGAGAAATACCTCCTTCTTGCAAGCATACCAAAGACTGGACAACCTTGAAGGTCGAGCCCGGTGAATACGTTGCTTGCGTGGCGCGGTTATAAAGAGGTTTGGTCTTGTCCTGTGATAGTTTCGAATAATTCTCGGAGCGGATCTTGCCCACTAACAATTGGGGATTCCACGTCGGACTGGATGCCATTGTCAGAATCTCTCCGGTGGCAGGTTCAATAGCGACAACACTGCCGATTTTACCAGACAATAGCTGTTCCGCAAGCAATTGCAGTTGGATATCAATGGTCAATTGCAAATCTTTGCCTGCTTGGGCGGGAACGTCTTCGGCCCCTTCTTTGTAACGACCTTGAATCCGTCCTTTGGAATCGCGCATCAGAATCTCTTCGCCTTTGATTCCACGGAGTTGCGACTCGTAAGTTTTCTCGATTCCATCGCGTCCCGCGTAGTCGCCGGACTGATAGTAACTGTCACTTTCAATATCCCGTTGGCTTACTTCGCCGACACTGCCCAGAGCATGTGCTGCAGCCTTGTAGGTGTAATCGCGAAGTGTCCGTTTGCGCAACGAAACACCCGGAAAACGATACAGCGACTCTTGCAATGGTGCAATATCCACTTTGTTAAGTTGCGACAAGAAAACTTGTGGGGTGTGACGGGAAAATCCACGGTTTTTGCGCTTGTTGCTTATTTCTGCAATCCGGTTGTCAAACGTTTCGCGGTCAATGCCAAGCACACCGCAAAAAGCGAGTGTGTCAAAGTCTTTGCCCATTTCCCTCATAACCAGTGTAACGTCGTAAATCGGCTGATTGAAAACCAACAATTCTCCGTTGCGGTCATATATCAGTCCGCGCGACGGATAAATGGTTTGATGGACAAGCGCGTTACTTTCTGCTTGTTCCTTGGTGGACTGGTCGATAATCTGCACGAAAAACAGCTTGATGATGTAAATAAGTACGATTCCAACGGCTATGCCGCTGATAACATAACGTCTGCTATAGTACTTATCGTTAATCATTTTACTGCCTGCGGATTAGGTTGTATCCCAATATGAGACCGATATTGAGTGCCGCGCTGATGACAAATTGCAGAAGCGTCATGCCAAGATGGTTGAAACTCCACGCAGCCAGCATACTTACTGTCAGTTGGTGCAGGCATACCAGCACAACAACATACTTGATAAACGCTTCGTGGCTGACAGTTAGCCAGCTGATTTCTCCGGTGAGGCGTTCATGTTCCTGCACCAAAGCGGCAATAAGAGGTTGCCGCACATACATCAGAAACACGCATGCTACGGTATGCACGCCAATCGAGTTGCAGAACATATCCATCAGTATTCCCACTCCGAAACCGATAAGCATATCCGCCCAGCGTGGCAATACAATCGGCATCATCAGCAGGCACAGGATATACACCTGCGGTTGGCACAGACCGTAAAATTGCAGGTTGTTGAACAGAAAAATCTGCAACAGAAACACTACAATCCATTGTATGACAACTTTAATCTGCATGACCGGATAGCGATTCCTCTTCTTTATAATTGTGATTATCAATCAGTTGCACGTAGTTCAGCCTGCGGAAATCCGTCTGCAGCCGTACTTTGATGGTGTAGTAGGAATCTCCTTCGTGCAATACTGCCGATTCCACGATTGCCAACGGGATATTTTCCGGAAAGACGGGAGACAGACCGCTTGTAACAATCGTGTCACCGACTTCCACAGATAAATGGGACGCAACATCCGTCAATTGCGCATAACGATAGTCAAATCCATCCCATTCCACCGTGCCATAGTAACCGTTTTTGAGAAACTTGGCACTGATTCGGCTGTTGGTGTTGATGACCGGAATCACTACCGCAAAGCGTTCGCTCACATTTGTCACGATGCCTACGACACCTTCACTGTTCCGCACGCCCATTCCCTGATACAGACTGTCACGGCGTCCCTTGTTGATTGTCAGGAAGTTATGCTGTTTGTTCGTGCTCAATTGTATTACTTTCGCAGGAATACAACTATAGTCCAAATGGGCATAATGATAGGCGGATTCTTCAACCGAATCTTCCACAAAGTTCTGTAGTTCAGCTAGTTGGCTGCGCAATTCGGCATTTTCTGCCTGTAATTGTTCGTTCGTGGAACCCAGCCGGAAGTAGGATGTCACGTTGTTTGCCACCTGATAATTGAAGGCGATTATTGCATTGGAGGTCGAGAGCACATGGCTCTTCGGATATTCGTTGTAGCTCGTCAAAAGCAAAAAAGCAACAACTTCCAGGATAATGAATATCAGGAAGTTGCTGTATTTTTGTATGAACTTGAGCAGGCTTTGCATTAACGAATCAGGAATCCGAAGTTATTGACATTCTTCAAAGCCACTCCTGTTCCGCGGGCAACTGCACGCAATGGATCTTCTGCCACGTGGAACGGAATTGTGATTTTGTCGGTGAGACGTTTGGCAAGTCCGTGAAG
>CAJOFT010000052.1 GCA_905234025.1 Paludibacteraceae bacterium
AGTATAAAAACGGTTTTATGACGTACGACGTGCACCGCTGTGCACCGTGCTCTGAATAAGTACTTCAAATGTTAAATCGGATGTCGGCAAATACCGGCATCCGATTTTGCATTTAGCAGATGTTAAACATATGTTGAGCATTTTTTTGTGTTCTCTGGGGACTGCCAAATAAAATAGCACGAACGCACATAACGATTTATCATGAGAATATGTAATATGAAACGTCTCAACTTGCCGAACAAAATTGTCCCAACTTGACGAATTTTGAAAAAATATGGGAATTATATAGGAGTTAACACCGAATAATGTGTTAACTCCTATATAATTCCCTAAAAGATTAGCACCAATGACCGAAATTCAGTCAAACAGGGTAGGATTGTCCTTGTCGAAGCGCTTGAGGATTGCCCGCATCAGCGTCTCACGTATCAAGCGGCTGCGGTTCTTCACCGTATAATGGTCGCAAAAACGGTTCAGCGCACGCATCTCGCTGTCATTCAGCATGATACTCACTCTGTTCTTGCGCTGCTCTTTGTCGAATTTCCTATTACTGGACACTCCTTCCATTTAAAATGCAAAGCCGATATTGACACCGATTGTGAACAGGCTCAATCCGGAATCGGTTTTATATGAATATTCTGTTCCGTCATCGGCGGTAATGGTTTCCGTTATATTGCTTCTCGTCTGCTGGAACTGGGCTTTCACACCGGTCATCAGCATCGCTTTGTTCTTAAACTGATATCTGTATCCGACTTGAGCGTACGTGTAAATGCCGTGGTTGTATTTTTTGCTCAATGCAAAGCCGCAACCAATTCCTGCTCCCACAAACGGCGAATGTATGCCTTCCAGAAACGGCACTTTGATGGCAACTTGCAGCGGCAGGAATGTATATGTCTGTTCGGGAGTGATGATGGCGCTTACGCTCAATCCGCCACCCAAAAAGATTTGTTTTGTCCCGATATATCGTGAACCAATCATCACTTCGCCACCGACGTAAGTTCCGCCTTTGCTGTGGGGGATGATTGTTCCGCCGGTGCCGAGGTCTATCAGAATCATGGTCTTTTTGCCGTGCATTTTTTTGACTTCGCTTTCTCCGGCTACATCTTCCGCCGCTTCTTCCGTCTCATTGTCGGTGACAGATTCAACCTCGGATGCCGGATATTGGAAACGCGTGCCGTCAACGGTTTTCACGATGACTACTTCCGCATTGTTCACCAGCACTTCGCCGCGGACAACTTTACCGCTATGCAGCTTCACCACCGCTGCAGAAGCTCCTGTACATAGCAGGAACAGCAATATTGCAATATAAAATCTTTTTCCCATAGTGTTTGTTATATGTTTTTCATGTTACATCTTTTCAGCCCGCAAAGGTACAACATATTTTGCAACTATGCAAAAAAAAATGCCAAATTTGCTTATAAAATACAAAAAAAATTGCATACTTCAAAAAAATGTTGTACCTTTGCGCGGTTTTATGTGATAATTAATTCAAAACAACAGAAATATTAACCTTTAAAAAATGAACAAATGAAAAGAATTGCTACTTTTTTGGCTATCTTGGCTGTGACAGTAAGTACGGCGATGGCACAAGTGAAATCTGATCCTGTTCTTATTCCGTATGCTTATGCGGGTAAGATCGTGCTGACGTACAATCCGAATGCGGGTTGGGGCGGCATGTATGGTGTGGACCATTGTTACTCTCACATCGGTTTGATTACTTCCGAATCTTTAAATATGAAGGATTGGAAGTACCTTAAGGACGATGCTTGGGGACAGCCGACAGAACCTGAATGGACAAAGCAGGCTGACGGCACCTACCGGTTGGAAATCAACAACATGTTTGATTATTTCGGTTGCCCGAAAAGTACAAAGATTAAAGCCATCGTTATGGTTTTCCACGATGGAAGAGGCGCTTCCAGTATAGAGGGCAAGGACCGCAACGAGAATGATATTGTGGTATGGTTGGAAGATGAAACAGCGACGTGCCACTATATTATGGATTTGTCCGATTCCGCCAATGACAGTTGGAACGGCGATGCTATGCTGACCGTGAAAGAAGGTACATTTACCCGTGACTACTGGGTGGAATACGGTATGTCTCCGATGCGCGTGTATGTGCCATGTTACGGTGGCAATCCCGAATTTGTATGGACAGCTGGATCATGGGATAGCGAGAACAGCATTGCCATTTACAAGAGCAACGGCGTGTGTGTATATAGCTGCAATGGTACGATGGCTGCCGGTACGCTTTATACTGCTACTACTCCGATGTGCGACGCTTCGCCCAATCCGTGGGAAGTGAAGAACCTGAAAGTAGAAGCGAAAGACCCGTCGAAACCGTTAGAGTTCCTCGTATCATGGGATGCCGTTTCATCGGTTGAGAATTATGAAGTAATTGTCCGCCGTCCTGATCAATACATTGCGGTAGGTCCTGAATTGACATCCGGAGCCACCAGCCTCAAGGTTGATTTGTCCGATATGCTGATCAGTGGTGATTATTCTTTCGAGGTAAAACCCGTGAACAATTATGTAGAACCTTATGGCGAGCCTTCGAAACAGACAAAGAACATAGTTATTCCGCCGGTTGGCGAGGTGGAAATAAGTGTGCTTATTCCGACGGACAACGATTTTGATATCGCGCATGATATCTATGCATATTGGCGGAGTTCGATTGACGGAACTGTAAACGGCGATGTCAAACTGACCCGTGACGGAACGAGCCGTGTCTGGAAAGGAAAGGTAAACATTACCGCTCCGATGTACGATTTGGAATTTCATAGCGCGGAAGTGGATAAGTTACATTACAGAACTTTCAGCACCGGTGCTTTGCGTGAAGGCGGTTGCTTTGAGATAGGTGCGTTCGAATACACGAACGATTCGGATCCTGAGCATCTAATCAATTATCATACGCAGAAACATCATCCTGATTGCAGCAAGATGATTGACCACAACTACCTTATCTCAAACGTGACCATTACGCCCGGACAGGCTACGATGAATGTGAAGATTACTGCGGAGAACAAAGCACCTTTTTATATTGTAACGCTTTATACCGATGACCATTTTACGAATGTTTACTCTTCCTATATAGGGGATGATCTTACTTTTACCGTAGAGACAAACAACTCGGAAGTTATACCAGTTCGCAGTTGGAAGGTTGTGGCGGAAGACGAAGACACCTATTATGTAGGTACTGCATTCAAGAGCACCGCTACATTTGATATCCAGCCGTCCGCTTATACTGCAACTAATATTGTGGTTGAGCAAACCAGTGTAGGTACGTACAAAGTATCATTCGATGCCGCTTCAGGTGTGGATAAATATACCGCATACTTCTATGACGAGAATTACAAGGTGACGGATGCCGGTCAGGTGATTGTAAAAGTTACTCCTCCGACAGACGGTCGTTATACGCTTTCAACAAGTGATGTACCCGAAATGCGTGGTAGTTCAAATGTGTATATATCCGCTTATAGAGAATCCACATTGTATCCGGGCGAGTATGATTTCTTGCTCTCCACGGTGTATCATTTTACGGGTAAGATAAATCTCAAAACCTACATCCCGCAAGATTCGAACTTCGAGAAAGGCACAGAGAAATCCGGTGTGTTCGCATGGATTTGGTCGCCGAAGACCTTTAAGGACGGTTTCTGCTATGAGATGTTTGAGGATGGTGATGCTGTGCACTTCCATAACGACGGAATCTATGTGAATGATGAATACTATCAGTTCCTGTTTGTGAATAAAGAGATTAAGGGCAAGTCTGATTGGACGGGTTGCAAGCAAACGCTTGATTCCAAACAGCACAATACTTACGAGACTTGCTCCGAGATTCCGTATAAACCGAACAAAGATCAAGCCAAGTGGGCACTCAAAGAATACGATTGGTGTGGTGAGATGACAATCCATGACTACCGTATCAACTTTGTCTCTGTCGTACCGCTTGACGGTCGTGTGGAGTTTAATATCAATCCGATGATGAGTCAGGCGGACAAGTACCATATCAGCGTAAATGTCAAGGGAATACCTCAGGCATTCTATACAGAGGATATCTATGATCTCAGCCGCACAATTCCGGCTAATAACACGGAAGACATGACCTTCCAATATACGATTGTTCCTATTTCCTATGAAGGCGACACGCTTGCAGAGCCGTATTCCGATGAAGTATTTGTTCCGAAGAATACCTTTATGCCGAAGAATCTGAAAGCCGAGGTGCAAAGCGACGGCAAGACGGTTAATTTCTCATGGACAGCAGAAGCGAATCCGTTCAAGTGGCAACTTGTTGCTATGGATAAAGCGGAAACCGTGTCTCTGCTTAATAAAATAATCGATGGAACGGAGACCTCCCTGACCGCAAAAATCTATATGAAAGGCGAATGTACATGGACTCTCTTTGGCCTCAACTCCAGCGAAGACGAGATTTCCGAACTGCAAGGTCCGAACTTTACCATTGCCGGTGAAGACTACTCGCCGACCAAAATCACGATTACGCCGGATGAACTGAACGCAACCGTAACATGGGAAGCGCCTGAGGCAGTTAAGTTCGGCCGTATTTCAGTGTATAATTCAGAAAAAGTGCATATTGCGTTCAAGGAGGATATTGCTCCTGTTGCCGGCAAGTTCAGTGCTTCGTTCACTGCGCCGAAAGACGGAATATACTACTTTGAGATTATTTCGTATTTCAAGGACGGAGCCACACCGGTTTATATGTCCTCTTATGTAAAGACCGAAAATGTCAAGTTGGAAAAGGCAGTTCTTGTAAAACTGCAAATTTCTGCCGCAATAGGCGGATCGGTCAACAAAGAGGTTAACGGCACCTATAAGAAAGGCGAAAAAGTAACAATTATTGCTACGCCGGACAAAGGTTATGTATTTGCCCAATGGTCAGATGGCAATAAGGATGCTACCCGTGAAATTGTGATGGATGAGGACAAGACCCTTGAAGCAAGCTTCGTTGCAAAACCTGCTGAGTACGAAGTAACCATCAAAGCAGGCGAGCACGGTAGTGTTACGCCGACAGGCTATGACAAGAAGAAAGTGGAAGCCGGAACGAAGATTGACATCAATGCTACTGCGGAGACCGGATACGTCTTCCTGAACTGGTCTGATGGCAGCACTGATGCGGCACGCTCCATCACTATCTCGCAAGACACTGTTCTTATCGCAAACTTCATCGAGTTCAAGCAATATGAGGTAACTATCAAAGCCGGTGAGCATGGTAGTGTTACGCCGACAGGCTATGATAAGACGAAAGTGGGAGCCGGCACGAAGATTGACATCAATGCTACTGCTGAAACCGGATATGTGTTCCTGAACTGGTCTGACGGCAGCACCGATGCGGCACGTTCCATCGTTATTTCGCAGGACACTGTTCTTACAGCAAACTTTGTGGAATACAAGGAATACGAAGTAACCATCAAAGCAGGCGAGCATGGTAGTGTTACGCCGACGGGCTATGACAAGAAGAAAGTGGCTGTCGGAACAAAGATAGACATTAAGGCTACGCCCGACGAAGGCTATAAGTTTAGCAACTGGTCTGACGGAAATACTGCTGCCGCACGTTCCATCGTTATCTCGCAGGACACTGTTCTTGAAGCAAGCTTCGTCGAGATCAAGCAATATGAGGTAACCATCAAGGCGGGCGAGCACGGTAGTGTTACGCCGACGGGTTATGACAAAAAGAAAGTGGCAGAAGGAACAACGATTGACATTAAGGCTACGCCTGACGAAGGCTATAAGTTTGGCAACTGGTCTGACGGTAGTACTGATGCCAAGCGCTCTGTCATCATCTCGCAGGATACTGTCCTTGAGGCAACATTTGTAGAACTTGAATCGTTCACCCTGACCGTTTATATCGAACCCGATGACGATGCCGGTATCGTTTATTTCGACGGTGCGGAAGTGAAGAAGAACAAGCAAACCTATATGGAAGGCACAACAGTAGAACTTTCTGTCGAAGCCAACAAGGGTTATAAGTTTGTTCGTTGGGAGGAAGGTTCCGATACGGATAGCTCGAAAGAAATCTCCGTTGTGATGAACAAAGCCCACAAGATTACGGCTGTCTTCAAGAGCACGACGGCTATTGAGAATGTGGCTGCGGATGCCGCTGCACCGCGCAAAGTGCTCATTGACGGTCAGATTTACATTATCCGTAACGGCAAAATGTACACCCCTGCAGGTGCTTTGGTAAAGTAATATGAACAATCGGCACACACCATGGCTTTGGGTACCGTCCCTCTACTTTGTGGAGGGCGTACCCTATGTCTTGGTAAATACCATCTCTGTGATGATGTTCACGAAAATGGGTGTGCCGAATGATCAGCTTTCGTTCTTTACCACCTTGCTTTATTTCCCGTGGTTCCTGAAAGGTTTATGGAGCCCGATAGTGGATGTGGTGCGCACCAAACGCTGGTGGATAGTGATGATGCAGATTCTGATGGCGGCATTGTGTGTACTTGCTACCGTGACACTGCCTCATCCCGATGCCGCAATGATAGCGGAGAAAAGCACGCCGGTCAGCCTCTTCTGGCTCACGCTGGTGCTGTTTATCATCACAGCTTTCGCTTCTGCAACGCATGACATCGCCGCGGATGGCTATTATATGTTGGCGCATCCGGCTGACAGCCAGGCGCGGTTTGTGGGAATCCGTTCAACATTCTACCGCATTGCTATGGTCTTCGGACAGGGAGTGTTGGTTTTCATTGCCGGACGGATTGAGCGAAGCACTGCCGATATCCCGCTCTCATGGCAGATAACGCTTGGAATAGCGGGCATTATTCTTTTCGTGCTTACGCTCTATCACATTTTTGCCTTGCCGAAAGTGGAGAATACCCATTCCTCTGTTGCAAGTGGCACTACCGACCTTTGGATGGATTTGTGGAGTGCCTTCAAGACTTTCTTCACAAAGAAAAATGTGGTGTTGGCAATTGCTTTCATGCTGCTTTACCGTTTGGCAGAGGGATTGTTGGTCAAGCTCAGCCTGCCATTCTTGGTGGATGCACCGGAAGTGACGTTGCGCGACGGACAGATTTTCGGTGGTGGATTGGGCTTGGATACAGATATGGTGGGAGTGCTGTACGGTACTATCGGTGTGCTGTTCCTTTTATTGGGTGGCATTCTCGGCGGATTGTATATCTCGCGTCACGGACTGAAAAAATCGCTATGGCTTATGGCTGCACTGATGACAATTCCTAACTTTGTGTATGTCTATCTGAGTGCTGCGCAGCCGGAGAACCTGTGGCTGATTGGCAGTGCCATCTCATTTGAGCAGTTTGGCTACGGCTTTGGTTTTACGGCATATATGATGTATATGATGTATTTCGCACAAGGCGAATACAAAACATCGCACTACGCCATTTGCACGGCGTTCATGGCATTGAGTATGATGCTTCCGGGCTTTGTTGCCGGCAAGATTGAAATGGCGGTCGGCTACAATGCTTTCTTCTGGATTGCAATTGCCTGCTCGCTCACAACGGTTGCAGTTACGTACTTTGTCCGTCGTCAGGTCAGCGAAACTTACGGAAGAAAAAATGGCTAAATAGCAAAATAGAAAAATAAATTGTTAAATGGTAAATGAACAAATATGAAAATTAATAGACGTATTATTCCTGATTCAATTACCGCTTGCAATCTCTTGTGCGGCGCGGTGGCAACGTTTTTGGCAACGCAGAACGCCTTTATGCTGGCGTTTGTATTCATTCTTGGCGGTGCGTTCTTTGATTTCTTCGACGGACTCAGTTCCCGTCTGCTGAAAGTGCCGAGCAAAATAGGCGTGGAACTTGATTCTCTTGCCGATGACATTACATTCGGTCTCGCACCGGCAATGATGGTTGCCTGCTATCTCAAACCGGTTATCGGATGGTGGTCAATGGCTGCACTTATTATGGCTGCTTTCTCGGCATTGCGTCTGGCGAAATTCAACGTAGATGAACGCCAAACCTCATCGTTTATTGGTCTGGCAACGCCTGCAAACGCTATCTTTTGGGGCGGAATTTGCTCCATGCCTTATGCAATGACTGCTCCTGCATGGATGCCGTGGGTGCTGCTTGCTCTGACTTTTGTCAGTTGCTTCCTACTTGTTTCCGAAATCCCGTTCTTTTCGTTGAAGTTCCATGATTTCACGTGGGCAAACAATTATGACAAATACATGTTCCTTGTTGGCGATGTGGTGCTGATTGCTTTCTGTATTACGAAAGCCGCGCTCAAAGGACATTGGGAGTTCGCGCTCTTTGCCGGAACTGCTGTCATCGTGTGGTATGTGGTGCTGAACTTCTTAATTAACCTGTTGAAACGTTAACCCGACAACAAATCAACATAATAACAAAACAACGTGCTAACTAAAACAGCCATGAAAAAACAATTCTCTTTATTCTTGGGCATTATCGCAGCCCTTTCCCTTTCGGCGGAACAGATGCCGGAAGGTTATTACAATGCCATTAACGGCAAGAAGGATGCGGAACTCAAAACCGCAATTCACAGCATCATCGGTGGCGGACAACGTTACCAATACGGTTCGCAAGATGCCGGTAATCACACCTCGGACAAAGTCGATGATTGCACAGGTGAAACGATTTGGAGTGAGGGCGACCCGCGTTATGGCACATGGACAGCCTACCAGACGACCGACCTCGAATCCGACGGAACGATTTGGGACATGTACTCCAACATCAAACGCTACCTGCCTGTTGACGGACAAAGCGCCGCCAGTGTGGACATCGAGCACAGCTTGCCGAAAAGTTGGTGGGGGGGGGACAAAGGCTGCCTGAGTGCATATACCGATCTTTACCTCCTCAATCCCGCAGACCACATGACAAACGCCAACAAATCCAATTATCCTCCTGGTTTTCTTGCCGATTCCTCGAAAGTCAATAACGGCGTGTTCTTTATGGGGCAGGACAAAACATGGGGCGGACTTGCCTTTGACGTGATTGACGAATACAAAGGCGATTTCGCGCGCGCGTATTTTTATACGGCTACTGCTTACGAAAATGTAACGTGGATCGCGGACTACAAGAAATACATCAACAATGATTCCTATCTCGGTTTCACGGATCATCTCATTGAAGTTCTCTTGGCTTGGCACCGCGTGGATCCTGTCAGCGAGAAAGAGGTAAACCGTCTGGACGCGGTCTCCAACATCCAGCATAACCGCAATGCTTTTATTGATTATCCCGAATTGGTGGAATATATTTGGGGCAACAAGAAAGGCGAGGAAGTTGATTTGTCGAAGCTCGTGTGCACGACGAACGGCGAATATGAGTTCCCTGTTTCTGCCACGAATCCGCTGGCGCATGAAGCCACGCAAATAATGAAGGACAGTTTCATGGCAAGTTGGAGCAATACCGGCGCGAAGGAATATGAACTCAACGTCTTTACCCGCACGGAAAGCGGCAAAAACGATACGCTGATGGCATTCTGGGCATTGAACGGCGCAGCAATCAAGAACCATACCGATACGCTCACTTACCACAAAGCTGATGGTTCCCAGATTACCTCCACTTCCGGCATTACGGATGGTGGCGCAGCCATCACTATGGGAACCAAAACAGAAGTGCGCTATTTCCAAATCAAAAACATCGACTTCTCGAAAGAGGGCGCTGAACTCGTTGTCAAATGCGCAATTTCACGCAATGACCAGACACCGCAGCAGATGCAGGTGTTTGCGGATGACAAAGAGATTAAAACGGTCACCTTGACATCCAACGATTCTTTCCCGCGCTTTGACATCCCCAAAGGAACGCAGAAAATCAAAGTGGCTTCCGTCAAAGGAAACCGTCTCTCGATGCACCAGATGTTCATTGTCCGCGGCGATTACAAAGTGACCGAAACATCCCTGCAGGGCTTCCCCGTGAAAGTGGATGGACTTTCCTATCTCGTGAAAACGCCTTTCGCCAAAGACGATGTGTTGTACTATCGTGTTACGCCGAAAGGTTTGCGTTCGACCAATACCATCAAAGTCGTTGGTAACGGCAAAGAGCCCGAACCCGATCCGCAGGGCGTAGAGACACTGGAGCAACCGGCGGAACGCGTGCAGAAGGTTTTCGAAAACGGCGTGCTCATAATCATCCGGAACGGCGTCAAATACACCGTAATGGGCCAACGCCTCTAAGCGATGAAACAAATTCTGCGCAATAATATAATATATATAGGTCTATGCCTGGTGTTTCTCATAGCACTGGGCATAGCCCTTTTGGTTTGCCCGAAAGGCGAACTGCATTTGTGGATGAACGCTTGCCATTCGCCGTTTTTGGATGCCTTTTTCAAATACTTCACCGCTATTGGCGAATGGGTACCTTATGTGATTGTGGTGGCTTTGCTGTTCTACAGTTATGGCTGGAGTGCTTTTTTGCTGACCAATATTGCCATTGGCGGGCTGATAGGGCAGGGATTGAAGTATGCTTTTGACACGGACCGACCGCTGACATGGTTTGCCAACAACATGCCAGACGTACAATTGCAATTGGTGGACGGCGTCCATATGTCAAAGTTTTATTCGTTCCCGTCGGGACATACATTCACATTCTTTGCATTGTTTTTCACCTTGAGCCTGATTCTCACGGATTATTTGGCGGGTGCTTCCGCCAAAAATAATTCCTCAAATTGGAAAAATGATAAAATTCTGTCAGTTACCGCCCAGATTATTTTCTTCTTGTTTGCACTCACAGGTGCATATTCACGCATCTATTTGAGCCAGCATTTTGCAGAAGATATTTGGGGCGGCGCACTCTTCGGAATTGCATTTTCTTTGCTGCTTTGTGCCTTTTTACCCCGCTTTTCGGGCAAAAAATGGTTCAAAATGCATTTTTTTGAAAAAAAATCACAAAAAAATTTGGTGGATTGAAAAAAAAGCAGTACTTTTGCACCCGCTTTCGAAAAGAAAGGGCGTTTAGCT
>CAJOFT010000053.1 GCA_905234025.1 Paludibacteraceae bacterium
GATGTGGTAATCCGTGGAACGGGAGTGGGTGGCGTTGATGAAGCAGGTCATGGCTTCGGGATAGTGCTCGGCGGAACGGAGAAGACGACCGTAATGGTAACAGGCACGGGCATAATCATCGGGGTGGATAGTTTGCCAGTGCTTCAAGGTCGTGTATGCCTGCGCCAGTTGAGTACTGTCGGGATAAAGTTGCCCGACCGTGCGGAGACTGTCCGCTTCGGCAACAACGGATTGGGCTTCATGGAGCGCACGATGCGAACAAGAGAGGCAGAGAAGCGCGCAAAGCAAGAGGGCAATATGGGATCTGAAATTTACGATTGGGCGATTTACGATTTCTTTTCTCCTTACAGTCGAACGATCTGCTTCGCTGTATGAATGATTTATTTTCTCATTTACTCATTTTCTTATCTCACATTCGTTCGAACGATTATTTCTTATTTACTCATTTATTCATTTAATGCGATGAATGATTCGGAAAGTGGGTGCAAAGGTACTACATTTTTGGGGATTGTGCAAATAAAATTGTTGTTTTGCTGCACTTTTTTTAATTGACCATTGGGCGATTGACCATTTTGCCATTTATTGAGCCATTGCCTTATTGGATTGTTATTTTCAGAGCACTGCTGTGCACCGTTTCCTGAATAAATAGATTGGATATAAGTAGATTGAATATTAAATCGGATGTCGGCAAATACCGGCATCCGATTTTTTCGACTCCCAGCCGGAACGCCGCCGACATGCCATAGAGTCGCCAACGGATATTTTTTGATTAATTGTAAGCAAACAACTCAATCGTGAGTTTTTCTTCCATATGTGGGTTAAAATATATAGATTTGGACAAAAAACTAACGTTTTTCTTCCAAAAGTGGGTAAAAATACATAGATTTGGACAAAAAACTAAAAAATATTTGTGTGTATGATAAAAATATAGTATCTTTGCGACGATTTTCAAAAATAGTATAGTTATGGAGAACTTGATTGGACGCAAAAATGAGATGGCAGAGTTGCAGAGCGCAATTGATTCGAAGCGTTCGGAATTTGTCATTCTGTATGGTCGCCGGCGCGTTGGAAAGACATTCCTCATAAGGAGTTTTTGCAAAGACTCGTATAGTTTTCATTTTGTGGGTGCGCATAAGAAGACGCTAAAAGCCCAGTTAACCAATTTTAGGGAAATCTTACAGCACTACCATCAAGGAGCCGTAATACCGGAACTTGAAAACTGGCATGAGGCTTTCAAACAACTTGCCAACTATTTAGAGCAATGTGAGGAAGAACGCAAAGTGGTTTTTTTTGATGAGATGCCATGGATTGACACTCAAAAAAGTGATTTTGTCAGTGAATTGGAATACTTTTGGTCAAGTTGGGTTCAGAGTAGAGATGATATTGTATTCATCGCCTGTGGCAGTGCGACGGCTTGGATGAAAGAAAAACTTGAAGATAACCAGGGAGGGCTGCATAATCGCATTACTCATCGCATTTACCTTCGCCCCTTCTACTTGAACGAGTGTAGGGAATATTTGCAAGCTAACGGCTTTGACTGGGATGAGTATCAGATATTGCAATATTATATGATTTTTGGCGGTGTTCCGTATTATTTGAGTTTACTGCGTCCACAATTAAGTTTGATAGAAAATGTGGATGCCCTTATCTTCCGAAGAGGTGGCGCACTGAGCGATGAGTTCAAGGAATTATACAACGCGTTATTTAAAAAAGCTGATAAATATATCCGAATAGTTCAGTTGTTGGCCACTAAGCGTGAAGGATTCACTAAAACGGAGATTTCTACAGAAACGGGATATTCAGGAGGGGGACTGACAAAAATACTGGAAAATCTTGAGCGATGCGATTTTGTGGTCTCATACGCGCAATACGGCAATAAAACAAAGCAGACCCTATATCGATTGTGTGATTTCTATACGTTGTTTTATTTCCGCTACGTAAAAGATAATCATTCGAAAGATGAACAGTATTGGCAGCATCACTTCCAAGACCGCAGTGTGGAGAGTTGGGAAGGATTTACATTTGAAGAGATTTGCTTGCGCCACCTTCCACAGATCAAGCGTAGCTTGGGGATTTCCGGCATAGCTACTGTATCTTCTGCATGGCGTTTTATTCCGACCAAGGACGATGAACGTAAAGGAGCTCAAGTCGATTTAATAATTGCGCGAGCCGATAAGATAATTCACCTCTGCGAAATGAAATTTTCTGCCAGACCTTATGCTATCAACAAAGATTATGCAGAGCGACTAACTAAACGCAAACAGCTTTTTATGGAAATGAATAGCATAAATAGAGGGGTTGTTCTTACCTTTGTTACACCATACGGTTTATCAAAAGGAGCACATTCTTCTATTGTTCATTCCTCCATAACTGCAAATGATTTATTTGTTTGAAAAGACCCGTCGTGTGCAAGGTCTGGAATGAAAATAGTACAAGCATTGTTTTATGATGTACGACGTGCACTGCTGTGCACCGTTTCCTGAATAAATAGATTGGATATAAGTAGATTGAATATTAAATCGGATGTCGGCAAATCCCGGCATCCGGTTTTTCTCTAAATTCCTCTTTCCCAATCAGCATATGTTAAGCATCTCTTAAGCATCTTTTGTTTTTGTGCAGCTTGGTCCTTTTTTGAAATATGAAGGAGACAAAAACAAAAAAAATGAAAAAAGTTTCATTTCAGGTGATAGATTTACCCTCTTTTTTGTCTTATATATGGAAGGGTATGTTAAAACCGCCCAAAAGCTCGGAGATAGCCCGACGATATCCCGAGATGGCCGCGGGATTGGCAGGGAGACTTTTAATGGTCAATTGTCCAATGGTCAATCCAAGAAAGAGCAGGCAACCGCACTTGTTGGTGCTACTTGCAGTTGTGCGGGAGAGTTGAGGTAGAGTGGGCGGTTGTCGTCCACATGTCCGGCGGGAAAGTCGAACAGGACGGGATAGCTGTATTCGGCTACGGCTTCGTAAATAGTGTCGTAAACGGAGCAACCCATGAGCGGGTCGCAGTCGCAGTCGGTGAATTGTCCGACGACAAGTCCTTTGATGCGGGAAAGGACGCCGGACATGCGGAGATTGCGCATCATGCGGTCGATGTGGTAATGCCGCTCGCAGATGTCTTCAATGAAAAGAATACAGCCTTCGGGATGGGTGTCGAGTACGGCATTAAGGCTGTAAGGTGTGCCTTGCAGTCCGTAGAGGACGCTGAGGTTTCCGCCGATAAGTGTGCCTTCGGCTTCACCGAAGCGGTTGAGCGGATGTGGCGGCAGGTCATAGTGCAAGGGCTTGCCGGATAAAGCCTGACGGAATAGTTGGAGCGCTTCGGAATCTTCCGGCAACGTGGCAATGTGCTTGCACATCAGACCATGTATGGTGTACGGTGTATGGTGTACAGTGTACGGTGTATGGTGTACGGTGTACGGTGTATGGTGTACGGTGTATGGTGTAAGGGCGCAGAGTTGGTGAAGGGCGGTGATGTCGGAAAAACCAATGATTGTTGGTGTATGGTGTACGATTTGGTCGATGATGCGCTGTAAGCCGTAGCCGCCGCGGGAACAAAGAATGAAATCTACAGACGAGTCGGAAAGGGCTTCGGTCAAATCGGCAAGACGTTCCTCGTCCGTACCGCTGAAACGACCGAATCCGCCGCGTGCATGGGCAGATTCGGAAACCTCGAATCCCCAAGCTCGGAGACGCTGGGAAGCACCGTCAATAAAGTCGGGGTTAATGGCTCCGGAAGGAGAGATTATTCTGATAGACTGTTTCACTGTTGGAGGTTGGACTTTAGGAATAGACCTTGTATTCAATCCAGTTGACGAGGCGTTTGGGTAGCAGCCTGTCCAGAAAACAGAGCAGTTTGTAACTGCCGCCGCCGACATATTGCGGTGCGGGATTGCGCTTGTTGGCTATGCGCCAGAAGCATTTAGCCATCTGTTGCGGGCATAATCCGTGCTGCTCGTCGTGCTCCATGGTCGCAACGGCTTTGTGTGCGGACGTGTAGATATCTTCTCCTGCTACCGATTTATTGCGCGCCGCCGTGAACCCTGTTTGCACGTCTCCGGGCATCAGTACGGACACATGAATTCCGAAGTACCGCACTTCGTTCTGCAACGCCAACGCCATGGCATTGAGGGCTGCTTTGGTGGCGGAATAGAAGGCTTGGTAGGGCACAGATAGAATGGCGGCAACGCTGGAAGTGAAGATAATGGTACCGCCGTGCTGCTTGCGCAATTGCGGCAACACCGCTTTGGCGAGGTGCAAGGCACCGAAGAAGTTGACATCAAACTGATGCCGCACTTCCTCGGTGTCGGTGAACTCAATGATTCCGGAGATGCCGAAACCTGCGTTGGCTATGACAACGTCCAGACGGTCGGTTTGGGAGACGGCTTGGTTGACAGCGGAAAGAACGGACTGTTCGTCTGTCACATCGCAGTCTATATGATGCACATTATCACGACTGCTGCCGTGACGGCTCAGTTCATACACCATCCACCCGTGACCGGCGAACAAATCCACGGTCGCTTTACCAATGCCGGATGAGCCTCCGGAAATGAGTAATGTCTTCATCTGTTATCCTTTATGATCAGGTTTTTGCCGTAGTACACGCGCGATAATATCCACCGCTTCGTCTATGACGGGTTCTGTATGCGTAGCCATGAGAGTCGTCCGCAGCAGACATTCGCCTTCGACGCAAGCCGGTGTGATGACAGGATTGACATATACGCCTTCCTCGAACATCTTCTTGCCGTACCAGAGTGTGTCCATCGTTTCGTAGGTGAAGATAGGCACGATAGGCGTTGGCGCTTCGATGATGCGGATTCCTGCACGGATAAGTCCCTGCTGGAAATAATGAGCGATATTCATCAGTCGTGCCGGACGTTCGGGGTCTTCAATGAGACGGTGCAACGCAGCCATGGCTGTTCCTGCACTGGACGGTGTGATGCTTGCCGAGAAGATGAACGGACGCGACACGTGGCGGATCCAGTCTGCCACTTTATGCGATGTGAGCATGCAGCCACCGATGGAAGCAAGCGACTTCGAGAAGGTGAGCATGGTGATATCGACCTTGTCCGTCAGCCCGAAGTGTGCCGCCGTTCCGCGACCGCCGGGACCGAGTACGCCAAATCCGTGGGCGTCATCCACCATAACGCGGGCATTGTACTTCTGTGCCAGTTCGACAATCTCCGGCAACTTGCATATATCTCCGCGCATGGAGAATACACCGTCCGTCACAATCAGTTTGCCTGAGGCACGGGGAATGGACTGGAGAATCCGCTCCAGGTCCTCCATATTGGAGTGACGGTAACGCATGACTTTGGCAAAACTGAGTCGGCATGCGTCATATATACTGGCGTGGTTCTCGCGGTCATTCAGGATATAATCATCCTTCCCGCAAATGGCGGAGATAATCGCAAGGTTCGTCTGGAATCCGGTGGAGCAGGTCATGCAGTCCTCATAGCCGGTGAACTCTGCCAACTCTTTTTCAAGCTGGAGGTGAAGGTCCAAGGTGCCGTTGAGGAAGCGGCTTCCGCTGACGCCGGTTCCGTATTTGTCAAGCGCCGCGTGACCGGCGGCAATAACCTCCGGGTCTTCGGTGAAGCCGAGATAGTTATTGCTGCCGAGCATGATTACGCGATGCCCTTCCATCTGAACGACGGGTGCTTGGCGTGACTCAAGCACATGGAAATAGGGATAAACATTCAAATCCCTTGCCATATGCAGACGCTCCGCATTCGGGTCAGATATACATTTTTGAAATAGATCCATTAGATTGCGTTGATTTCTTTAAGTATTGCTGTTGTTTTTGCAACGGCGGCTTCGGAAGCGGCAAACATCTCTTTCTCTTTGTCGTTGAGTTCGAGTTCGAGAATGCCTTCGATACCGTTGCGACCGATAATACAAGGAACACCGATGTAGATGTCGCTGAAGCCGTATTCGCCCTCAAGGTAAGCCGAGCACGGAATCATGCGCTTGTGGTCATTGACGATGGCGTCAACGAGGTGGGCTGCACTTGCTCCGGGAGCCATCCATGCACTGGTGCCAAGCAGGTTGGTGAGGGTTGCACCGCCAACCATCGTGCTGTGAACCACTTCGTCCAGTTCAGCCTCATCCAGAAGTGCGCTTACGGGAATACCCTTGTAGGCAGCGAAACGAGCCATCGGAATCATGGTCGTGTCACCGTGACCGCCGATAACGAAACCTTCCACTTCGTTGGCTGCACATTTGAGCTTCTGGCTCAGGAAATACTTGAAACGGCTGCTGTCCAGCGCGCCACCCATACCGATAACGCGGTTCTTGGGCAGACCGGTAGCTTTGAGCGTGAGGTAAGCCATGGTGTCCATCGGGTTGGAAACAACCACGAGGATAGCGTTGGGAGAAGCTGCAAGCACTTGGCTGGCAACGCTCTTCACGATACCTGCATTTACACCGATCAGTTCCTCACGGGTCATTCCGGGTTTGCGGGGAATACCGCTGGTGATAACAACTACGTCCGAGCCGGCAGTTTGCGAATAGTCATTGGTCACGCCGCGAACTACGGTATTGAAACCGAGCAGTTGGGCGGTTTGCATGATATCCATGGCTTTGCCTTCGGCTACGCCTTCTTTGATATCAATTAATACTACTTCGCTGGCGATGTTCTTCACTGCCAACACGTTTGCACAGGTTGCGCCTACATTACCGGCGCCTACTACAGTTACTTTTGACATAATGTTTTGATTTTAAGTTGTTTATAATTGTTTATAATTGTTTAGTATTGTTCAGAATGGTTAGTAAACCAAAATCTTCTGGGTTACGGTATATCCGTCTTCCGTTGTCGCCTGGATGAAGCAGCAGCCGGAAACAGCAGGTACAGCCACGGAGTGTTCGCCGGAGTCGAAGGTGCCGGTTGAGAACAACTGTCCGGTAGCGGAGTAAACCTTGTAACTACCGTCCGATTCGGACTGGATGTTAACACGTGCTCTCGCTTTCGAAACAACATTCGGATAAACGAGTACCGGATGCGTAAATACTTCCGGAACGGGAGCCGTGATGACAAGCGGAGCCGTCGGGATATTATAGTTCTCTCCGAGACGCGTTGCATAAAGCACAACTTGGTCTCCGGGCTTGAGTTCCTTCGAATACAAGTACGGCAGACCTCCGTTCTGGAACGGTTCGTTATTGAGGTACCAGATGTATGAACCGAACTCATAGCCGCCGTTGTATTCCGAACGTAGCGGAGCAACGACATCGTCCCAGTTCTGCTCGATAATCCAGCTCGGGTAGCGGATCAGCAAGGTCAGACTGTCGGAGCGTGATATGCCGCAGACGCTGTTATCCAGTGCCAGACGCATCGTGTAGTAATTCGGACGGACATATTCCGTGTGCTCCTGATAAACGACTTTCGTCTTATGCGGCATCGGCACTTCAGCTGCAAGATTAGGTCCGAACGGCTTGTTGATAATATCTTCAAAGCCTTCAGCATGGGCACGTTCGTCGAACTGTACGCTGTACGTGTTCGGACGGAGACCGGAGTAGGTGAAGTTGATGTTGAACGACTCTACATCCGCAGCCGTTTCTGTCACAGACGCGCTCTTGATAATCGTCGGCGTTACTACACCGAGGTTAAGCGTGTAGATAACAGAAGTCAGGCTTGCGAGGTTGCAAATCGTATCGCTGTAGATACCCGGGTCTGTCAGTATATGATTACGCCAGCGCAAGGTGTCGTGCAAGCAGATACTGTCGTTGTCCACGTAACGTTTGGTCTCGATGACAGTCAGATTCAGCCGATACGTACTGTCGCAGTCCTTGATGGTCGGATAAGACTGGTCATAGATGCCTTGCTTCGTGTATTCCTTGCCACGCCAGGTGTAACTCTGATAATCCGTGATAGTTGCCGATGTCGGATACAGATAAGACGGGTTGACGGTCATGAACAGACGCAGGATACTGTCGCAACCATGGATGGTCTTGAGGTTCGCTGTATGCAGACCGGCGCGGAATACTGGTCTTCCGCCGAAGATAACCGTATCGCCTTCGCAGATAACGATAGAATCAGTCGGTGCTTCAAAGTCCGGTGCGTCGAATACTTCAACACGGTACAGACTGTCTAACAAACCGCTGACTTTGGAGCGTTTGACAAACGTGTACAGACCGGCTGTGTCAATGACAATTCCGTCAATCTTGATTTGCTGACCCGGGCAGAGTGGCATTTGATCCCACTCGGAGACATGTTGCGAAACTACCAGTGTCAGTTGGCAGATACTGTCGCACTTGAAGCGGTTCTGGTAAACGTTGGTATAAACGCCACCGGCATCGTACGTGCGTTCCTTATATATATATGGCAAGTCTTCCGGACTGATTACAATGCGTTCATCCGAAATAGATGTCGGGTTGACGGTCAGGTGGAGATAGATGGTACTGTCACCCTTGATGGAGGTATGGTCGTAATCTCCCGAGTGCGTCAACTTCGTTCCGAAGAAGTCGTAGTATTCACCTTGGCAGATGGTTATATCCCAGTGCTGCGTGAACTTGCGTGCCCAGTTGACAACAATCTGGTAAACACTGTCGCAACCGTGGATAGTCAGCAAGGAGTCGTAATAAACACCCGGTTTCGAGATGTTGATGCCGTGGATATACGTCTCATGACCTTCAACGATTTCGAACTGTTGCTCTTTGTAGTACTTTTCATGTACAATCACGCGAACCTGATATACACTGTCAAAGTTGTACGTCTCAGTCAGCAAACTGTCGGAATACAGACCGGTCTTGAATATCTTCTGGTCGTGCCAATACAAGGTGTCGCCTTGGCAGAGGTTAATCGAGTCGTAGTTATAGTACGACGGGTGAACCACAAGCACAAGGTGAGCCATACTGTCACAGCCGTAGATGGTCTTACCAGTGGATTCATAGTAGCCGGACTGGTTGAGTTGGCGTCCGTTGAAGTCATAGGTCTCCTTGTCGGAGATATGTACGGTATCAATGCGGTCGTATGACGGATGCACGCTGATGATAAACTTGCAGATGGAATCACAGCCGACAGTACTTGGAATGGTATCGAAGAAGTACCCGCTTTGTTTGTAGCTCTTGTTCTTGTAAATAAAGGTGCTTCCTTCGCAGAGTGTGATGTTACGTTCATAATTCCAAGTCGGATTAACAGTCAGGTGCAAAGTCGTTATAACTTGCGAGGAGTCTGTCCATGCAGTCGGAATCGTGTAGTCTCCTGAAGCATGGTACTCTATTCCGTGCCATACGAACGGTAATTCGTTCGAGCAGACATAGGCAGTGGTATCAACGTAGAACTGCTTGAGAACGGTTACTGCCAGACGATAAACGTTCAAACATCCGTAATCGCCCTTTTCAGTATACTCGTAGATTCCGCTTTCTTTCCTCCATTCGCCGTCGAAGAATACAGAGTCGCCTTCATATATAATCTTCGAATTCGACTGGATATTTTGCGGAATGACTTGCAGTGCCAGTGAAATGATACTGTCACAACCGTTCTGTGCGGTTAGCGTGTCATAGTATGTGCCTGCTTCTGAGAGTCTCTGTCCGTTGAATGAGAAGTAGTCGCCTTCGCAGATTACTTTCACAAGGGGCTCTGAAGCACGGAATGTCGGCAGAACGGTGACTTTCAAACCGGTTACAACCGGCAAGCCTTCGCTGTTGTAGGCAGTGTCGCGGACGATGCCGGATTCATAAATCTTCTTGCCTCTCCATTCAAATGGCAGGTCAGAATAGCATACCGATATGGAGTCGTCAAACAGTTTCTTCACTGTCAGGTTCAACTCAATAATACTGTCACAACCCGCAGCCGATGTATAGCGGAACGGATAACGACCGGGCTCGCTATATACCTTGTTCTCGAAGTGAACGGTGTCGCCTTCGTAGATGGAGCGGTTAACAATATTGTGAATCCGCGGATATACGGCAAGATGCAACCGGACAATGCTGTCGCAACCTGCAATATTCTTCAAGGTGTCGCGGTATTCGCCTTGTTGCGTGAGCCGCTGGTTGTTGAAGTCATAGAACGAACCTTCGCAGATGGAACGGTACAGGATGGTGTCAGAATGCGTATGTACATTCAGTTGCATGCCATAGTAATGTTTCCGTCCGTCAATGGTTGTGTCGTTGCGGTATAAACCGGTGTTGTAATAAGGTTCTTCTTTTCCGCTCCACTTGTTATGCCATATGTACGGCAAGTCGGTTGAGCAAACGGTAACCGTTGTGTCAACTAACTGGTGTACGGTCAGTTGGAGAATAGACGTGCTGTCGCAACCTTCCGGCGTGTTGTTGTAATGCGTGTAGGTACCTGTCGTGTTGTAGGTGTTTCCGAAGAACTCAACCGACTGTCCTTCCAGCAGATCGACAACCTCAACATGGTGGTACGGTTTGTTAACCGTCAGAATCAATGTAACGATGCTGTCACAACCATTCTGTGCATGCAGGGTATCTTTATATGTACCTGCTTCCGTATATCTGTTGCCCTTGAAGGTATATACGGATCCTTCACACATGCTGTGCTTGATAGTTTTGAATACGGGCTCGTTGACAATGAGTTGCATACCGTAGTAGTGCTTTCTGTTGTCGAACGTGGAGTCATTTCTGTAAGTGCCGGACGTGTAGTAGCGTTCTTCTTCGCCGCTCCACTTGTT
>CAJOFT010000054.1 GCA_905234025.1 Paludibacteraceae bacterium
ACCTACGCCTCCGCCAAGGATTCGTTAAACATTCAACATTCAACCTTGAACTTTAACACCTACCAATATTCCGGTGCGGCACGTTCCGCGAAAGACTATGTCTTCTGTCCCGAGAACTCGTCGGCATGGCTTCGTGTGGATACAACCAACCGCACGGCTTGCGAGGGATATCTCTTCGATTTCGGTGCTACGCAGGATACGTTGCTCCGTTTCAACGCCTTTGCACCGGAGTTGGGTAAGTATGTCTATACCGAGACCGGAGATGACAAGACGGTTTATCTCACGCAATATGACAACCGTACTGCCGGAACGGGTGCAGAACTCAACTTCACCCGTCAGGAGGATATGGGCTGGAACATGAAGGGACTTCCGTGGCTTGTCTCCAATTACCGCACGGACACGGTGCTTGAGCTTGGCAATTACCTCCGTCAGATGTACATCCCGCATATCTTCTACCAGATGGACGGAGACGGCGAATACCTGGACGAGCATGACCAGATATATACGGTTCGTTCTTGGGACAACGGCGCCACCATGGCGATGGGTAACGCCTTCCTCACGCAGACGGCAACCCAGCAGAACCGCGAAGCAGTGGTCTTCCATATACCGTATTGCGGACGGAACAAGAAAGCCGCACGTCCTATTCTTCTGATGTCTTCCCCGCGTCCGAACGGGTACGCGGGTGTCCCCGCCCGCGGCAACGCCCAAACCGCCAACAAAGTCTCTTCCGACCTTCTGACCGTTATACCTGATTCCGCAGCGAACAAGCACATCGACTACCGCTATGGTCGTGACGGTGTCAAGTGGCTCTCGTCGGATAATACGGCGCAAGTCTATCTGCTGGACAGCAAGCGTCAGTCGCGTATCTCGCTGCTCGGTGCCGCACCGGTAGAAGTGGACATCCCGCTCGGTGTCTCCATACCTCAAAATGGCCAAATGGTCAATAAATTTGTCTTCTCCCTGCCGGAGAAAGAAGCTTTTGCCGCGTACAAGAACGTCTGGCTGATAGACTATCAGCTCAAGAAGAACATCAATCTCTTGGAGCAGGATTACGAGGCGGACATTGAGGCAGGTGAGAACAACCGGCGTTTCGCTTTGCGCTTTGGTCTCTTCCCGAAGACGGAGCAGGTGTCCAAACGCAAATACACCATCTTTGCACACGGCGGCACGCTCTATGTCCGCGGCTTGGTGCAGGGAGACCGTATTGATATCTACACGCCTTTCGGACAGCTTGTTTATAGCACAACCGCCACAGCTACGGAGTTCTCCATTCCGCTCGAATACACTTCCGGCTACGTGGTCAAAGTCAACGACACCACCCACAAAGTCGTCAATATCTAAACGTGGTAACCGGTTGTCATATAATAGTACCGAAACGGTTTTATGACGTACGACGTGCACCGCTGTGCACCGTGCTCTGAAAATAATAATCCAATAAGACAATGGCACAATACAATTGTAAAATAGTCAATTGTCCAATGGTCAATAAAAAAAAGTGCGGCATTTCTGCACTTTTTTTTGCAGATATGAAAAAAAAGTTGTAATTTTGCGGGCTGAAATGTAAAATGTAAAAATGTGAAAATATAAAATACGAAAATGATATGACCAAACTGAGTGTAAATATCAACAAGGTGGCAACGCTGCGTAATGCACGCGGAGCCAATACACCGGACGTGGAGAAGTTCGCGCTCGATTGTGAACTGTTCGGCGCACAGGGCATTACCGTGCATCCCCGTCCCGATGAGCGGCACATCCGCAAGGAGGATGTCTATCAGCTCAAATCCCTGATTAAAACGGAACTCAACGTGGAAGGAAACCCGACGGATGAGTTTATGGAACTGGTGATGGACGTTTGTCCCGACCAGGTCACGCTCGTGCCGGATTCGCCGACGCAGCTGACCAGTAACCACGGTTGGAACGTCCGCCATTACCTGAATTACTTGCAGGCAATCGTTGATGAACTCCATTCGAAGCGCATCCGCGTGAGCATCTTTGTGGACGCGAATGTCGAAATGGTCGAATATGCCAAGAAGACCGGCGCAGACCGCGTGGAGATCTATACGGGTCCGTATGTGAAGTTGTTCGACCTCAGTCCGGAGCGGGCGCTGGATTATCTGCGTCCTGCGGCGGAGAAAGCCCGTGAATTGGGGCTCGGGCTCAATATGGGGCACGACCTGAACATTGAGAACCTCCGTCCGCTCATTAAGGCGTTCCCCTGGGTGGCGGAAGTCAGCATCGGACACGCCATCATCTCGGATGCCCTCTATTTGGGTATTCAGGAAACCATCAAACGCTACCGCGAAGCGTTGGAAATCGAAAATGCCTGAAATCGTAAATCGCTAAATAAAATCGCCAAATCGTAAATCGCTAAATCGTAAATTTAAACTATGTTTTTGCAAATTGACACATTGAACGCGATGGCAGAGAGCCTCGCAATCGCAGAAGAGCCCGTACAGGAATCCATCAGTCTGTGGACGATGGCTTCTTATGGCGGCTGGATCATGATTATCCTTGCGCTGTTGCTGGCATGGGCAGTGTATATCTTTATCGAACGTATGGTGGTGCTCAAATCCGCTACCCGTGAAGACAAGTCGTTCATGGACCGCATCCACGACTATATCCACGAAGGTAAAATGGATTCCGCTGTCAACCTCTGCAAACAGACTGACACACCGGCTTCCCGCATGATTGAGAAAGGTATATCCCGTATCGGACGACCGATGCAGGACGTGCAGGTCGCTATCGAGAACGTCGGAAACTTGGAGGTCGGCAAGCTCGAAAAAGGACTGGTCATCATGGCAACCATCGCAGCCGGTGCTCCGATGCTCGGTTTCCTCGGAACGGTGCTTGGCATGGTGCAGACGTTCTTCAATATGGCGCAGAACGCCAGTGGCGTGATAGAGATGTCCGCACTGAGCGAAGGCATGTATCAGGCAATGGTGACCACGATTGGCGGTCTCATTGTCGGTATTTTGGCAATGTTCGCATACAATTTCCTCGTGGCGCGCATTGACCATGTCGTTCGCGGACTCGAATCCCGTACGCTGGAGTTTATGGACCTGCTCAACGAACCGGCATAACAGTTTAACAGCTTAACAATTTAACCTTTTAACAATGAGTCTGAAAAGACGAAACAGGGTGGAGGCGACTTTCGCGATGTCCAGCATGACGGATTTGATTTTCCTGCTGCTGCTGTTCTTCGTGATGGCGTCAACAATGTCCTCACCCAATGATATTAAGATAAATCTTCCGCAGGCGAAAGCGAAAACGAACACCAAACAAGTGGTCGCAAAAGTCAGTATTGACAACCTCGGCAACTACTTTGTGGCTCTCGGGCGCGAAAAACCCGTTGCCATCAATGTGGAGGACTTGGAGAGTTACCTCTGCGGCATCCAGCAGATGGATTCCGCAATGTATATTGCCTTGCATGCAGACCAGGATATCGCTTATAAGGAAGTGGTAAACGTACTGGATATCGCCAACCAGCACAAGATGAAACTCGTCATTGCAACGAGACATAATGGTCAGTAAACGCCGTTCAAATACAATCGCTGCTGTAGG
The DNA here is from genome assembly GCA_905234025.1 of Paludibacteraceae bacterium. Lineage (GTDB taxonomy): Bacteria > Bacteroidota > Bacteroidia > Bacteroidales > Paludibacteraceae > Colicola. Next base: position 3,562 of record CAJOFT010000054.1, read on the forward strand.
CACGGCTCTTGTGATGCTGCTGCTCTTCCTGTTGTTGTGGTTCATCCGCATCAACTCCTTGCGTGAGCAGGAGGAAGAAGGCGTAGAGGTGGCGTTCGGTGTGGCTGAAGACGGCGGAGGTTACCAGCCGCAGGAGTCGCAGGCGGCACCATCCGAATCCGTGGCACCGCCTCCGGCACAGTCCAATCCCTCGCCAAACGACCTGATGGTGCAGGACGATGAGGAATCGCTGGCACTGCAACGCCAGCGCGAAGCGGAGGAGAAAGCCCGCCAACAGGCTGAAGCCGAACGTCTGCAAAAAGAGCGCGAGGAACAGCAACGCCTTGAAGCGGAACGTCAGGCACGTGAACAGGCGCTTGCCGAACAGCGTGCCCGCGAACAGGCGGCGATAGACAAAGCCAACCAGTTCGGCTCGCTCTTTGGCAACAACGGTGACGGCGCAAAAGGCAGCGGCGACACGGAAGGCGATTCCCGCCGCGGTAATCCGAATGTAGGTTCCGGCTCGTCCGGCGGCACGTCCTGGTCACTCGCGGGACGCTCATGCAAGAGCTTACCTGCTCCGAGTAACAATTTCAGCCAGGAAGGCAAAGTCGTTGTTGCCATTATTGTGGACGGTAGCGGCAAAGTCGTCAGCGCCAAGGCAACCGAAGGCACAACCGTTTCGGATGATGCCACAATCCAATTGGCGGTCAAAGCGGCGTATAAAGCGGAGTTTTCCTTTACCGATCGACCCGACAAGCAGTTCGGAACGATCACCTATATATTCAAATATAAATAAAGAAAGACTATGAATTATTTGTTTTTGGACAACGGCTTCGAGGAAATAGAGGCCATCACGACAATCGACCTTTTACGGCGTGCCAACATTGCGCTTACCACGGTTTCCATTACCGGCAAACCGATGGTTTTAGGTGCGCATAACATCGCTGTGGAAGCAGACGGACTCTTTGAGAATGTGGACTTCGACGATGCCGAAATGCTCATTCTTCCGGGCGGACAGACCCACTTGGACCAGCACAACGGTCTCCGTGAACTGCTCCTGAATCACAACGACGCAGGCAAACTCATCGCTGCAATATGCGCTGCTCCGTCTGTATTGGGCAAACTGGGCATACTCAAAGGCAAACAGGCTACTTGCTATCCTGGCTTTGAATCCTTCCTCGGTGAGAGTTATGTAGGCGGCTTGGTGGTGGAGTCTAAGAACATCATTACAGCCAAAGGACCCGGTCTCGCAGCCGATTTCGCCTTCTGCATCATCGAGCATATCAAAGGCTCCGACGTGGCAGACCAGGTTTATGACACCGCACAATATTAAACCATACTAAACAATTATAAACAATTCTAAACAACATTTGTATGAAAAAATCTATTCTTCTTCTTGCTTGCACCCTGTGTGCAGCAATGACTTTTGCCCAGGAGGCGGAAGCACCTGCAGAGGCTCCCGCTGAGGCTCCGAAACCGTGGAAAGTGTCCGGTATCGTTGGTCTGAACGCCAATGCAACGGGTCTGTGGAACTGGGCTGCCGGTGGTAACAACAGCGTTGCCGGTGTGGCGTTCGGTAAACTGCGTTTAGTGTATGCTGAAAACCAATTGAGTTGGGAATCCAACCTCGATGTAGAATTCGGTATGAGTTGGGTTGACCAGAAGTATGACAAACTCCAGAAAACCTCTGACCATCTGAAGTTTGACACCAAGTTCGGTTGGGAGTTTGCTACAACGTGGTTCTTGACTGCTTCCGCTGCTTTCCAAACCCAGATGGCTACCGGTCGTGATTACCCGGGTGATGGCACGGTAGGCGCTATCCATAGTATGATTCTCGCTCCGTCTTACACGGACATCTCCGTCGGTATTGACTGGAAGAAGAGCGTAAACGGTGCAGACTTCTCCCTTTACCTCTCGCCTGTTGCAGGTCGTATTACAACGGCTTACATCTCTGACAAAAACAACAAAAAGTACACCAAATTCATGCAGGATGAAGGTATTTATGCCGCAGATCAGACCTTCCGTCAGACAGTTCAGGAAGCACAAGGTACATGGAAATATGATGACAAGAACGTTAAGCAGTACAAGAACGCCATCGGTGAGCTTGGTCTCAGCTTCAAAGGTACGGTCAATTATGCGTACAAAGACCTCAAAGTGGCTACTGCACTGACACTCTTCACCCCGTATAAATGGGACAAGGTGAGAATGTATGAGTTTGACGACGGCACAGGTGCTGCCAACTATACCTATTCACAGATGAAGGAAATGCAGGACAACGGCGTGGATGTCTCCAACCGTACGTTCCTCGGCTACCGCGATAACAACCGTCGTTTCGGTAACTTCGACGTGGACTGGACTGTGATGGTTTCGTATCAGTTCCTCAAATGCCTCAACGTCACTCTCAGCACAGACCTCAAATACATCAACGGTCTCAAGATTGACGGCAAACCGGATGACAATGGTGTCGTTTATGCCAAGGAGCGCGTACAGTTCATGGGTGTGCTCGGTATAGGTGTAGGTTACAGCTTCTGATGACTGAACTGGAAACACTGGAATCATCGCTCAATGCGCTACTCTCTCGTTATTCCTCTTTGCAGGCTGATTATCAGGCACTGCAGGAGGAAAACGAGCGGCAGCGGCAGGAGATTATGCGTACTCACTCGGATTTTGTGACCTTGACTGCGCAGTACAATGCACTGCGCGTCGCCAAATCCCTCTCCGAAACACCGGAACAGCAGGAGGCGGCGAAACGGAGACTCTCCAACATCATTGCACAAGTGGACAGAGCACTTGAAATACTCAAACAATGAGTGACAAACAACATATTAACCTTAGATTGGACATCCATACAGTCTCTTTGGACGTCGAGCGGGATAAGGAACAAACTTACCGTGAGGCGGCGGACTGGCTTAACAAAAGATACCAATTTTATGCGGCACGTTTCCGGAATACCTCTCCCGAGAAATTGTGGATGTATGTCGCACTTGAATCGGCGGTTGGACTACACGCCGACGTACGGGAAAAATCGCTTGAACCCGTCAAACAAAAATTGTCCGAACTGAACAGCAGAATAAACGAGGCGCTTGCGCCTACTACAATATTGAACACCCCTGAACAATCATAAACAATTATAAACCATTTATTTATGTCAACAATAGTTTTATCCATTATCATAGGTATTGCCGCATTCGCTTTGGGTGCGGGCATATGTTACCTAATCTTCCGCTTCACCGCAATCGGTCTGCTCAAAAAGGCTGAAGAAGAGGCGGAAATCATCAAGAAGAACAAAATCGTCGAGGCGAAGGAAAAGTTCATTGCTCTCAAGTTGGAGCACGACAACCAGATGCGTGCGGACGAACAGAAAAAACAGCAGCGCGAACAGCAGCTCCGCGACCGTGAGCAACAACTCAATTCACGTCAGGGAGATTTGCAGCGTCAGCAGAATGACCTCAACAGCCGTGCGCAACAGGTTGATAATCAGCAGAAAGCGCTCGAATTCAAAGCGCAGGAGATTGACAAAATGCACAAGCAGGCACAACATCAGTTGGAGCAGCTTTCAGGCATTTCTGCTGAAGAAGCGAAGAAGCAGCTCGTTGAAGCCATGCGTGACGAAGCCAAGACGGACGCAATGGCATTTATCAACGAAACGATGGACGAAGCCCGCCTGACCGCCAACAAGGAAGCCAAGAAACTCATCATCCAGACCATTCAGCGCATTGCGTCTGAAACAACGGTTGAGAACGCGGTGTCTATTTTCCACATTGACAATGATGAGGTAAAAGGCCGCGTCATTGGTCGCGAAGGTCGTAATATCCGTGCTTTGGAAGCGGCAACAGGTGTGGAAATTGTTGTGGATGATACACCCGAAGCCATTACCATTTCCGGCTATGACCCCATTCGCCGTGAGATTGCACGTCTTTCACTTCACCAGCTTGTGCAGGACGGACGTATTCACCCTGCCCGCATCGAGGAAGTCGTTGCGAAAGTCACCAAGCAGGTGGAGGAAGAGATTATTGAGACCGGTAAACGCACTACGATTGACCTTGGCGTGCATGGTTTGCATCCGGAACTCATCCGTCTGGTCGGCAAGATGAAATACCGTTCTTCATATGGTCAGAACCTGCTCCAGCACTCCCGCGAAACGGCGAATCTCTGCGGTGCGATGGCTGCTGAACTCGGCTTGAACACCAAGAAAGCCCGCCGCGCAGGTCTGCTTCACGATATAGGAAAGGTTGCCGAAGAATATGCGGATCTCCCGCACGCGGAAGCAGGTATGAAGCTCTGCGAACAGTACGGTGAAAAGCCCGACATCTGCAATGCGGTTGGTGCGCACCACGATGAATGTGAGATGGAAACGCTTATTGCGCCGATTGTACAGGCATGCGATGCCATTTCCGGTGCCCGTCCGGGCGCACGTCGTGAAATCGTTGAGACCTATGTGAAGCGTCTCAATGACCTCGAAAATATGGCAATGTCCTTCCCGGGTGTGGTCAAGACCTACGCTTTGCAGGCTGGTCGTGAACTCCGTGTCATCGTTGGCGCAGACAAGATTTCCGACAAGGACACCGAATTGCTCTCCTTCGATCTCGCCAAGAAGATTCAGGACGAGATGACCTATCCCGGACAGGTCAAAGTAACCGTCATTCGCGAAACGCGCGCGGTCAATTACGCGAAATAAAAGTCTATAGGTCAAATAAAACAAAAAGAAAGCCGCCAACTTGGCGGCTTTCTTTTAACTCTTAGCTCTTAGCTCTCAGCTATTCATTATAAGGAGATCGCCCCGCTCGGGCAAACGTCTGCGCAGGTTCCGCACTCTGTGCATACGTCCGGATCGATAGAATAGTGTTCGCCTTCCGAGATCGCACCCATCGGGCATTCGTCTTTGCATGTACCGCAAGCGATACAATCTTCACTGATTTTGTAAGCCATAGTATTGTTCTTTTATAATTTGGATATTTGTCCTTTTAACAAATTCGCCTGCAAAAGTACAACAAAAATTGCACATATACAAATTTATTCGCATAATTTTTCACAAATGACGAAATTATTTGCATATGTCTGCAAAAAGCAGTACTTTTGTGGCGTAATTCACAACTCTATGTTTATTATTGGTATAGCGGGTGGGACCGGCTCGGGAAAAACTACCGTGGTCAAAAAGTTGTCAGAGCGCCTTCCTAAAGGCGAAGTTGTTGTCTTGCACCAGGATTCCTATTACAAGGATTCCAGTGGTATTCCTATGGAGGAGCGCCAGAAAATCAACTTCGACCATCCGGATGCTTTTGATTGGCCGCTCTTGGAGAAGCACATTCACGAACTCCGCGAAGGAAATGCCATCGAGGAGCCTATTTACGACTACATCACCTGCACGCGGCAGGCGGAGACGGTGCACATTGAGCCGAAGGAAGTCATTGTCGTAGAGGGAATTATGGCGTTGCGGGATGAGAAACTGCGTGAGGAAATGGACCTCAAGATTTTCGTCGATGCCGATGCGGACGACCGCCTCATTCGCGTTATCAAGCGTGATATTGTGGAGCGCGGACGTACTGCCGAAGGCGTTATGGAGCGTTACCAGCGCGTCCTCAAGCCCATGCATGAGCAGTTTATTGAGCCGTGTAAACGCTATGCGGACGTGATTATTCCGCAGGGCGGACACAACAATGCTGCCATCAATGTCATGGCGAAGTTTATCAAGCAGCAGCTTCGCGAGCAACTGCAAGTCAAAAACGGTGATTGGCGTGTAGCGAATGGATGAACTCCGCAAAATAACGAATCTTTTCCTTGTCTATCTTAAGATCGGCACCTTCACCATCGGAGGCGGCTACGTCATGCTTGCCTACGTGCAACGCGAGATTGTGGACAAGCACAAGTGGATTGAGGAGAAGGAGTTTCTCAACATGCTGGCTTTGGCACAGGCGGCTCCCGGTTTGATTGCGGTCAATACAGCCATCTTCGTAGGATGGTGTGTTTCCGGTGGCAAGCACCGTTGGGCGTATATTGCGGCGGCTGTGTTGGGTGCGGTTTTGCCATCCATTGTCTGCATTCTGCTTATTGCAATCTTCTTTACCGGCTACAAACATCTCCCGCAAATTGAGGCGGTTTTCAAGGGCGTACGTCCCGCAGTGGTCGCCCTTATTGCTGCTACCGTTATCCGCATGGCAAGAAAAATATGACGTACCTGCAACTTTTCATATCATTCTTCAAGATCGGTCTCTTGGGCTTTGGCGGAGGAATGTCCATCATTGCCCTCATTGAGATGGAGGTCACCCGTTATGGCTGGATGACGCCGACCGAGTTCGTGGACATTGTCGGTATAAGCCAGGTCACACCCGGTCCAATTGGTATGAACTGCGCCACTTACGTCGGCTACACGGCTACTCAAAGCGTCTGGGGAAGTCTTATCGCTTCAACGGCTATTGTGCTGCCGAGTGTCATAATCATGCTGATAATCTGCACCTTATACATGCGCATAAAGGACAGATGGGCGGACAATCGCGTTTACCAGATTACCATGCGCATCATCCGCATACTCATTGTTTTCCTCATTGCTTTGGCGGCTTATCGTCTTTGCACACCCGAAAGTTTCATTGACAAGTACAGTTACATCATCTGCGCCGTGGTCGCTGTTTGCACCCTGTTGCCGGTGTTTATCAAGAATAAAAACAAACTAATTGACATTATCAGCCACCCCATTGTTTTGGTCGTACTGGCTGGACTTGCAGGAGGATTGTTATATGGATAACGAGTTTTTGGAAAAGGAAGAGCAGGTTCTCAAGATGCTCAAGACGGTTTTTGATCCCGAGATTCCCGTCAACATCTATGACCTTGGACTCATCTATAAGATTGAAATACAGCAAGATGGCACGTGTGACATTGACATGACGCTCACGGCGCCATCATGTCCGGCTGCGGATTTTCTGGTGGAGGACATTCGTCAGAAAGTTTCCACGGTAGAGGGCATTACGGCTGTGAATGTCAATCTTGTCTTCGAGCCCGAATGGACCAAGGACATGATGTCCGAAGAAGCCAAACTCGAACTCGGCTTCCTCTAAATCGC
>CAJOFT010000055.1 GCA_905234025.1 Paludibacteraceae bacterium
CATCAAAACGGTGGTGTTCGCGTTCGTGATAGCAAGCATGGCAAGTTACTACGGTTACTACGCCTACGGCGGAGCACTGGAAGTGGGCAAAGCCAGTACCAAAGCCGTGGTGAACAGCAGTATCATCATTCTGCTGCTGGATGTGGCGCTGACGAACCTCATGTTGAATTGAATGGTGTATGGTGTACAGTGTAAGGTGTACGGTGTAAGGTGTACGGTGTACGGTGTAAGGTGTACAGGTGTACGGTGTACGGTGTACGGTGTAAGGTGTAAGGTGTAAAGTGATACAGGTAAAGAACATAGTAAAAAGCTTTGAGGGCGTAACGGTGCTGAAAGATATCAGTACCGAGTTCCGTGACGGTGAAGTGAACATGATTATCGGTCAGTCCGGTTCGGGCAAAACCGTACTGATGAAGACCATTGACCATTCTCGGACTGCACAAGCCGGATAGCGGAGCGATTTTATTGGACCGCTTCGCTGTTAGAAGTGAGACCGCTAACGCTGTTAGAAGTGAGACCGCTGCGCTGACAGATTTAACGAAGTTCGGGGAAAAGGAAATGCGTGCCTATCACCGTGAAGTGGGAACGCTGTTCCAGGGCTCGGCGCTGTTTGACTCGATGACCGTGATGCAAAATGTGCTGTTTCCGCTGGAGATGTTCTCGGACATGAGCGACGCTGAAATGCACGACCGCGCAGTGTTCTGTCTCAAACGCGTGAACATGCCGGAACATACGTACGACCTGATGCCCAGCGAGATAAGCGGCGGACAACAGAAACGCGTTGCCATTGCACGCGCCATCGTTCTGAATCCGAAATATCTATTCTGCGACGAACCGAACTCGGGACTTGACCCGAAAACAAGTTTAGTAATCGACCAGCTGATTCAAGACATTACGCGGGAATACAATATCTGCACCATCGTGAACTCGCACGACATGAACTCGATCATGGAAATCGGGGACAATATACTGTTTCTGAAGAACGGTCTGCTCGAATGGCAAGGGTCGCGGCACGATATTTGTAACAGTGACAATGAAGCACTCAATGACTTCGTGTTTGCGAGCGAACTGTTCAAGAAAATCAAGGCAACGAACATATGAAAAAAGTACTGACATTATTGGCTGTTGTATTTGCAATGGCATTAGGCGCAGAAGCGCAGCAACCGGCAAAAGTTCCCGCCTACCGCGGTGAAATCGTACGCGAACAACCGGACGGTTACAAGCTGATAACCTATCTGCGCGGCGATGAGCGGAGCCACTATGCCATAACGGCTGACGGCTGGCAAATCAAGGAAAACGCCAAAGGCGAATGGTGCTATGCCGTGCAGAAAAGAGACGGTTCCATCGTGGCAAGCCGCAAAGTTGCCAGAAACGAGGCAGACCGTAAGAAATGTGAGGTCAAATGGCTTAACAAAAAAGGAATAAAGAAACAATGACAATAAATGATACTATGAAGAAACTGATGATGATAATGTGCGGTGTCACAATGGTTGCGGCACTGAACGCCAAACCCGCATTCCGCGGACCGATTAACCGTGTACAACCTGACGGAAGTGTGATTACCGTCTATCAGCATGGCGACGAGTGTTTTCACTGGCTGACCAACGCCAAAGGCGAATGGCTGATGCAAAATGCGGAAGGCAAGTATGTCAAAACCGCTGCGCTGAGCGATGAGGAGATTACAGCACAGCGCAAAGCTTCGCGGTATTACATTCCGCAGAGCTTGCAACAAGCACAGCCGACCAACCTTGCGCCAAGAGGACTGATTATTCTTGTGAACTTTCAGGACGAGAAGTTCCGCAGCGAGAATACCCTTGAAGTAATGCGCGACATGCATAACGGGGAGAACTATACGTTCAATTACGAATACATCGACCCCTACACAAGCACTCGGGAAAAAGTGGTTGCCAAAGGTTCGGCGCGGCAGTACTTCATTGACCAGTCCTGCGGACAATATCAGCCGTACTTCGATGTGGTCGGTCCCTATACCGTGGAACAAAACATGGCGTATTACGGCGGAAATGCCGGCGGTCAGGACAAGTATCCGCATATCATGGTCAAGGAAGCATGCGAACTGGCACACAATGACGGCGTGGATTTCTCGCAATATGACAACGACAAAGACGGATTCGTGGATTTCGTGTATGTGATTTATGCCGGTTACGGTGAAGCTGACGGCGGCGGTGCCAATACGATCTGGCCGCACAGTTGGAACATTTACACCAAAGGAGGCATCTCGCTGAAGTTGGACGGCAAGCAGGTGGATTTGTACGCATGCAGCAGCGAAATGAACGCGTACTCCTACACACGTGCAGGCATAGCGACGTTCTGCCATGAGTTCAGCCATGTGCTCGGTCTGCCGGATTTCTATCCGACCGGAAACAGTAATACCCACAAAACAAGCGGTTCGTGGGATATCATGGATTACGGACCATATAACAACGACGGTAATACCCCACCCGCTTATTCCGGCTACGAACGGATGTTCTTCGGCTGGGCTACTCCGCGTGTGCTCAACAGTGCCGCAGACGTGACCATCAAGGAGTTGCAGGAATACAACGATGTGTGCGTGGTGACAACCACCGGCAAGTTCAACGGCAAAGCAAATGACCCGAATCCGACCGAGTTCTATGTGGTGGAGAACAGACAGAAGAAAGGCTGGGACACCTATCTGCCCGGACACGGTATGCTACTCACAAAAATCAGGTACAGTTATGACGTCTGGAAAAACAACCGCGTGAATTACCGTGCCGACGACCTGCGTATTGACCTGATTGAAGCAGACGGATTAAAGCCGACATACAGCCAAAGTGACCCTGACAACGGTTATATGGGAAAGCCCGGTGACGCCTTCCCAGCAGGTGCGACATCGTATGCAGATATCAGCGGTTATCCTATTACGGAGATTTCAGAAGCCAACAGCGAGATACAATTCAAGATGAAAGGCGGCGGCACAGAAACCCATACAGACATTGTACGACCAACCAATATAACCGTTGACAAGACCGATATCACACTAACCGAGGCAAAACGCTCCGAGACAATCACGGCTACCGTTGAACCGGAAAATGTGACATACAACAATGTCATCTGGACGAGCAGCGATATCAACGTGGCAACCGTTCATGAAGGTGTCGTGACAGCCGTCAAACGCGGCAATGCAGTTATTACGGCATACATTCATGCCAGCGATGCAAAAGCCACGGTAAACGTGTTCTGCGACCTGCCTGCAGGCATTGAGAACGTGGGTTCTATGGAAAAGAATACGGCTCGGAAAGTGCTTGAGAACGGACATGTAGTGATTATTCGTGACGGAGTGAAATACTCGTTATTGGGCGAACAATTATGAAGATAATCTCGTATAATCTGAATGGCATCCGTAGTGCGATGTCGAAAGGACTGCTCGACTGGCTGAAAGACGAGCAGCCCGATGTTTTCTGTATTCAGGAGTCCAAGGCACAACCGGAACAGATTGATGTTTTCGCAATGCAGGAACTTGGTTACCAGAGCTTTATCCACTCGGCGGAGAAGAAAGGTTATTCAGGCGTTGCCATCTTCAGCCGGATTGAGCCGGACAAGGTGGTAGCAGGCATGAACATGCCACGCTATGACAGTGAAGGAAGGGTGCTGCGTGCTGATTTCGGCGATGTGACAGTTGTGGACGTGTATATCCCCAGCGGCACGACCGGCGACATCCGGCAAGATTTCAAAATGGAGTTTCTTGAGGACTTCCTTCTCTGGATAAACGAACTGCGCAAGGAACGTCCGAACCTCGTCATCTGCGGTGACTACAATATATGCCACAAACCGATAGATATCAACCACCCCGAACGGCAAGTGGGTGTGAGCGGCTTCCTGCCTGAAGAACGTGAGTGGATGGACCGCTGGGAAGCAAGCGGACTGGTTGACACGTTCCGGATGTTCGACCAATCGCCGGAGAAATACAGTTGGTGGAGCTATCGTGCCGGAGCACGTGCCCATAATGCAGGCTGGCGGATTGATTACGAATGGGTGACCACCCCACTGAAAGACCGCGTCTATAACGCAAGAATATACAATGAGGTCGTGCACAGCGACCATTGTCCTGTTGGATTATGGATAAACTGAGAACTGAACATTTGATCAAGAAATACGGCAAGCGAACAGTCGTAAATGACGTAAGTATTCATCTGGAGCAAGGCGAAATCGTCGGGCTGCTCGGTCCTAACGGTGCGGGAAAGACGACGACTTTCTATATGACCGTAGGACTGATTACGTCCAACAACGGAAAGATTTTCCTCAACGACCAGGATATTACCGACCTGCCGATGTACAAACGTGCACAGATGGGAATCGGGTATCTTCCACAAGAGGCAAGCGTGTTCCGTAAATTGTCCGTGGAAGACAATATACGCGCCGTGCTGGAGATGACCAAATTCACCAAAGAATACCAGGAACAAAAAGTGGAACAACTGATTCAGGAGTTCAACCTGAACCATGTGCGGCGTAACCTCGGTGATCGTCTGTCCGGTGGTGAACGACGGCGGACAGAGATTGCACGGTGTCTTGCCATTGAGCCAAAGTTTGTGATGTTAGACGAGCCGTTTGCGGGTGTCGATCCCATCGCCGTGCAGGAAATCCAAGATGTCGTGTGGCGGCTGAAAAGCAAAAACATCGGTATTCTCATTACCGACCACAATGTGGATGAGACGCTGATGATTACCGACCGCGCGTACCTGCTGTTTGAGGGAAAGATTCTGTTCCACGGCACGCCGGAAGAATTAGCAGCAAACCCGATTGTGCGGAAGAACTATCTCGGAAGAGACTTTGAGCTGAAGAAGAAAACACATGTGGAATAAGGTATCCATATGGTTGTTAGTACTGCTGTTTGCGGCGTGTACGAAGAAGGCGGAAGTGGAACTGCCGGTTGTTCTGTGTGCGCCGATGCCAGAAGGACGGGCAAGTGCCGCAGCCTGCGTGCTGAACGGCAAAGCCTATGTCTTCGGTGGACGGGACCAGAGTGGAAAAGCCCACAACGACTTATGGGAATATAATCCGGAAACAAACATCTGGACAAAAGTTGCCGTATGTCCTGGCAAACAAAGAGTCCGCGCTGTTGCCATCGGTTATAACAACGCACTTTACCTCGGACTTGGTTTTACGAATACTAATCTTTTTAAGGACAGTTGCTACCTGCGCGACTGGTGGCGTTACTCGCCCCAAACCAACACCTGGGACTCACTGGCGGAATATATACAAGGCACAACTGTCAGTCCTATTCCTTATGTGGTCGGAGAGCGCCTTTACACCATTTACGGATCCAACGGAGGCTTCTCCCGTACAATGATCTATTATACCCCCTCCAACAACACGTGGACCAAAGAGGAAGACAGTTCCCTGCGTGCCAAGTCTGGTCTTGGCGGTTGCGGGGTCCAAGTTCAAGGCAGATGTTTCTACGGACTGGGCTTCAACACCAGCAATCTTGACCAATGGTACGAAGTGGATTTGCCGACGGACAAATGGACAAAACGGACGTTCTTGTCCGAAAAAGGACGCTCGCTGTGTGCCTGCTGCGGAACGGATGAATATGTATATATCTTCGGCGGAAGATGTTTCCGTGGCGAATTGACAGGCGGCGAGGTATTCAACGAGTACTACCGTTACAACGTGGCTGATGACAAATGGGAATTCTGCGGCTCCATGCCCTGCGGAAGGGCTGAAAACCAAATCGCGTTCACCCTGAATGGCAAAGCATATTTCGGATTAGGCGAAGATTCCGAAGGCAAAATCATTAACCAACTTTACCGCATTGAATAGGCTGTTTATCATATTGGTGTTGTTTACTGCTCTTCCCGCAATGGCGTGGAACTGGTGGCCGTTACCCATGGCTGAACCGGACACATGCAAAGACAACGTGCTATACATCGGACAGTTTTCCGTGCTATCTTCTTCCGGCGAAGCCGCTCCAAGCCTGTTGCACAACAACACCAACGGCAATATATCCGCCCTGCCACACAGCGGCAATTTGAGTCTTGGTGTCATCAAACCCGCCACCCGTCCGAACAGGTGGTTCGATTATGACGGTGCCATCGTGCTGACGGGACGGCTGCAAAGCGCACAGCAAACGTCTTTCAATGACCCGAAAGCGGAAATGACCGGTTATTTCCGCGAATTATATGCCCATGTACGGCTATATATTGTGGATATTACAGCAGGTATTCATCCCATTTCTTACGATGTCGGCGATCCTGAATTGAGCGGCGGAAGTTTGCTACTGTCCAACAACACCCACCCTATTCCACGCATTACCATCGGCATTGACAACTGGACGCCTATTCCCGGTTTGTTCGGCTATGCCGAATTGAAAGGCGGTATCACGCACGGCTGGCTCAATGACAACAATCCGCACGTAAGCAAAACGATGTTCCACCACAAATTCATTGGCGGACGTATCGGCGGCAAACTGCCTGTCAATATCAGTTACGAATTCCACCACGCTGCACAGTGGGGCGGCTATTCCGATATTTTTGGTAATCTGGATAACAGCCTGAACGCATTTTTCCGTGTATTTGGTGCAAAAAGCGGCGGAACAACCACCAATGAAATCAAAAATGCCATCGGAAATCACCTTATCAGCCAGATTCTTTGTCTAACCGCAAAAGGCCGCCAATGGCATGTGGACGCTTATTGGCAAAGCATTAATGAAGACGGTCCAATCCGTATTATCGGTACAACCATGAACGCTATTGACGGGCGTTGGGGAATACACGCCGAGCAAAGCAAATGGCCTTATATATCCGGTTTGACATTGGAATTTTTACAAACAACTGACCAATCCGGACCTTTCCATGACAGAGACGGAATGGTTTATGGCGGGAAAGACAGCTATTATTGCAATAGCATTTATACGCAAGGCTGGACCTATTTCGGACGTTGTTTGGGCTCGCCGTTCTGCTCACAGGAAAACAACCGTGTCATCGCCTGGTGGACAGCCGTCAAAGGTGACATATTCGGCTTCCGCTACCGCATTATAGGCTCCTTTGTCCGCAATTATGGCACCTACTATAATCCGGCAAAAAGCACAGGCAACAGTTTTCTCGTCGAAGTAAAAAAACGTGTCCCAAAAGCCTGGGATTTGGAGTTCGGGCTCTCACTCGCCTATGACCATACAACCTATGAAAACAAGGAAACCAACGGAAGCTGTGGTTTCCTGTTTACACTCACCAAACAAGGACTAATCAAAAATTACTGAACATATGACTTTTGTAGAACAAGCAAATCTAATTTTTGCACAGGCTGTCAAGGACTACCACAAGACGGACAATGTTGATGCCCCCATTACCAATCCCTATCCAACAGGATCAATTGAGGCGGATTTGTACCTCAAGAACTGGATTGATGTCGTGCAATGGCATCTTGAAGATATTATCCGTGACCCGCAAATCGACCCTGTGGAAGCATTGGCATTGAAACGGCGCATTGACAAAAGCAACCAGGATCGTACCGATCTTGTAGAACGCATCGACTCATACTTCTGGGAGCAATTCCACCACGTTCAGCCGAAAGCCGATGCACGTATCAACACGGAAAGTCCCGCTTGGGCAATTGACCGTCTTTCCATTCTGCATGTCAAACTATGGCATATGCAGGAACAGGTTGACCGCAAAGATGTCAGTGTCGAGCAGCATGATAAGTGTGTGGCAAAAATGGCGGTACTCAAAGAACAATTGTCAGATATGACAACTTCTATCAGCCAGTTGCTCGCAGACTACGCCAACGGTGTTCGTGTGATGAAGGTTTATCGTCAGATGAAGATGTACAACGACCCGACTCTCAATCCCGTTCTTTACAGCAAAAAGTAAGTGAAACATATACTGGTCATACGGTTTTCGGCGTTAGGCGACGTTGCCATGTTAGCAGCGGTGCTGAAAGGCATTTCCGTGCCGGAGAATGTGACAATTTCCGTGCTATCGAGGAAGCAGATGGCGCCGTTGTTCGAGGGTGTCCGTTTCTTCGGAGCTGACCTCAAAGGATGTCACAAAGGCGTTAAAGGGCTGAACCGGTTACTGCATGACATTGATTACAAGCAGTTTGACGCTGTCATTGATTGCCACAATGTACTCCGCAGCCGTTATTTGGATTTCCGTTTCCGTATGGCAGGCAAGGAAGTAACCATTATGCCGAAAGCCCGTTTGGCAAAGTGGTGGCTTACGTGTCGGTGGAACAAGCACAAAAAGGCACTTACACCTATGCCTGAACGCTACAAACAAACTATCCTCCAGCGTTTATCCGGACACGTAATTCCCGATGAGGTAATAAGGCAGCAAGAGAAAAAGAACATAGGAGTAGCGCCTTTTGCCGCACACAGAGGCAAGATTTATCCACTGGACAAAATGGAACAAGTGGTTGCCGCATTGAGCAAAACCGGCGAAAAGATTTACCTCTTCGGCGGAGGCAAGGAAGAAGCCTCCATTTTAGAAAACTGGGCGGCAAAGTACCCGAACACCGAATGTGTGGCAGGCAAAATGTCCCTATCCGATGAACTGGAACTTATTCGTTCATTGCAAGTGATGATTACAATGGACTCCGGCAATATGCACCTTGCCTCCTTAGTCGGTACAAGGGTGGTCAGTATATGGGGAGCCACCCATCCTATGGCAGGATTTCTTGGTGTCGGGCAGAAAGAAGAAGATTGCATACAACGTGACCTGCCTTGCCGTCCGTGCAGTATATACGGCAAAAAGAAATGCCGCTTCGCCGATTACCGTTGTTTAGATATTGACCCGCAAACAATCATTGAACGTGTTGGTCGTTAATCCGAAATATGAATATTTACGCAGTTGGCTGGAGCAACTGCCAGACACTTTTGTCTTCCGCGGCGAAGTGATTTATGACGCGCGTAACCAAATCCGTCTAATAGATTCGGGCAATTCATATTGCGGAAAACTATGCGTCAAGCGGTTTCATTGTCCGGCGTTACCTAACCGGATTATATATTCCTGTCTCCGGCAGCCAAAAGCCAAACGTGCCTATGAGAACGCACGCCGTTTGGAAGCCCTGCACATCGGTACTCCGACACCTGTCGCGTACCTCTTGCAAGAAAAACGTTACAGCCTAATTGGTGAGTCCTATCTTATCACGGAAGTCAGCCCGCTCAAACGGAACTTCTATGAGTTCCGTGCACACGGCATCGAAGGCTACGAACACATTATCCGCCAGTTTGCGCAGTTCACGGCAGACCTGCACGGCAAAGGCGTCCTGCACAAAGATTATTCGCCCGGAAATATACTCTTTGACGTAGATGCACAGGGAAACGCCCGGTTCGAATTGGTGGATATTAACCGTATGCGTTTCGGAAAACCGGTCAGTATGCGTACTGCCTGCCGTAACTTCTGCCGTCTTTGGGGAAAGGAAGATTTCTTCGTGCTGTTGGCAGAAGTATATGCCGAAGCACGGGGATTTAATAAAATTGAATGCCGACGCCTGACACTCATGTACTGGCGGCGTTTCTGGAGGTACCGCAAATGAGCAAAAGTGTCAGCGTTGTCATACCGAATTTCAATGGCAGGCAGTTGTTGGAAAAGTACCTGCCTTCCGTAATAGAAGCACTGAAACACCCCGCCGTAAGTGCCTTTGAAATCATTGTATGCGATGATTGCTCGACAGATGATTCCGTTGATTTTCTGCACACAGTCTATCCGAGCATAACGGTATTGACGAGTTCTGTCAACAGAGGTTTCAGTCCTACGTCCAACCGCGGCATTACGCAGGCTAAAAAGGACACGGTGCTGATGCTCAATACCGACATGGAATTACAGCCGGATACTGTCGGCGTACTGATGGATGCTTTGACAAATGACCGGTTCGGCGTGACCTGTGCTATTTGCAATCCTGCGGACGGTTCTATCCAAGAGGGGCTGAAACTGCGCGAAGAACACGGCTGCAAGCTAAGTTACCGTGACGTGACAGATGACGGAATTGAAGGCGAAACCATGTATTTGTGCGGAGGGATTGCCCTGATAGACAGGAACAAACTACAAGCCCTCGGCGGTTATGATGAACGCTATGCGCCTTTCTACTATGAAGATTTGGATTTGAGTCTGCGCGCCAAAGAAAACGGCTGGACAAGTTGGTACACGACCCGCACACACGTGTTGCACCAGCATGCAGCAACGATTGGCAGCCATTTCACCAAAGAACAGGTAGCGAATGTCTTTATCCGAAACCGCGTTCTGGCGTCATGGCGTTTCATGCCGCACAAACGCATACAAATCCGGTGTAATGCGCTCTTTCATGCTTTGCAGGAGAAACTGGCACGGAAAACGTTCCGCCCTTATTCCGAGGCATTGCGGCTGATTTCCCGATAAACGGACAGATAGGTTTCCATATGCTTTTTCCACGTAAACGAACGGGCGTATTGTTCGTTGGCATCTGCCTGCTCCGGCGTTAACTGCGCGTTGGCAATCAGTTCCGCACATTCCTTCGCGGGATAGCCTTCCGGGAAGAAGGTCACGTGGTCACCGCCTATTTCTATCAGACTTGTTTCGTGCGAGCATATAACCGGCTTGCGGAACAGCATTGCTTCAACTACCGGCAATCCGAATCCCTCAAACAGAGACGGGAACACGAATGCTTTGCAGTGACGGTACAGCCACACTTTTTCTTCTTCCGTCACTAATCCAGCAAATGCACGTTCGTGAGACCTTTGGCGGCAATATCGGCACGGATTCGGTCGGCATACGGTGTATTGTTCTTGCCTGCAATGTATAGCTGCAACTCCGGCAAGTACGCCATTATATCCAACAGCACATGGAAATTCTTCTTTTCCTTCACTTCGCCGATAGAGAACAAATACGGCTGCTGTACGCCAGCCATCGGCTGTTCCGGCTTGAGGTCTATGCGCTCTATGCCGTTAAACACCACTTGAAGCATCTGCTTCTCGTCCACATATACGTGCCCATCTGTCTCGTTTTTGGCAAACTCAGATATTGCAAATACCCTGTCCGCACGGAACA
>CAJOFT010000056.1 GCA_905234025.1 Paludibacteraceae bacterium
TATGCCCGCATAAGAAATCCGCGTTTACCACGCTTTCTTTTCGGAGGCGGGATGGTGACCCTGTTTCTTGCGCTCCTCGACCATCTGACCGAACCACTCCACGATAGCCGGATCCTGGTGGGAGAAGAACGCCGAACGGCCTTTGTCCAGCGCAGCTATCTGAGCCATCTCCTCGTCCGTCAGTTCAAAATCAAAGAGGTGGAGATTGTCCGCCATGTGCGCCTTGTTGCGGCTCATGGGGAAGATAGCGATACCTCGCTGAATATGCCACCGGAGCACAATCTGATGCAGGCTCTTGCCGTGGTTGGCGGCTATGGCTTTTAAGGTCTCGTCCTCAAACAAGCCCTCTCGTCCCTCGCCCAGCGGAGCCCATGCCTCGGGTTGGATGTCGTACTTGCGCATCCATTCCAGCAAGGTGTTCTGCTGGTGATAGGGGTGTATCTCCACTTGGTTGACCATCGGGCGCACGCCTTGTATCAAATCGCCGTCGGGGTTGACAAAATCGTTGCAAGCGAACTGGCAGAACTCTACCATCCGGTCGGCATAGAAATTCGAAATACCGATGGCTTTGAGTTTGCCCTCCTGATACAGTTCCTCCAGCGCGCGCCATGCGCCATAGGCATCGCCGAAAGGCTGATGAAGCAGCATGAGGTCGATGTAGTCCGTTTGCAGTTTGTCGAGCGACTCCAGTACACTCTCGATGGTCTGCTCATAGCCGAAATGCTCAATCCAGACTCTTGGTGTCGTAGTACGACTGCTTTGAAAGTTGCCATAATTTTAGGATTGTGTTTGATTGTTCAAGCCACCTATATATACAACTTTTTCGTTAAACAATCGTAAAACAAAAGTGTTGTTAGGTGACATTTTTCTATCACTTAACAACACTTGCTGTTAAATTACGCGGAGGATATTCCTCTGTAACTTATTATTTATCAGTATTTTATGCTTGCATAGTCAAATTTTCTATCCAATTCACGTCAGCATATGACGATTTTATTTCTCTTGACTTGATTTGAATCTCTTTTGACCTTGTCTTGGCGTACTATTGGGGTTGTCTCGGGGTTCTCTCGGGTCAATCACGCAATAATCACCCAATAATCACGCAATAATGGCTGCATGAAGCCTCAATTGGTCTGAGTGAGGATGATTTCGCGGGGTTCGCCGTAAAGAACCATATTCACAACCATCTGCTTCGCAGCCAAGCTGAACGTTCCGGCAATAACATCTCCCACCGCTAACTGTCCGTCCGTATCACCGGTCAACTGCAAAATGGTCACATACACATCCGGACTGCTGACCTTGTAGGAAGCGACAGCCGTACAATTGACATATCCGGACATAACAATATAACACTCATCATCCACAAACGAGAACTTGACATTCGTTTGCAACGCTACCCCAGCCCACTTGGTGCCGTCCAGTTCGTTATCACCCGTAACAGGTGTATCGGATGGTACACGCTTGAAATAAAACTCCTCGTATTCATCCTCCTCCAAATCAGCATATTGCCGCAGAACCAAGTCCTCTGCCGTGAGTTTGATAACCGTAAAGACAGACTTGACATCGGTGCCCGCATTAAACAACGTCAGGATTTTCTTCTCCAACGTCCAAGTACCGTTGTTCGGGTAGCCGTTATAGGTCATCGTAAACGTATGGTCCGATTTGCAGGAGACGTAAATAGACACGTCGTAATCTTCTTCCGGCGCTTCACCGACCTCGTATTCAACCACTTTGCTGCAGGACCAGTTTCCGACAATACTTGCGGTTTGCGGGTTCTGGGGATCATCGACATCCTCCGTGTTGTTTACGGAGTTTTTTTTGTTACATGCCACCAAAAGCAGGATGGCAAACAGTGCGTAAAGTGTTTTTTTCATGTTTTTATGTTTTGAAAGACGGCGCAAAGGTACAACAAAATTTGCGACCTTGCAAATATTCGGAAGAAAAAGTGCGGATTTACAGCACATTATTTTGCGTATGTCAAAAAAATGTAGTACTTTTGCGGGCTGAAATTAAGAATTTAACGATATGAAACAGTATTTTATTGGCGTTTTAGCTGCCATAGCAGCCGTATTTTGCGGATGCAGCATGCCGTCCGTGTATGAGCAGATTGCAAAAAGCGCACCGATTATGCCGGTACACATGCCGGCTGAAAGTACGGATATCTGTCTGACGGATTATGTGCCACTGTTGGCGGCGGACAACATGGTCGAGGAAAAAATGACGGTAAACGACAACGGAGGAATCCAATTGCTGCCATTCGGCGAGAAAGAAGAATTCTGCGTGGTGGCATTGCCGCACAAACCGTTCAAAACAGGCTTGGCAGCAACAGGTTGCAGCAACAAAAGCGTAACCGTTGCCTGTGCATCACCAACCGCCCAAGTGGTGGCAATGGTTCAGAACATGCCTGTTCCGGTGAGCAACAACGGTGATGGAAGCTGGACAATTACCATCAAACCGCAACTGAAAGGACGTTCGTACCTGCGCGTGTATGCGTGCGATACCTTATATGTATATAACGACCTGCTTATGCCGCTTGAAAACGGCAAACCGGTCAAGGACGCCGCACAACTGAACCGCCACGATGCACAGGCACAAGTGCTGTACTCGCTGATGGTGGATCGTTTTGCGAACGGAAACACCGGCAACGACTGGAAAATGCAGTCGCCGGAAGTGCTTGACATTGTGGATTATCAGGGCGGAGACTTTGCCGGAATAACGCAGAAAATCGAAGAAGGATTCTTTGACGAACTCGGCATCAATACGATCTGGGTGTCTCCGATAACCCAGAATCCGTGGGACGCGTGGGGCAAGTATGAGTTCAAGAACGGCAACAAATACGATTCCAGCAAGACCTACACCAAATTCAGCGGCTATCACGGCTACTGGCCTATTTATGCGACGGAACTGGAAGTGCGATTCGGCACGGCGGAAGAGTTCCGCGCGATGTTAGCAGCCGCACACAAGCACCAAATCAATGTCATTTTGGACTACGTGGCAAACCATATGCACATTGATTCGCCGACTTACCAGCAACATCCTGATTGGCATACGGATTCCATCCTGCCCGACGGACGCCGGAACTTCGAGTTATGGGACGAAGAACGTCTGACCACGTGGTTTGACAAGCATATTCCGACATTGGATCTGGAACGCGAAGACATATGCGAAGCCATGACCGATTCCGCGCTGTTCTGGCTGGAGAACTATGAATTGGACGGCTTCCGGCACGATGCGTGCAAACATATTCCGGAAGGCTACTGGCGGATGTTGGGACAGAAAATGGCAAAACGCTATCCGGGCAGAGCTATTTGGATGATTGGCGAAACATACGGAAGCCCTGATTTGATCGGGCTGTACGTGAAATCCGGCATGCTGAATGCACAGTTCGATTTCAACGTGTATTTCGCAATCCGTGACGCACTGGTCAAAGGCGAGAGCTTCGAGAATGTGAACAAGACCGTTTTGGAGTCTCTGGCAGCGTACGGCGCACACCACACGATGGGAAATATCAGCGGCAACCACGACCAGATCCGCTTTGCGTCCATGGCAGGCGGTGCCATTGGCACTGACACCAACGGCAAAGAAGAAGGCTGGACAGGCGAAGTGGGAATAGGCGATGCCGACAAAGCATACAAACGTGCATTGGCGCAAGAAGCACTCAATCTGACGCTGCCGGGTGTGCCGTGCATTTATCAAGGCGACGAATATGCGGAAACAGGCGGTAATGACCCTGACAACCGGCATATGATGCGATTCGGAGGCCTGAACGACGACCAACAGACATTCCGCAACAAAGTGCGCGAACTGATTGCCAAACGGCGCAGTAACATGGCACTGATGTACGGCGAATATGTTCCTGTTACCGTTTCGCAGGACACGCTTGTTTTTGAACGCAGGTATATGGATGAGGTTGTGCGCGTGACAATCGTCCGCGATGAAGAACCGGAAGTGAAGTTTTGATGTGTGATGCTTAATGTGTGATGGGAAACGAAATTAAAAAGACATCCTCCTTTTCTTCCAAAGTCGGACTGATAATGGCAACGGCGGGTAGTGCCGTCGGTTTGGGAAACATATGGAAATTCCCCTATATAGCCGGTGAAAACGGCGGCGGCGCATTTCTGATTGTCTATCTGATTTGCGTGCTCATATTCGGTCTGCCACTGCTGATGACGGAGTTTATTATTGGCAAAAAGTCCGGCAAAAGTGCCTTTGGCGCGTTCCAGGCATTACGGAAAAACAAGAAATGGCAGTGGCTGAGCTGGTGCTGCATGCTGACGGCAATAATCATCATGGGCTTCTATTTCGTGGTGACAGGCTGGTGCTTCCATTACGTTGTAGCCGCAGTGACACATAGTTTCAAAGGACTGGACACCGGCGCATTTAGCGAACACTTCACCAGCCTTGTCAATAACGGCGGCAGTATGTTTGCATACAGCTTGCTTGCCGTGCTGCTGACAGCAATAGTGCTGTGGTTTGACGTGAACAAAGGCATCGAACGTATGAGCAAGATTCTCATGCCGTTGCTGCTGCTGATGATGGTGCTGATGGCAGGACGCGTGCTCATGCTTCCTGACAGCAATATTGGCATGAAGTTCTTCTTCCAAGCCGATTTCCTGAAAATTAACCCGCAGACCGTATTGGCGGCAATGGGACAAAGTTTCTTCAGTCTGTCCATCGGAATGGGAGCAATCATCACGTACGGAGCCTACATGCCCGCAAACCAGAATATTTCAGCCACCTCGCTGCAAGTGGTAGTTCTGGACACGCTTGTGGCTGTGTTTGCAGGACTGATCATCTTCCCGGCAGTGTTTGCGTTCGGCGTTGACCCGGCAGAAGGACCGCAATTGGTGTTTGTAGTGCTGCCGGCAATATTCGAGCAGATGTCGTTTGCGTGGTTCAGCGGAATCCTGTTCTTCGGACTGCTGTGCGTAGCGGCAGTGACATCCACTATCTCGCTGATGGAAGTGGCGGTTGCATTCCTCACCGAAGCGACCGAAAAAACCAAACATCCTCTGAACCGGCATAAATCGGTGCTTGTGATAAGCGCAATCGTGCTTGTCATGGTGGCATTCAACGGGATATCGCTGACAAATGACGGAACATGGCTATGCTGGGAAGGCAAGAACTTCTTTGACTGGTCGGATATGCTTTCCGCAAATATATTCATGCCACTCAATGCCTTTGCAATGGCACTGTTCGTCGGCTGGTTTATGGACAAGAAAGATGTCCGGAACCAATTCGGCAAACAAGACAGCTGGCTATACCGGATCGGAGCAATATACTTACCTTTGGTGAGATTCCTTATTCCGCTTGCGATTTTAGCCATATTCCTCAACGGACTGGGAATTCTATAATATACACTAAAAACACAAAAGCATGAAAAAATCAATCTTATTTGCTCTGGCACTGCTGCTGCTTGCCGGATGCGCCAAGAAACCGTGCTGCAAACACCGTCATCCGTGTTGGGCGTATAACAGCACCATTTATGAACTGAACACGCGCCAATTAACGGACGAAGGCACTTTTGCAGCCGCCGAAGCCCTCCTGCCGGAACTGCGCAAGAACGGTATTGACATTATCTGGGTGATGCCCTGTCAGCCAATCGGCGAACTGACCCGCAAAGGCAGCCTCGGCAGTTACTACTCCATCAAGGATTATTGCGCCATCAATCCGGAATTCGGCACACGCGCAGACTTTGAGCATTTCCTGAAAGCAGCCCATAAGCAGGGCTTCAAGGTGATTTTGGACTGGGTTGCCAACCACACGTCGCCTGACCACGCATGGACACAGAACGAGAACTGGCACTACCGCGACAGTTTAGGCAACCTGATGGTGCAATATGACTGGACAGACATTTCCAAACTGAACTACGACAATCAGGACATGCGCGATGCCATGTTGGCTGCCATGCACTGGTGGATGGATTCAATCGGTATTGACGGTTTCCGCTGCGACGTGGCAGGTGAAGTGCCGACGGATTTCTGGAACTGGGCAATGGCAGATTTGCACCAGACTTACCCCGATATGTTCACGCTTGCCGAGGACGAAGACAAGGCACAGGAACTGACCGAAAGTGCGTTTGACATGTACTACGGATGGACACTGCACCACATTATGAACGAAGTGGCACAAGGCAAGCAAAGTGTAGAAGATTTGTGGAATTACTTCGCGAAGTGCGACACGACCATCCGCCACGATGCCATTCGGATGAATTTCACCTCCAATCATGATGAAAACTCTTGGTCAGGCACCGAGTTCGAGCGTATGGGTGACGCGGCAGATTTGTTTGCCGTATTCACGTATATCGTGCCCGGTATGCCGTTGATTTATACGGGTCAGTTGAGTGGAAACCATCACCGGCTGCTGTTCTTTGAGAAGGATACGATTGACCGCGTGCCCGATGCACCGCAGTACGGCTTGTACCAGAAACTGAACAAAATGCGCGAGGATAACCGTGCGTTATGGAGCAACGAAAAAGGTGCGCCGATGGTCCGTATTCCTGCTGACAACGAAAAGATCTTTGCCTGCGTGCGTCCGAAGAACTGCCCGAAACACAGCAATACCGTAATAGCTGTAATGAACATGTCCGGCGAAGAACAGACCGTACATCTTGATTTGGCGGAATATGCCGGCAAATACAAATGCTGCTGCGGAAAAAAGATTGAACTTGCCGCACAACAGGAACTGACACTCAAACCGTGGAGCTGGAAGATTTATACGAAATAAGTCATTACATCCGACAAGAAATACTCCCCACCCTGTTTCTGCAAGGCGGGGAGTATTGTTTTATTCTGTCTGTGGGGCAGCAGGCTTGTCATCCTTTGGCGGGATGAAGAACGGCACATGCGGACGTTCCGGTTTCTCTTCACGGGGCTTGATGACTAACGGGTCTTTGTTGATTTCCTCCGTAACGGCGCGGTTTCGGAGAAGGTCAATAGCCAGATAAAGTGAATGAGCAAAGGACAAGTGATTAGCAATGCCTTTGCCTGCCAAATCATATGCCGTGCCATGATCCGGCGAAGTGCGTATGATAGGCAGACCTGCGGTATAGTTGACGCCGTCCATATCCAAACTCTTGAACGGAATAAGTCCCTGGTCGTGGTACATGGCAAGAATCGCGTCAAAGTGCGTGTATTGCCCTGCGCCGAAGAAACCGTCCGCGCTATACGGACCGAACGCCAAAATACCCTGCTCTACCGCTTTTTCAATGGCAGGCTTGATGACCTCCTGCTCTTCTTTGCCAATCAAACCGTTGTCTCCGGCATGCGGATTGAGCGCCAGAACGGCTATGCGCGGACGACGAATCATAAAATCGTTCTTCAGCGAAGCGTTCAAGGTATTGAGTTTGCGCATAATACGCTCACCGGAAATCATTTGTGCAACTTTGGTAATCGGCGTGTGGTTGCAAACAAGTGCCACTTTCATCCGTTCGCTGATCATCATCATCAGCGCGTCCTTGTGTTCATCGCCAAAGAGAGACGCCAGATACTCCGTGTGACCGGAGAATGCGAACGAATCAGACTGGATGTTTTCCTTGTTAATCGGCGCCGTGACAAGCGCGTCCACAAGTCCTTCTTTGAGGTCTTTGCAGGCACGTTCAAGCGCAGCATACGCGGCTTTTCCTGCTTCTTTTGTGGATTCGCCCAATGCTAACGGCGTGTCATCCGGATAGCAAGAAACAAGGCTTAGCTTGCCGTCTTTCGCATCTTTCGGCGAAAGAACCAGTTGGAACTGCAGATTACGGAATTCGTCCGGTAAAGTCTGCATATGACGTTTGAGAATGGAGAGGTTGCCATAAACCACCGGCTTACAGATTTCGCAGATATGCGAGTCGGCTAAAGTCTTGATTATCACCTCGTAACCGATGCCGTTAATGTCACCGGCTGTAATTGCGATTGTCGGTTTCATATCAGAATGTTTCGTTATGAATCTTGTTGTACAACAGTTTGTCCAGGTCGTAATCCTTGCGTTCCTCGTCCTTGTAGCCAAGCGAAATGACGCAAAGCACATTCAAATTGGCGGGAATGCCGGTTATCTCACGCACAAGGTTTTCCGCCTCTTCGCGTCCGTATATATGGCACCAGCAAGCACCCAATCCCTGCTCCGCGGCTGCCAACAGCAGATGTTCCGCAGCAATGGCACCATCTGCCTGCCAAGTGTCCGTTTTGGAGGCATCGACAGCCACCACTATCGCCGCCGTAGCCGTTTCGAGCATTCCGGCTCCGTATTCCTTGCACGGCGCCATGGCGCGGATTTTCGCAATGTCCGCGAGAACCACGAACTCCCACGGATTCAGTCGTTTGCCGGACGGCGACATAAGCGCACAGCGCAGCATATAATCTATCTTTTCCCGCTCGACAGGCTGCGTGGTATATCGGCGGATTGAACGCCTGTGGCGGCATAATTCCAAGAAATTTTCCATTGTTTTTGATTTTGCGGCTGCAAAATTACTCTTTTTTTTGCATATGTGCAAATATTGTAGTACCTTTGTCGCAAAAATTTTGTATTTATGAAAGCAAAACACATTTTTTTCTTTGTTTTGTGCGCATTTGCGGCAATTTGTCTGCTTGGTTGCAAGAATGCCAAAGGCGGAACAAGAGTCTCTGCAACGGGTAGTATTTACGAATGTCTGGTGGTGATGCCGTCGCGTCCGCTTGCCAATCCGCAGGAGGTGGTGAGTGCTTCCGCTTATGCCGAAGACATTGCTACGACCTATGACATGGTGAAAGCGGTCATGGGTGCCGACATGCCGTGTCTGCCCCAGATGGAGCCGTATTTCAAACTGACACATGTGACACCTGCTGCGTTTGACGACTTTCTCAAACCCACGCGTAACATCCTTATTATAGACATCAATCCGGACAAATACACGCAAACCAAAGCAAAATACAGCATAGATTACTGGTCACATCCGCAGGCGGTTTATCGCGTGCAAGTGCCTGATGATGAGGCATTTATCGCTTATTGGAACGCACATGGAGAGGAAGTGAGGGACTGGTTTGTAAAGCAGGAGATTGACCGTCAGAAGCAGTTCTACCGCGCTTCCACCGCCAAAGATGCCCGTGCCGCTTTGCAGAAGCGGATTGGTGTTGATATGCTCATTCCTGAAGATTACATGCTGATTATGGACACGGTTCTAACAGCGAAGCGGTCTAACAGCGCCAGCAGTCTGACGTCCAACAGCGAAGCGGTTTCTTTTGTCTGGTGCTGCAACAACAAAGGTCCGATGCGCAGGGATCTGGTGGTTTATTCCTACCCTTACACCGATGCGAACACGTATACGGCGGATTATCTGAACGCCAAGCGTGATGCGGTGCTCGGAAAGCTTGTTACGGCGTCTGTGCCCGGTTCGTACATGGGAACGGAATACAAGGTTTTTCCGCCGCAGATGCGGATTATAGAAACCGACCCGTACAAAGCGGAGATTCGCGGTTTGTGGAAGATTTACAACGGTGAAGCGATGGGCGGTCCGTATGTCAGCCACACCTGTATTGACGAAGTCAATCACCGCGTTGTTACCGCCGAGGTTTATGTATTGGCACCCGGTCAGAAGAAGCGGAACGCTCTGCGTCAGGCGGAAGCAATTCTTTACACGCTCATCCTTCCGCAGCAAATGAACGAACTGGAGGAAGTGGTTGTAAAGCAGTGATTCTAAAAACGACAAGCAACATAACAGCGTCTCGGTAGCGTCCCGGTTACGATGCGAAAAACAACTACGCAAAAGATGCTTAAGAGATGCTTAACATATGCTAAATGAAAACCGGATGCCGGAATTTTCCAGCATCCGGTTTTCATATCCGATTGAATTTGAGGCACTTATACAGGTAACGGTGCACAGCGGTGCACGTCGTACGTCATAAAACCGTTTTAGTACTATCTTATTTCTGTTATGATTTTTATTTCAGTTTCAATATCTGCAACGTCAAGTCATCACGTTCGCCGTTGTAGAAGGCATCGAGCACTTGGACAAAGATAGAATCCGGTTCGACTAAATCAAAAAGAGTCATGCATGAGCGGACTTTGAGGGCATCAATGTATCCGAGAATCTGTTCCGCTGATTTGGGTACGCGAAAGAGAGCGCCTTTTGAGTGCCGCAGTAATGCTGTCGATATCTCAATAAGACGAGATTTGAGAACAGGGTCATTGAGATAGGCTCTTGCTTCATCAAGCGAGCCGATTCCATAATATTCGGACATCTGGCTC
>CAJOFT010000057.1 GCA_905234025.1 Paludibacteraceae bacterium
AGCACCATAACTAATGCAAAAATAGTAACCTTTTTCATCTTTTTATTTTATAATGTTATTTTCCGATTTTATATTGTTTATTTCTAATTGTTTATTTCTCTGTTTTCTTTCTCTCCGTTTATTGTCAGGGCAATTTTATTGCCCGCTTTTCACATTCGATGCTTGCCTGCTTTTCGCATCGCCTATCAAGGCAAAATCTCAAAAATCGCGCAAAGGTACAACTTTTTTTTCAATTATGCAAATTTTCCGCCTATAAAATCTCATATTCCTTAAATGTATGCATTTCCAACGCACTACATCGTGCATTTCCGATGCATTACATCGTGCATTTCGCCGGCATTTTTGCAGGCGATGTGTTTGCCTACACCATACACCGTACACCATACACCGTACACCTAACTTTCACCTAATCCTACACGAACGATATACGAAGGATAAACGAACCATAAACGAACCGTAAACAACGCATAAGTATAGGAACACCGTAGGAACACCGTAAGAGAAGCGTAAGAAACAACCGCTTTTCATCTTCCTTTCAATCAGGAGCAATTCTACCCCGGTTTGATTCTTTTTTAATAAAAATCAACAATAAATTTGCACGTTCGGAAAAAAAGCTGTACCTTTGCCGCGTCAATTGTGAACATACAAAAAATCGCAAAATATCTCATGGAGATACAAAATAAAATTATTAACTTAACTAACATCTTTATCATGAAGAAATTCTTCTTGTTGGTCGCGCTCGCCATAAGCAGCGTAATGCTTTTCGGAGGCAACATCCGGTTTGAGAAAATTACAGACGCAAGCAGTCTGGCAAACAACGATTCCGTCATTCTCGTCTATGAAGCGGGAAAGGTTGCCAACGGAGCAGCCGGTTCCAAACAACTTACATCTGTTTCCATGACCATCAATAGTAATGATGAGGTGGAAATCCCTGAAGAAACTGCAAAATCTTCCTATCTGCGCCTGATCAAGTCCGGCTCCAATTGGAAAATCCAACGCGGTAATACGTACATGCGCTACCATAAAAGCGAATACATCACTTTTGACACGAGCGACAGCGACACTAAAACGTATACCAGCACTTGGACTTTCAGTTTCAACTCCGGTAATGTCATTCTGGCATCTACTGCGGCTCCAACGTGGGTATTCCGTTGCAATATCGACAACACACCCTTCTTCCGTATCTACAAATCCGGCTACGGACAAGATGTACAGCTCTACCGCCGCATTCCCGACCAGGCTACAAGTGTCACCGGCGTGGAACTGGACAACACCGAACTGAACAAACGCGTCGGCGACGCATCAGTTACACTCACCGCTACGGTCAAACCCTCTAACGCAACCGTCAAAACCGTAACTTGGGGATGCACCAATACCGCTGTCGCTACCGTTTCTAACGGTACCGTGGCTTTTGTCGGCGTCGGCGAAGCTAAAGTGTGGGTTAAAACCGACGAAGGCGACAAGTCCGATACCTGCTATGTAACCGTTCTCCCTGCTCTTGACAACACTGAAGCCACCTACAAAGCCGTGCAGAAAGCGGATTACCTGCCCGCAGGTGCAAAAGTCTTCTTCGGCACTGTCAAAGACGGCGAAAACTATGTTATGGGACTTTACGCAAGCGGAAACAATATTAAAGGTATTGCCGCCACATACGGCGAAAAACACCACTCCGTAACGGCAAAAATGGCTTATGCCTACACCGTGGAGAAAGACGGTTCCTACTATCTCTTCAAAGACCAGGACGGCAAATACCTCAGCACTCTCTCTTCCACCAAATTAGGCAGCGGCAACAAAGACGACTACGCCAAATGGACGCTCGGCGCATTTGACGAGGACGATGCAACCGTATTGCTGACCAATTACAAGAACAATTCAAGCAGCATCTACAACAACTTCCAGGGCACAAACGACCTGTTCAATGTCTATAATAACCCCGGCACCGACTACTGCGCAAAAGTCGTTCTTTACTCCGACAAAGCACAGGATTGGGTGGATCCCGTGAAGAACCCGACCATGACGGCTTCAGGAGATGCACTCGCCACCGTGGACGGCAAACTCACACTCGATTGGGGCAAACAGGAGCCGGATCCCTATGTATCCGGTGGAACCAATCCTTGGGGCGACAGCCGCAAGTTCATCATCACCATCAACGACCTCTCGGACGATGTAGAAGTGACCTTGGATGACCTCACCGGCACATTCTACTGCGGATGGGTTTCTTCCGGCATCAAAAAAGACCGCACCACTCCTGCTGAAATAACCGTATTCTGGGAAGCAGCTACCAAAGGCACCTACACCGCTTCTCTCAAATTCCACACGGCAACTGCCGGCGTGGATGACATCGTAGTTTATCTCAAAGCCGAAGCCGTAGAAGAAGGCGGCGGCGGTGGCGGAGAAACCAGTACTCCCGAACTGATCATCTCGGACGAAGCGATTGTACTCAATCCGAATCTTGATTTCGAAGACCCCAACTACATGGCGGCAGATGCTACATTCACCTTCAGCGCAAAGAATCTTGCCAAAGCACTCCGTATGGAATGGCATCGGGACAACACGGCACCATGGTTCCCGTGGTCAAGTGAGAAGATGAATATTTACATGATTTACGACCCGATGGGATACAACTTCCAAGAACTGACAGTGAACCAGAAAGCTGATCTCGGCACGGACGATATCACCAACTTCGAACTGTACATCGCCTGCACAGGCATTCAGAATGTTGGCACCTACGAATCCGAACTGCATTTCACAAGCCTGAAGAAGGACTCCAAAACCGACTACGCGATTGATGTCGTTGTTCCCATCACTGTCAAAGTGACACAGACACCGATTGCTACAGGTCTGGAGAACATCAGCACGACGGAATCGGCTGCCAAATTCCTCCGCGACGGACAAATCATCATCATCCGCAACAACGTGGAATACGGCATCGACGGCAAACGACTCTAAGGATTTTTTCCATACAAATACCAAGAAAGTGCGAGAAATCGCACTTTTTTGTCTCTAAACAGGACACATTACACATTAAACATCAAAAAAATTTGCACGTTCAAATTTTTTGCCGTACCTTTGCGCGAAATATTAAATTAGGAGAAGTATGTTATTTTATGAAGTAAAAGTAAATTACCAGCGCCAGACAGGCGAAGACAACCCTGGAAACGTCAAAGAAACCTATCTCGTAGAGGGACTCACACCCGCCGATGTGGAGCAACGGCTGATGGAACATATCAAGCCGCTTGTATTCGGTGACCTCGAAGTGCCGTCCTGCACAAAGAAGCAGTTCTTTGAGATTCTGGACAGCGCCGAAGGCGACAAGTGGTACAAAGGCCGCGTCGAGTTAATCACGATTGAAGACAACGGCAAAGAAACACGCAAAGCCGTCTCCGTACTGGTTTGTGCATCCAGTTTCGCATGGGCGCAGAAGAACCTGTCGGAAGCCATGAACGGCTATGACTGCGAGATTGTTTCCGTTACCAAATCGCCGATTCTGGAAGTACTGCGTGCCGTCAATTAAGGAACATATTGCCGCCATACGGAAGACGTTGCCTGAGAATGTAACGTTGGTTTGTGTGAGCAAGTTCCACCCTGCAGAGGCAATTATGCAAGCCTACGAAGCAGGTGAACGGGACTTCGGCGAAAGCCGCGTGCAGGAACTGTGTGCAAAATACGAAGCGCTGCCAAAAGACATCCGCTGGCACTTCATAGGACACCTGCAAACCAACAAAGTGCGGCAGATTATGCCGTTCGTGCACCTCATTCAGTCCGTGGACAGCATGCGGCTGCTGAACGTGATTGAAGCAGAGGCTGCAAGAATCAACCGCACAGTGAACGTCCTGTTGGAAGTACATGTCGCACACGAAGAAACCAAGTCGGGCTTTATGCCGGAGGAACTACCCGAAGCGCTTGCCCTGCTGCCCGAACTGAAGCACGTGCATGTCTGCGGACTGATGACCATGGCGACAAACACGGATAACATGACGGAAATACACCGCTGCTTCCGGATGGCTGCAAACATCGCGGACAAACTGCCTTCAGGCAGCCGGGAAATCCTGTCTATGGGTATGTCGGATGACTACCTGACGGCAATTGAAGACGGCTCAAACATGGTGCGGATCGGCTCAAGCATCTTTGGCGAACGTGTTTATTGAGGTCTATGACAATATGAACCGGTGCACGGCGGAAGAGGTGGCTGCGATGCTGCCGCTTGTCAGTGCACAGCGGCGTGAACAGGCGCTGAAATACAAACATGTGTTCGGGCAATGGACCTGCCTCAAGAGCTGGCTCATGCTGCAAAAACACATCGGAAACGCAGACTGGCACTACAACGAATATGGCAAGCCTTATGTGCCAAACAGACCGGAGTTCTCGCTCAGCCACTGCAAGCATGGCATAGCCGTTGCCGTGGACAGCAGACCGCTTGGCATAGATATTGAGAGTATTCGGGAAAACAAGCCCGAACTCATAGCGCGGACGATGAACGAAGCGGAACAAGCCTACATCGGAAACAGTGCCGTACGCTTCACGGAACTATGGACAAAAAAAGAGGCGTTCCTCAAATACAAAGGCACCGGCATCATTGACGACCTGCTCCATGTACTGGACAACACCGGTACGGTCACATTCGAAACAATAATAAAAACGAACTATATTTATACTGTTTGCTATGAAAAAAATTAACATCTTGCTTATTGCCCTTGTCGCATTGGCAGCCGCAGCACAGGCGGAAGTGCTGTTCACAGAAGACTTTGAATATCCGGACGGCTCCGTGCTCACGGTCAATCCAGACTGGTTCCTGCAATGGGGCGGAGACACCCACATGCCCATTGTAAGCCCGGGACTCATAATGACCGGCTATACCGCAGCTTCCAACGACAAGGCACTGCTTATCGAAGGAGACTATTCCAACGACATGCCTCACCATGCCTTCACACAGGTCACTACCGGCGATGTGTTCGTGGCGTTGCTGTATGAACCGACCTTTGTCACAAAGCCCGGCTATTTCCTCACCCTGCGCGACGAAAAGGCGAACAACAGCGCCTACAACTACTGCGGACGCATATATGCAGGCGTTGATGACAACTACAACCCGACCATCGGACTGCGTTTCTTCAAGAAAGCCGCAGTGGAGTTTGCAGACCTCCAACTGGAAGAAACCAAAACGTACCTTGTCGTCATGCGCTATCACATTGTCGAAGGCTCCAATAATGACGAAATCAGTCTCTATCTCTTTGACGCACTACCGGAAAAGATGCCTGCAAAACCGCTGATTGGTCCGCTGGTGGATCCCGAAGCACCGGACATCAATCCGGCACACATCGTGCTCCACACCTACGATGATGACGGTATGCTGACCATAGACGGACTGCGGATTGCCACCACCTTCCATGAGGCTGTCGGCATCCCGGAATCCGAACCGGAACCGGAAGGCATCGCACTGTTCGAAGACCGCAAACAACATTATAGCCTGCTCCTCCGTGACGGACATATTGCCGTAACGGACGGAACGAACGTATATACCCTGCTCGGACAAAAGAAGTGAAACGCATCTGGGTCATATTGCTTACCCTGCTCGGCTGTATTCTGGTGACAGTCGGTCTGGTAATAGGCTTTCTCCATTCGGGGAAGGTCCAGACGGCGGCGGTACGGTTGGCGACGGACGAATTGAGCCGCGAACTGAAAACCACCGTACGTATCGGCGCCGTGCAATACAAATTCCCCATGCGTATCACCCTCAACGACATCTATATTGAAGACCAACAGCGGGACACCCTCCTCTATATCAAACAGTTATACACACGCTTCTCACCGCTGGCACTCGCCGAGAAAGAACTGCGTTTCCCGACGATTGATCTGGACTGCGTCCATGCGGACGTTCACCGCCTGCCGGACGGGGAGTACAATTACATGTTCCTCGTACGGGCGTTTGCGTCAAATGACACGACCAAGAAACCGTTGGATATGGATATTCAGTTGCGGGACATCCACCTGCACGATGTGCTGGCGAAATATGACACGTTTGCCTTTAACGTGCCGGAAGCCTCACTCTCGCTGCACCATCTCTCAAAAGATTCGCTGGACGCGGAAATAAGACAACTGGCTGTCTCCGTGGCAATGACACACGCCAAACACCAACGGTTCACACGCTTCTCGGAGGACTTTGTCGTGTCGGACGTACAGGCGCACCTCAAAGCCAACGACACGATTATCATTCTGCCCAAACTTGCTATCACGTTGCCGAACTCGCACCTGGACGCCTCCGGCGTACACACGGACTTCCCGAGAAAAGAAATCGGACAGTCGTTCGGGCACTACTTCCGCGACAATGCCGGTGCCATCCGAATGAGCCTGCACGTCAACAGAGCGCAGATAACACCGCGTGACCTGAAGTTCTTCATGCGCGATTTCAGCGGCATCAAGGGAGTGCTGGCGTTCTCGGCGGATTTGGAAGGCTCGCTGGACAGTATTGCTGCCGACAACCTCGAACTGCTTTACGACGACAGCCGCGTCTTCCTCGGAAACTTCTCCGCCATCGGACTGCCTGACTTGGACAGCCTCTATGTCAATGCACGCTGTCAGGACCTGTCCCTGACCATTGCACAGATACAGGACTTCGTGTCCGGCATACAGGGCAAACCCTTCCACTTGCCGCCGATGATCCAACGTATGGGAGATATGCACTATCAGGGCGAATTGCGCGGACGCCTGCACAACCTGACATTACACGGAGCCTTCCGCACCGCTTTGGGCGTACTGACCACGGACGGAACATGCGTTTCCGACAAAGAATTTACTTCAATGACGCTTACCGGACAAGCCGGTACAAAACGCTTCAACCTCGGACGGATGCTCGCACAAAAGGACTTGGGAACGGTTTCTATGTCGCTCACAACCAACTGGCACCTGAACGAAGGACAACCGCCTCGCGGCACCGCGGACATAACCGTTAACGAGATTGCCTATCGCGACTACCATTACCGCGACATCCGCGTGCACGGAATGTTGGACGACCAATACGCAGAAGGGTCACTGCGTATTCATGACCAAAACATCAACCTCAACCTCGAAGGACTTATGGACTTCCGGCAGGAGGACAAACATATCGACGCCGAATTGGCACTCAACCGCCTCTGCCCGTATGACCTGAAACTTATGGAGCGCTATCCCGACTCGGAGATTCATGCCACCGCACAGCTGCACTATCTGGGGCAAGACCTTGACCACGCGGAGATTGAGGCGGCTATTGACTCTATGCAACTCCGAATCGGCAATGACTCGGTGCAGATGAAAAGCCTGGCACTCACATCCGACTGGCAGGACGACGTGCTGACACTCAAACTGCAGTCCGACTACCTCACCGGCGCAGCCAAAGGAAACTTCGCATACACTACCCTGCCCGCTTCACTTGCCAAACAGGTCGCATCCTACCTGCCGTCCGTGTTCTCCGCGCGGAAATACGCGCAAATCATGGCGAAACCGACAAACAACGAACTGGCTTTTTACTTGTACGGACATAAGATTGCACAGGTGCAGGAGATGCTGCAACTGCCGGTAATGATTAGCGACGATCCTGTTATAAAAGGCTTCTTCGATGAAGGACGCCGGCGCTGGTCACTCCAGACCTATGTCCCTGCCGTCGTTGCGGGAAACGCACAACTGCATGATGTCACGCTTACCGCAAGCAACGATGACAAAGAAGTCGCCGTGGACTTCTCTCTGGAGATGGACAGCACTGTCTTTAAGGTCAATTCACATGCTTTCAGGGACACGCTCCTGCTGGGACTGAACGTCCGTGCCCTGCCGCCCGCAAATAGTTTCGGTTCATTGGATGTGGAGACCCACTTCACACACTATGCCGGCAGACCGCTCATAGAGGTGCACACCCTTCCGGGTATAGTCCAACTGGGCGATTCCATCTATCGGATTAGTGACTCACGCATTGATTACTGTGCCGCAGACACGTCCTTAACCGTCTCCGGTTTCAGTATTCTCGGCACATCGCAGGTCATTGCCGCAAACGGTGTCGCCTCACCGCGTATGTCCGACTCGCTGGAAGTCACCCTCGCAAACATCAATGCCGGACTGCTTATGCCGTTTGCGCTGCCCGAAAAAGCCTTTTCCGTAGGCGGACAGCTTACAGGCTGGGCGAAACTGTTCAGCGTATTCTCAAAGCCGGTCTTCGAGGCAGAGGTGCGGCTTGACTCCGCCCTCATGTGCGGAGCACACATCGGTGATGCCGTTGCGAAGATTGCACTGGACCGCGAAACAAACAGCATCATCATTGACGGTAACGTGGACAACGGCACGCACCGTGTCGCACACGTGGACGGTCTCGCAGAACCCAAGAAAGGACGTTTCCTCATAGACATCTTCCCCGACTCTATCTCACTGGCGTTCATCAACCACTGGACCTCAGGCTTCCTCTCTGACATCAGCGGCTACGGCTCAGGACGTGTCACCGTCAGCGGAGAGGGCAAAAAAGTGTGGGTCATCACACGCGTCAGAGGCATAGATGCCGGACTGACCATCCCGTTCACCGGCTGCCGCTATACCTTCAATGACTCCGTCTTCATGGACTCCACATCAATTATCTTCCCGGATATGACCCTTCGTGATGAGGAAGGCAATCCTTTCTACTTCGACGGACGGCTCACGCACGACGAATACTTCAAGAACTTCAGACTTGACCTTGCCGGACGTTGTGACCACACGCTTGCTATCAATCTGCCCGACCAGCCCGGACAGTTTATGTCAGGAAAGATTTATGCGGACGGAGACGTCTATCTCGAAGGACCTGACAATGACATTGTCCTCTCCGCGGACGCTACTGCCGTGGGCAAGTCAAGGTTCCGTATTTCTGTGGACGGCACATCCTCCGCAAGTGACAACTCGTTCATCACCTTCTACAACCGCAATAAGCCGGAAGAAGTGGTTGTCAAAAAGAAAAAGTCTGTCATCCCGCAACGCAAGAAACCTGCCGAGGAGGCAGCCGCTATGTCACGCTTCCGCTTGGGAATGAATATTGATATTGACCCGCAGACGCTCTTCGAACTCGTCATCAACGAACGTAGCGGTGACAAGATTTCTGCGCGGGGGGACGGTTCCGTCAAGTTCACTATGGACGATGCCACCAACGAATACAAATTGGTTGGCACCTACACCTTGTTAGCCGGAAAAATAGGACTGACCATCGGCAACGTCATTCGCCGTGACTTCACTATTGCCGAAGGCTCGCAAATTATCTGGAACGGCAACCCCGAAGAACCGATTCTCAACGTCACCGCCAAGTATCAGGTCACTGCATCGCTAAAGGATCTCTTTGGTTCTGAAACCGAGAATCTGGTCTCCGGACGTACGTCCATTCCCGTCATTACCGCCGTCAATATAATAGGTCCCCTGTCCGACCCACTCATCCGCTTTGATATAGAACTCCCGCGCTCTGAAGAAACGATTGAGAACCAGGTGCGCTCTGTCATCAACACCGATGAGATGATGATGCGTCAGGTCGTCTATCTGCTTGTCTTCGGACGGTTCTACACACCGGAATACATGCGGACAACGGCTTCGGGTGCCGGTGTTAACGAAACCTATTCGCTCCTCTCGTCAACCATTACCGGACAAATTAACGCCTGGCTCGGCAAACTGACCAATGTTTTCTCTGTCGGCTTTAACTACCGTGCCGATGGTGAAGGAGATACTGCACAGAAAGAATACGAAGCGGTCTTCTCGCTGCAGCCTGTTGACCGGTTGGTCATCAACGGTAATTTCGGTTACCGCTACAACGACATTTCCAACCGTCCGTTCTTCGGAGACCTTGATGTCGAGTACTTCCTCACGCCGAATGGCAAGGTGCGTCTCAAAGGCTACACCCATAGTGTGGACAAATACTCACTGAAGCAGGCGAC
>CAJOFT010000058.1 GCA_905234025.1 Paludibacteraceae bacterium
CCGGGCTTCATCAACTGGCTTTCCACGCCGTTGCTCAAGCACACGCCGGACTGGCTGCTATTCCTTGCCATCAAGTACGTGGGCAAATATCAGAAGTAAGACTTATGCAAAATATACGATTGTTAATGTGAAAAATAAAAAACAGTCGTATATTTTTGTTAAGAATAAGTACTCTTTTGTTAATCTGCTTAAAAAACGTACACTTTTTCTTATAGAAAGATATAGCACATGTCCGAAAAATGTAGTACTTTTGCGCGTTTTTTGGATACAAGATTGTGCATATGAAAAAAATCTACAGTATTTGTGTATTAGTTTGTCTTTCCCAAGTCGTATTAGCAGACGTTATAACAGGTGTTGTTACTGACGCATTTACGCGCGAACCGTTGGTAGGTGTTACGATCCTTAATGCGGACAACGGTTCAGGAACCATTACGGATATTGACGGGCGTTACAGCCTGAATGTCAGTACGTTTCCGGTACGTTTGCAGTTTTCTTACGTCGGCTACCAGACGGAAGACCGTGTTTTGAAAACGGCGCCCAAAGAGTATAATCTGGTTTTGCAGGCTCATAATGAAGTTTTGGACGAAGTAGTAGTTAGTGCCGGACGCTTTGAGCAGCGTCTGACAGACGTGACCGTCAGCATGGAAGTTGTCAAGCCGGAGGCGATTCGTACGCAGGCACCGACTGATATTACTTCCACTTTGCAGACGCTTCCCGGCGTGGAAATCATTGACAAACAGCCGAGTATCCGTGGCGGAGGCGGATGGACATACAGCGTCGGTTCGCGTTGTCAGGTGCTAATGGACGGAATGACGATTCTTAATCCCAAAACAGGCGAAATAAACTGGAATAATGTCCCGCTTGAGAATGTGGCACAAGTGGAGGTTATCAAAGGAGCATCGTCCGTGCTGTACGGTTCATCCGCATTGAACGGCGTGATAAACGTACGTACACAGCGTCCCGGACTTGAGCCTGAAACAAAAGTGTCCGGTTATGTGGGCGTATATGACAATTACAAGGATTACAAATATACCGGAGCACGCCTTCCGTTGTATTATGGTGCAGAAGCATCCCATTCACGCCGGATTGGCGATTTTGATGTGTCTGCTGCCATCAGCGGCTTCAAAGATGAAGGTTATCGCCAGCAGAGTTTCAATGACCGTATCCGTATGGGCGGAAACATGACATATCATCATCAGATGCCCGAAAACAAGTATTTGAACGCGGGTTTCAACCTCAATTATGTGGCAAACCAATATGGCGATTTCTTCATCTGGCGCAGCCCGAAAGACCCGCTTCGTCCGTCTCCGCTGACGAATATGGGACGAAAAGAACATAACTTCAATATTGATCCGTTCTTCAATTATGACGATACGGAAAAGGGCAT
Organism: Paludibacteraceae bacterium; assembly: GCA_905234025.1. Classification (GTDB taxonomy): domain Bacteria; phylum Bacteroidota; class Bacteroidia; order Bacteroidales; family Paludibacteraceae; genus Colicola. Next base: position 1,388 of record CAJOFT010000058.1, read on the forward strand.
TTCGCATAAAGTGCGTTCCCGTTTCTACCTGACATCGGATAACCTGATTACTCCGTCCGCAACTATCACGACAGAGGAACTTGCCAAATGGGCGGTTACCAGTTTTGATATGGACAAGATAAAGGCTTACTATGACAAGTTCACCAGTCTCACAGACGCAGGCGTTTCCATGAAGGATGCGCTGATGGTCACTTTCAGCGATGTAGCCGTGCCCATCAAGAACGAGCAATGGCTGGATGCCGTGATTAACGGAATTGATTTGGTGAAAAACGGTCTGGGTTATACGGGAACGGTCGCCGAATTGCAGGATGTAGTCGCATATGCTATGAACTTACTGGCAGATAATACGCCGACTCGTCCGGAGATGACGTACTGCGGTTATTTGGACTATCAGTTTGCCAAACACTGGAAATCGGGTGTACGGCTCACAACCGGTGTCAATTGGAACCATATCACCAACACGGCAAATATAACCGGAACTCATCAGACCGACAATCTTGCTGCATATATCCAGTACGACCACAGGATTGCCAACAGACTGTCTCTGAGTGCCGGTATGCGTTTGGAATATTACCGGATGGATGACAGTTACAAAGAGGCGAATATACAATTAGGCAACTGGCTGTGCCCGGTAAGACCTGTTTTCCGTGCCGGTTTGAACTGGGAAATTTACAAGGCAGGCTTCCTTCGTGCCAGTTTCGGACAGGGCTACCGCAATCCGTCCATTACGGAAAAGTTCGCCAGAAAAGACATTGGCGGAGTGGGGGTTTATCCGAATCATGACATCAAGCCGGAGTCCGGTTTTAATGCGGAATTGGGATACAAACAGTTGTACAAGTTCGGACCTGTCTCAGGAACGCTTGACGTGGCAGGATTCTATACCGAGTACGAGAATATGATTGAATACCAGTTCGGTTTGTTCCGCAATTCCGATTTCTCGATGATCAATTCGATTTATGACGTAATAGATGAGGTGCAGAGTATGGTGGACAATATCAAGGCACAGAAATCCCTCAGTGCTGCCGGAATCGGAATAGGCGCGCAGTTCGTCAACGTCAGTCACGCGCGTATATATGGTGCGGAAGTCAGCACGGCAGGTAAAGTGGACATCCAAAAGGATATGGCGTTGCATTACTCCATCGGTTACACGTTTATCGAACCCGAAGATATGGACAACGACAAACGCATAGAGGAAGAAAAAGAATACGTTGATCCCTTGCAGATGAAGAACAAGTCAAATGATTCCAAGTACCTGAAATACCGCAACAAACATTCCTTCAAGGCAATGATTGATTATAATGTCAAGTGGTTCTCGGTCGGCTTGAATATGATGTACCGCAGCAAGATATTGGCTGTTGATTACCTGATGGTGGATGAGCGTGCCAAGGACGAACCCGATTTGATGGATTATGCCCGCAAGTTTATTTTCGGCTATGAGGACGGCGTTTCGCTGCATGATTATTGGACGGAGCATAACAATGGCATATTTACAATGGATCTCCGTTGCGCCGTGCGCTTCAAGAAATATGCGGAAATACAATTCATGGTAACGAATCTGCTGAATACGGAATACAGTTTCAGACCGATGGCATTGGCACCGCCTCGCACGTATGTTTGCAGATTGAATCTTAACTTCTAAAATACGGTTGAAATGAAAAGAAATATTACAGTTTTGGTATTTGCGTTGTTGTCGGCAATGACCGTTCATGCAGTCTCTGTGAACGATGTAGCGGGACAATTCAAAGGTTCTCTTTATATCGGAGGCACGGAATATGCAGGCAAAAATGTGTTTATACTGCCCGGCACGGAAAGTAATAAAATCACGTTTGTACTGCCGGAATTCAAGTACAATACCGCCTTGTTGGGGGATATTGTGTTAGTGAATATCTCCATGTCTTCAAACGGGCAGCTTTCGCTGGACAAATCCACGTTGTACATCAAGGCGATTGCCGAGCGTGCGACCATTTCTGTGCTCAATAACTACAAAGAAGAAAGTGAAACGTATAATTCTGTGGTTTCTTCCGGAAGCGCGCAGATATTGCTGTCCATAGCGGCACCTTCGCTGCCGGAGCCAATCTTGGTGCTTTTTGACGGCAAGAAAGTGACGAATGAAAATTACGCCATTACGAATGGCGGCTTCGAGGGAACATGGTCCAATGGCGAGCCGTCAGGCTGGCATTCGTTCAATTCCGCAACAGGCGACTATGTGTCATTCGTGAAGAATACCGACCAGTTCAAGCAATCTTCGGACATTCGTCCAGGTTCATCGGGAACGCATAGTGCCATGCTTGAAACAAAAATGGTGGCAGGCGCCAAAGCGAACGGCAGTTGCACCAACGGACAACTCAATGCCGGTTCAATGACCGCAACCGATGCAAGCGGCAACTATGGTTTCTCAGACCCTTCCAATAGCGGTTACAACACCTCGTTTGTGGGTAATCCGGATTCGTTGGTGTTCTGGGCAAAATATATTCCGGCGGACAAGAATCCGTCCAATTCCGTAAATAAGGCGCGCGCACACGCGGTAGTGACTACCAATGCACGGTATCAGGATCCCGAGGCGAAAAGTTATGCTTCCGTCAAGATTGCCGAAGCTGCCATTAACTATTCCGCAACTTCTTCTATGGGGTGGCAGCGTATAGCGGTGCCATTTACATATTCTTCCGTGAACCCTTCCAATGCGGCATATATGCTGATTACGTTCACAACCAACTATGAACCCGGAGGCGGTTCGTCCTATTCCGAAGGCAGCTTGTTCAACAAGACCTATTATTACGACAACATCTATTTAGATGATGTGGAAATGGTGTATAACCACTCACTGGTATCACTGACCATGAACGGTAATCCTGTATCGTTTACAAACGGTCAGGCTAATTTGTCACAGGTCTTCAGTGACAGCAAATATGACTTTGTTGCCGTTTCCAATGGAAAGGCTTCGAAGTCCTTTATCGGCTATGATGCAGGCAGCAACAGGGTGTATGTCTATGTGGTGGCGAACAACTATTCACAGGCAAAAGCCTATTCCGTTTACACCTTGCAGATGGCGAAGCCGAAAGTTGATACTGAATTTGCTTATTCGGCTACCACGTGCTCCAATGAACCGTATTCGGACAATCTGTTCTCCAATCTGTCCGAGTCCGGCGTTTACACGAAAACGATTCCGAACAAACAGGGTGGGGATTCCGTTGTTACTCTCACGCTTACGGTCAATCCTTCTTATAGCATAGAGAAAGTAGTCTATGTCAATGAAGCTAATTTGGACTGGCGCGGCAAGCATATTCAGGGACTTCCGGTTTCTGCTGAACCGTATATGTATTATGACAGTCTGCTGTCCGTCAAAGGCTGTGACTCCGTCTTTATCCTCAAATTGTATGTTTCGGATATTCCAGTTACATACGGAGCATATCAGGCAACGGTTTGTGACGGCGAACATATTATGTACGACAATGTCCGTTACGACGGCGCATTTGATGATGACGTGCATTTCTCCAAACCCAATAGTTTTGGCGGGGATTCCGTGGTACATCTTGTCATTACGGTTCTTCCTTCTTATACCATCTCGGAAAGCATGACAATCACTGTCGGCGAGCAGAAAACGTGGGAAGGCATTGACCTGAGTACGATGCCGGTCGGAGACATAACGCTTGACGCCACCTATTATACTATTGATGACTGTGATTCCACGCTTGTGCTGCATTTGAAAGTGCTTCCGGAGCATGTGGCTTCCGGAGTCGGACAAACACAGGCAGCGCAGCGTCATATACAGAAGATAATGTATAACGGACGTTTGTACATAATCCGCGAGGACGAAACGATATATGATATCTTAGGAACAAAAATAAAATAATTAACCAAATAAAACAACAAAATGATGAAAAAAGTTATTTTTACCCTTTTTGCCGGACTGATGGTTTCGGCGCAAGTTTTGGCAGTCGCCGTTAAGGATGTCTGCGGTCAGTTTAACGGAGATTTGAATATCGGAGGAACTCCGTATCCCAACAGAACAGTGTATCTGCTGCCCGGAACAGCGGAGAATGCGCTTACGTTTGTGTTGCCGGATTTTATTTACAATGCAGGCAAATTAGGCAATATCGTATTGCCGGACATTCCGATGGACGAGACCGGAAAACTGACCCTGAATGACGCCACACTTTATCTGGATTCCATCAGCGAGCGCGCAACAATTACCGTTGTAAACGGCTTGAAGGATGGCGACGTAGAGTACAATTCCATCGTTTCTGCTGAAGAGGCACAAGTCTTGCTGTCTATTGCGGCATCTTCACTGCCGGAGCCTATTCTGGTGCTTTTCCAGGGTAAAGCTGCCAAAGACAAAAACTTTACTCTCGTAAATGGCGGATTCGAAGGCGCTTGGACCAATGACGAACCCCAAGGTTGGCATTCATTCAATTCCGCTACCGGTGTGATGGTGGATTTCATCAAGAACAATTACCAGTTCACACGTTCAACGGTTGTACGTCCGGGTTCAAAGGGTGCACAGAGTGCTTTGCTGTCATCCACAATGGCATTAGGCGTGAAGGCAAACGGCAACTGCACGAACGGACAAATCAATGCCGGTTCTTCGACTGCTGACGACCCCAAAGGCAATTACAACTTCTCTGACCCTGCAAACGAAGGCTTCAATACTCCGTTCAACGGACGTCCTGACTCGATTGTCTTCTGGGCAAAGTATCAGCCTGCAGACCGTAACCCCGCCAATGAGGTAAACAAGGCGCGTCTCAACGTGATTATTACCACCAACGCACGCTATCAGGATCCCGAAGAAGAGGACAAATACGGAGACGTGAAGATCGGAACAGCCTGTGTCAATTATGCAGCCAATGCACAAATGGACTGGCAGCGTATCGCCGTTCCCTTTGAATATCTTCCTGCGAACAAGGACAAACAGCCTGCGTACATCCTGACCACGTTCTCCACCAACATGGTTCCCGGAGGTGGTTCTTCCTATTCCGAAGGCAGCGTGAAGAAGGTGAACGTCCTCGATTCCGTTTATCTGGATGATGTCGAAGTTGTTTATAACAAGAGCCTCACTTCTTTTGCCATAGACGGAAACGCCGTGACCTTTGACAAACATATTGCCAAAGTGCAGAGCAACTATTGCGACGATTGCGCGAAATTCAAAGCCGTAGGAAACGGACTTTCCGCACAGACTTTCATCGGTTTTGACGCCACGCACCGCTGCATATATATCTATGTAATTGCGGAAGACTATGCGCAAACTCGTGCATACAATCTCTACCGTGTGGATTTTGCCGATTCTGACACCGGCGATCTTGACCCGATTGACCCGCAAGAGGCAATTGAAACCATTCAGAGCCGCACAGCCGGATTTGAGAAAGTGATGATTAACGGTCAGCTGCTTATCCGTCATGGAAATGACTGGTATAATGTTGCCGGTATGAAACTGAAATAATATGCAAATGAAAAAACTTTTTTTTGCTATCATTGCATTGGCTGTAATGCCTTGTCTGTCGGCGCAGACGTATAACGGCGGCGTGTGGTACTCGTTGTACGACACCCAAGAGCACACGATGAACACCCAGGGAGACTATGAAAAGGGTGGAATCTTTGCGCCTACTGCCGGAAAACTGAATGTGCAATGGAAATATCAATGGATTGATATACTCGGCGCGTTCAAAAAAATTGACACAGGAGTATTGGAGTCTGCCAATGGCGGAAGTTCAACCAACCAAGTCGGCTCGCTCGCTGAAAACACGAGTAATAACAGCAATACTTCCGAAGGCTTCAATCTCAGCCGTAATATCAACTGGATAAAGTTCAACCGCGAAGGTTATCCTACTCACAAGGTTATAGTTTATCATATTGATATTCCGTTGGCGAAGCATATTCTGTTCGCTTCCGGTGACTATGGCACAACTGAAGCCAAACACGAATTCGGTGAGGTCTATCTGAAAGATGCTTCCGAACCGTACAAGGTCAGTTTGCGTTCTTTCCTTTCTGCGGGAGATATAACGGTTTCTTCCTCTGATCCTGACATCTTCCACATTGGTTCGGCGGACAATCTCGAACCGCTTGTTTATGCGGTTGGTGCCAATGCTTGTGCTTCGGCTAACGGCAAGGCAGATGCTGCTTCGGAAGGTATGCTAGGAAAGATTTCCAACTATGATTTTGACATCGTCTTTACGCCTAAAAAAGAAAAGGAATACGTTGCCAATATTACCATAACGGACGGCGTCTCCACGGCAAAGATTACCGTTTCAGGAATCGGTCTCAAACGCAAACAGACAAACTATTCCTATGAAGCTGCTATTTGCAAGGGCGACACATACACGGATGAAAACTTTGCCAATCTCAGCGAGGAGAAACAGTATTTCGATACGCTTGTCAATATGTATGGCGGTGATTCCGTGATTTGTCTCACGCTCAAACTCAATCCGACGTATAGTTTTGAGGAATCCCGGAGCATTACGGCAGGAGACAAGGAATTGTGGCAGAATATTGACCTCAGTCTTATTCCAGCAGGAGATTCAACCCTTGTTGCCGAATATAAGACGCTCATGGGATGTGATTCGATTTACAATCTCCATCTCACCGTTATACCGCGAATCGTTACGTACGGCAATGACACCGTGACACTTTGTGCCGGAGAAACCATCACTTATGAGGGCAAAACTTACAAGCGTCCGACGAAGGATTCCGTAACACTTTCCATTCCTAATGTTTATGGTGGCGATTCGATTATCGAACTTGTTATACGTGTCTTGCCCATTATGAAGGTCAAGACCGAGCAGACTATCATGGAAGGGGAACAACTCACTTGGCAGGATATTGACCTTGCGGAACTGCCCGCGGGAGATACAACGCTCATTGCTGAATATACCTCTGTCAATGGCTGTGACTCGGTTTATGTGCTCAATTTGAAAGTAATAGGAACATCCACCAGCCTGTATAATCCTTCTGCTACGGAGCTGAACGTGCAGAAAGTTATTGTCAACGGGCAACTCTATATCCGCAAGGGAGATGAGTGGTTTGATTTGTCAGGAAGAAAATGTCGTGGGCTTTAGTTACAGGAGCGTCGAGTGGGATAGGGTTGCGTTATGCAACCGCACTCGCGCGCGATTATAAATATAATGTGCTGCTCGTTTCCAATCAGCAGAAAGAACTCCGGACGGCTGCCGCAGACATCGCCGCGCAGTTCGGCGTGCAAACGCAATCGCTCTGCATCAATCTTGCAGAGCACGATGCTGCGGAACAGGTATATGATTTCTGTCAAAACAACAGCTTGGATATCGAGGTACTTGTCAATAATGCCGGAATGCTCATCTTTGATGCTTTCCGGAATACCGACCCGCGCAAGATTGAAACGCTCCTCATGCTGCATGTTGTCACCATGACCAAGCTCTGCCGACTTTTCGCGGAGGATATGATAAATCGTAAATCGCTAAATCGTAAATCTCAAAATGGCTACATTTTGAACATGGCTTCCATGTCCGCTTGGATGGCGATGCCAAGCATTACCTGCTATAATGCAAGCAAATCGTATGTCTTGAACTTTACCAAAGCACTTTGGTACGAAATGCGCAGACATAATGTACGGGTGCTTGCGGTTACGCCCGGTTCAACGGACACGGGCTTGCTGCCTTTCGGAGACAAGTTCGGAAAACTGTTGCGGTTCTTCGGAATAACCATGTCGCCCGAGACACTTGTCAATCGTGCGTTGAAAGTTCTTTTCCGCCGACGCAAGAAAACCTGTATGCCCGGCGCGTGGAACTATATCATCGTTCCCATCATCAACCACTTGCCCGACAGGCTCGTCCTCACCGCCATGAAACGAATCCCCCTCAACTGGTAATAACAAAAACAAACTTTTTTGAGTGCGAAAAATCCCCAAATCTCAAAAAAAAATACACTTTTTGGGAAAAAGACCGTCAAAAACTTGCATAATTGAATAAAGAGCAGTATCTTTGCGCAAAATTGAAAAAATAATGTCAGCACAAGAAAATCAACAACGAGCAATGCGGTATATTGCCGAGCAATCAAATCGTGTAATTGATTACGAATGGGAAATCCAACACCACAAACAAATGCACGCAGCCTACGAGAGTCGCTTGTAGGATTGGATCGTTTTGCACAACATCCTGCAGCTTATGAATGGGCTGTAGCGAATGGTCGTGTGATAGATATGTTTGGTGCTTTTTATCTCCAAGACCCGCTTTGCAAACGAAAATGAAATTTGTGAGTATATGAAGGCTTTGGGCTTTGAGCCGTTGGAAGAAGACGGATATTTCGAGAACGAACGATATATTTTATCTGATATTAAGCCCAAGAA
>CAJOFT010000059.1 GCA_905234025.1 Paludibacteraceae bacterium
TCCGTCGGCAGTGCCACCTCCCATAAGAATAGGACGTTTTGCGGCAAGTTCAATGAGGAAAAGTTTCTCGAACTGCTCTGCGCCGACGTTGTCCTGCATAATGTAACGGAGACTTTTGTCATAGCCGAAATAGGTGTATAATGCTTTCGCCATACTTGTGGTGAGCGCGCCTGAACCGGCGACTTTTTCTCCGCCGTAGGTCATGTCGCAGGAGATGCCGACATGGTACATCAGCAGCGCCACTGCATCGCCCTGTGTTTTGGTGTATGAGCCTTTGTAGGACTCAAGCATATTGTCCCAATCGTAAGTGGTGTTGCCGAAGTCGGCGTATTCGGAGCCGCTGCCATGACCTTTGTAGTCGGAGTATTTGCCGGAATTGTCCCAGTTGTTGGTGTGGCTGCCAGTGCCAGTGACGGGATGCTTCCAATAGCGCATGATTTGCGCGGCAGCCGTTGCTACGCAGCCGGTGTAACAGCGCGTGTTGTCGGTCTGGTCTATCGGGCACTTGTTGTAATAGGGTTCGTCCTGATCCCATTTGATATTTCCGAGAATGGGTGAAACGGGCGTGTATGCCTTCTTTACCGCTGCCAGTTTGGCGGCTCTGGAAGACGGATGCTGCGCCGCCCAAGCGATTTCTTCGGCATAGTGGCGGAACCAGATCTTCATGTTCTCGGGCATGTTGTCTTCGCTGAACGAACCGGTATCGGAATAACCGAGGATTTCGCGGGCATTGTCATCTGCAGAAACAACCACGAAGCCGTTGTTGTCGCCGTTGTTGAAGACGTAGAAAGCGGGTTGGTCAGCCTGGAACTGCGTGTGCGCCAGTTTGAGTTGCGGTGCCTGCATAGCCATTTTGAGACCGGCTTTGGCATCGGATGTGAGAAACTTGCCCGCTGCGGCTTGCGCCTCATTGAGCGAGCGCGGAGCAGCTGTCAGCATCACTGCTGCCAATACTGCGGAAATGGAAAGTAGAAAACGTTTCATGGTTGTTTGTTTTTATAGTTTGTTAATTAGTTGTTCTATCGTTACTTGCGTTTGTTCGCCGGTGGTCATGTTTTTGAGCATGACGGTGTTGGATTGCATTTCGTTGCCGCCGACGATAGCCACAAATGGAATGGCTTTGGCATCTGCGTAAGACATCTGTTTCTTCATCTTTGCAGGCTCGGGGTACACCTCTACGCGGATGTTCGCTTCGCGGAGCTGTTTCGCCCATTTGAGCGCATAGCGCAATTCGTCATCGCCAAAGGCGGCAAAGAGGATTTGCGTTGCATCAAGCATCGATGCCGGATAAAGATTCAACTCTGTCAGGACATCGTAAATGCGGTCTGCACCGAAGGAAATTCCCACTCCGCTGACGTTCGGAAGACCGAAAATACCCGTGAGATTGTCGTATCGTCCTCCGCCGGTGATGGAACCGATTTGCGCGTCCAAAGCTTTCACCTCAAAAATCGTGCCAGTGTAATAATTGAGTCCGCGCGCGAGAGTGAGATCAAGCTCAATCGGCAGTGTCTGGTCCTTTGCCAAGTCAAGCACCGTGCGGGTTTCTTCCACGCCTTTGGAGCCGATTTCGTTGGCTTTGAGGAGGTCTGCGATGGTGGCAAGTTTCTCATCGTTGGAACCTTGCAACGCCAGAATAGGCTGAAGTTTGGCAATGGCATCGTTAGAGAGGCCGCGCTCGGAAAGTTCCTTATTGACGTTGTCCAGACCGATTTTATCGAGTTTGTCAATGGCGGTTGTGATGTCAATAATTTTGTCGGGAGCACCGATAAATTCGGCTATTCCGGCAAGAATCTTGCGGTTGTTGAGGTGCAGGCATACGCGGATTCCGAGACGTTTGTACACTTCCTCGACGATTTGGATGAGTTCGAGTTCGGAGACCAGCGAATCGGTGCCAATCACATCGACATCACACTGATAGAACTCGCGGTAACGCCCTTTCTGCGGGCGGTCAGCACGCCAAACCGGCTGAATCTGGTAGCGGCGGAAAGGAAATGCAATTTCTTCGCGGTGCTGCACGATATACCGTGCAAACGGAACCGTGAGGTCATAACGCAGGCCTTTTTCGGGTGCTTCGTTGGCTTTTTCGCCGGAATTCAGGATGCGGAAGAGCAATTTGTCGCCTTCCTCGCCATATTTGCCCATCAAAGTGGACATGAGTTCCATTGAAGGTGTCTCAATCTGCTGGAATCCGTAGAGCGCAAAGACTGAACGGATGGTTGAGAAGATATAGTTACGGCGTGCCATTTCGAGCGGTCCGAAATCACGCGTTCCTTTGGGTATGTTTGGTTTTTGTGCCATGTCGGGTGGTTATTTGAAGATTTGATTGTAGATACATTCCGTTGCTCCGAGTTCGGATGAGATATATTCTTTGGCTTTCAAGCCGAGTTCGTCATGCTTGTCTAGCGCCATGTCCATGGTTGCGGCAAAGGTTTTGTAGTCTTTTACAGGCAGACCGGCACCGCAAGCGGCAAGTCCTTTCGCTTCGCGGAAATGCTGGTAATTGGGGCCGAAAAGCACCGGCATTCCAAATACTGCCGGTTCCAGCGTGTTGTGGATTCCGACACCGAATCCTCCGCCGACATATGCCACCTGACCATAGCGGTAAATAGATGACAGCAGACCAACCGTGTCAATCACCAGTACGCGGACATGAGCCAAATTGACCTGTGTGGCTTCGGTGAAACGCACATAACGCCCCTGGAAAATCTGGAAAACCATGTGCAGGTGCGCTTTGTCAATCTCGTGAGGCACAAGAATAAGTTTGACCTCTTCGTGCTCGTCCAAATACTGCGCTAACAGCATTTCGTCCGGCACCCACGTGCTTCCTGCGACAATGACGGGCGAGTCAGGCGTTTGGATGATTCCGTTGCTTGACGGTTTGATAAACTGCTCTACCACAGGGATTTGCTTTGAGCGGTCGGCAATTTCTTTCACGCGGTCAAAACGGGTGTCTCCGGCAACGGTTACATTCGTCAGACCGATTTTTTGCAACAACGCTGCGGATGCCTGATCCTGCACAAACAAGTGGCTGAAGTGATTGAGCAGCCGTCTGTACCAGCCGCCCCACGGACGGAAGAACAGTTGTTTAGGGCGGAAGATTCCGGAAATAAGGTATGTCGGAATGCTGCGTTTGTGGAGTTGGCGCAAGTAGGCGGGCCAGAATTCGTACTTGACGAAAATCGCCATCTTCGGTTGCAAGGCGTCCAGAAAACGCTTGGCATTGCGGCGCGTTGCAAATGGCAGGTACATCACTTTGTCCGCCAAATCGTAATTCTTACGCAACTCATAGCCGGACGGAGAAAAGAACGTCACCAGAATCTTGTGATTCGGGTTTTTGTTCGTTGCACGAAGTTTCTCAATAATTGGTCTCGCCTGCTCAAATTCGCCTACAGATGCGGCATGAAACCAAATCCATTCACCCGGCTCGAACGCCTTGTTTTCGCGCAAATCCGCACGGGCATTACGCTGACCTGCGACAAGCAATTTCGCTTTGCGGTGACCAAACAGCGCCGCTATTCGTATCAATAAAAAATAGAGATGCATTATGTATATATTCAAAAGCGGGCAAAATTACTGCTTTTTTTTGATATATGCAAATTTATTGCATAAAATTTCGTAATTTTGCCCTAAAAAACACAAAAAATGATTTATGGATACATTCGCGTCTCCAGTAACAAGCAGACCGTGGAGAACCAACGATTTGAGATTGAGCGTTTTTGCGCTGCAAAAGGTCTGCACATTGACGGTTGGATTGAGGAAACCATTTCCGGAGCGAAAAGTTACAGCAAGCGGAGGCTCGGAGTGCTGCTCAAACGGGTTGGCAAGGATGATGTGATTATTTGTTCCGAACTCAGCCGTCTCGGGCGCAATTTGTTTATGATTATGGAGATTCTGTCCGTGGCAATGAAGAAAGATTGCCGGCTTTGGACGATAAAAGACGGCTACAGGTTGGGGGATGATATCCAATCGAAGGTGTTGGCGTTTGCATTCGGGTTGTCGGCGGAAATCGAGCGCAAACTGATTTCGCAGCGTACAAAAGAGGCTCTTGCTCGTCGCAGGGCGGAAGGTGCGCATATAGGCCGTCCGAAGGGAATCACCACCCAAAAGAGTTGGTACAAATTGAGCAAAAATGAGGCGGCGGTTGTCCGTTGGCGCGAGCAGGGAATGTCGTTTTCCGCCATTGCGCGCAAACTCCGTTGCCACCGTAATACAGTCAGCCGTTATTGCACGCGATTTATGGATAATTGATGTTTTTGTTTCTAAAATTTGTGAGAATGGGAAAAAAGCAGTAATTTTGCGGCGGATTATGAAGAAAACGGTTATATTAGCCATAGAATCAAGTTGTGACGACACGTCTGCTGCGGTGTTGTGCGACGGCGTGTTGCTCTCAAACGTGACAGCTTCGCAGAAAGTGCACGAAGAGTTTGGCGGCGTTGTTCCGGAACTTGCCAGCCGTGCGCATCAGTTGAATATTATGCCGGTGGTGGATACGGCGCTCAAACGTGCCGGAGTGGATAAATCCGGGCTGTCTGCCATTGCCGTTACCCGCGGTCCGGGATTGCTTGGCAGTTTGTTGGTCGGAACTTCGTTTGCGAAAGGTCTGGCGATGGCGCTTGGTATTCCTTTGGTGGAGGTCAATCACCTGCAAGGGCATGTGATGGCACATTTTGTGGAAACCAACGATGCCGAACCGCATCATCCTCAGTATCCGTTCCTGTGCCTGCTTGTTTCCGGAGGGAACAGCCAGATAGTGAAGGTGGATGCGCAGGAAGGAAAGCATATGCCGAAGATGGAAATTATCGGTCAGACGATTGATGATGCTGCCGGTGAGGCGTTCGACAAATGTGCGAAAGTGCTCGGCTTGCCTTATCCGGGTGGACCGTGGATAGACAAACTTGCCAAACAGGGAAATCCGAAAGCGTTTGTGTTTGCAGAACCGAATATAGCCGGTTACAACTATTCGTTCAGCGGACTGAAAACGTCGTTTCTTTATACCATCCGTGATTTGATGAAAGCGCATGGCGTTTCATCGGTGGATGAACTGGCGGATTGTATTCCCAATTTCAAGGAAGACCTCTGCGCCTCGCTGCAATATACGATTGTTGATGTGCTGATGCGCAAACTGAAAAAAGCGGCTAAAGACCTGGAAATCAGTCAGGTAGCCGTTGCAGGAGGTGTCAGTGCCAACAGCGGTTTGCGTGACGCGTTCATTGATTATGGCAGGCGCTACCGGTGGCAAGTATTTATCCCGCCGTTTGCGTTCACAACGGATAATGCGGCAATGATTGCCCAAGCGGGATACTGCAAATTTCTGGACGGCGAATTCTGTCCGATTGATGCGGTGCCATTTGCAAAAACAGTGATTTAAGTGACGGACGCAAAGCAAATATGGTCAAAAATCAAGCCCTACAAAGATATTGTTATCTTTGTGCTGGTGCTGTTTGCGAGCAATTATTTCTGGAAATTCACGGTGCAGGGCGAAGAGAACGGACTTGCTGTGACATGGTTCGGGCTGGATATTACGGCTCCTTTTGCGTGGATGGCGGAGGTAATAACAAATGCGGTTTATTGGCTGGTTTCGCTTTTCCGCGACACGATTTATCAGACAGATGCCATTACTTTGCGCTTTGAATCGGGTTCCACGACACGCATTGCATGGAGCTGTACGCCGATTAAACAGAGTTTTATCTGGCTGTGCATCTTGTTGGCAACGCCGGGCGATTGGAAATCCAAACTATGGTTCATTCCTTTTGGATGGTTGTGTCTTTTCGGGATTAATATCCTTCGGATATTTGCCATAACAATGCTCATTGAATTCCATCCGGAATGGTTCTATGTCCTGCACACCTATATATTCAAGTATATTTTCTACGGACTGATGTTTCTCCTGTGGGTTTGGTATGTGGAGAAAATCAGAAAACCTGTATCTTCTTCGGATAAAGGCTGATTGTGACATCTTGTGCCGGCGGCAGGGGATTGCCGTCAATTTCAACCGGCAACGGCTTGTCAAAATGCCATGCTGCATGCGAGGTTTGCTGTCTGGTGACGAAGACGGATTGCTTGTCTTGGCGGGCTTTGACAAGGCGCATCAGTTCAAATGGCAACTTTACCCGCGGACAAGACAATTCGTAACAATCAATCAAACCATCGGATAAATCGGCATCCACACAGGGAATCAGGTCTCCGCTGATGCGGCGGTTGTTGCATAGCGACAGCATGTATGGCTCGTCTTTTGCCCAGCACCGGAAAGCAGTGGCTATGTATGCCAACTCATTGAGATGCAGCCTGTTAAAGAACCGTTTGGTGTGCCGTTTCTCAATATCACGGGCAATCGCAGCCGCAAAACCGGCACTTGCTTCATTGACATAGCGATACAAAGTCCCGTCAACGCTGATTTCGGCAAGGTCAATCTGCCGGAATTCCGGATTGGAAAGAAAACGGCGCAGTTTGGCTATCGGTTCTTCTTTTGGGGATAATTGTGAATAGAGGCTGTTGCTTGTGCCTCCTGCGAGCAAGACAAAACGATACTTTTCCGGTTGCGGCAATTGATTGAGCAGGGAATTGAACGTCCCGTCTCCGCCGATAACCAAAACCGGTGTTTCCGGCGGAAAATCGGCAAAGTCGGGTGGAGTCAGCGCATAACGCATATGTTCGTGCATCAGAAATTCCTGCACACGTTTCAATAACTTTGCGGCATTACCCGCACCGGCAAGTGGATTAAAGTAGATGTTTACCATCCGGAAAAAAGTTGCTTTGTAAGCTTCTTGTGACCCCGCTTATCGCGGGAAAAACCTTTCTTCGCTTTGCTTCGTAAGCTTCTTGTGACCCCGCTGGGGCTCAAACCCAGAACCTTCAGAACCGGAATCTGACACTCTATTCAATTGAGCTACGGGGCCGGTTGTTGTTTTTACTTCCTGCTTCCCAACAACACCAATATATAGTATATCAGGGAGGCAAGGGATGAAAGGGCGGCAACAACATATGTATAGGCGGCGCTATGCAACGCTTTGGATGCTAATTCGGTGTTCTCGCGGTCGGTAATACCGGCTTCCTGCAACCAGTTTACGGCACGGCGGCTCGCGTCCACTTCCACAGGAAGGGTGACAAACGAGAACAAAGTTGTCAGGGCGAACAGCACGATACCTACTTCCAGCAGAATCGGGAAACTCTCAACCACAAACATGCCTATCAGCAGAATCCATGTCACCCATTTGCTTGAAAAAGACACTACCGGCACTAATGCCGAACGCATCTTCAGCGGCGCATAAGCTCTTTCATGCTGTACCGCATGACCACATTCGTGAGCGGCTACGGCGACTGCGGCAACGTTGGCTTCGTTATACACCGATTCAGACAGATTTACCGTCTTGTTCTGCGGATTGTAGTGGTCTGTCAGATGACCTTTTGTGCTGGTTACCTGAACATCCGTGATACCGTTGTCGCGCAGCATTTTCTCTGCTACTTCTTTGCCGGTCATCGGCAGTTTCACTTCCGAGTATTTCTTGAAGCGGCGTTCCATTAACGCGCTTACAATCCAGCTCGCCAAAGCGATTCCGATAAACAGAATCCAATACAAACTATTGCTTGCTGCTATTGCTTGTCCTTCCATTTGCTCTCAGTTTTTTACAGGATTTACATTCTCCGTAAATGGTTGCTGTATAATATTTTACTTCAAAATTTTCGTATCTGCGCAATTTCAGTCTGTCCCAGATTACCTTGTCCTGAAACTCTTCCACGCGCCTGCATTTGGAACAAACCAACCGGATACAGTTCCGTTTCTCCACTTGCAGCGCAAAGGACGGTATCGGACTTCCGTTGTCTGCCTCCCGCACGATGATGTTTGCTTTCGCCAACAGATCCATCGTGTTGTATATTGACTGTAGGCAGATTCGGTCACGCTCCGAGCAGCTCCTCAGATATGCATAAGTGATGCGTTTTTTCTGGTTGCAGCAATAACGCAACAGCATCATCCGCTCCACCGTACAACGTTTGTTTTCTTTCCTTAGGTAGTCTCTGAACTGCGTGGACAAACGGTTATATAAACTTTCCGATCGTGTCATCAGATCTCCTTCAGATACGCGCGGCGACGTTTATGGTACTTGTGTTCCAACATTTGGAACTGCTGTTGGTTCTTCGTGTTTGTCTCCAGGATCGATGTCGTGTCCATGTGCTTCACGCCGTATTTGATGAAATACGGTATCTGGTCAGTGAAGAACAGGCTGTTGATGCCCTTATCCTGGTAATCCGGACGAACCGCCACAAGCAACAGGTCAAAGTTCTCCATCTTCTTGGCTTTCAATGCACGCCACAGATGCCACCAACCGAACGGGAACAACTTGCCGCCGCATTTGCGGGAAGCTTGACTGATGTTCGGCATACCTAATCCCACACCAACGATTTCGTTTTTCTCATTCACGATAATCGTCACAAAGTCGAAGTTCAGAATCGGGAAATAGATGTCGCGGTAGTACATTTTCTGCCGTTCCGTCATCGGCTGGAAGTTGTATAGTTTTTGGTACGCCTCGTCCAATACATCCATGAACGAGTTGCCATATTTGCGCACTAACTCCTTGGCATTCTTCACTTTATCTACGCGCACGTGGCTGCGTTCCTTTACTATTTCCGCTACGCGCGCGAGACGTGCAGGCACTTCTTCAGGACAGGTAATCAGCATCTCAATCCAGTCTGCTTCTTTGCGCAAACCGTATGCGTCCATATGTTTCGCATAGTACGGATAGTTGTACAGCGATGCAATCGGCGCAACGTATTCGAATCCTTCCAACAGCAAGCCTTCCTTGTCCCAGTCCGTAAATCCGACAGGACCGTTCATTGCTTCCATGCCGCGGGCTTTGCCCCAGGCTGCCACAGCGTCCAACAGTGCTTTGCTTACCTCAAGGTCATCAATGAAATCCATCCATCCGAAGCGCACATGTTTCTTGTTCCATGCCTCGTTGGCTTTGGTGTTGATGATGGCGGCAATACGGCCTACGGGTTTGTTGTCGCGGAAAGCCATGTATAATTGGAAGTCGCTGAAGTCCATCGCGGGGTTCTTTTTGCGGTTGAAAACCTCCATTTCATCGAGGAACAGCGGCGGGCAATAGTACGGGCAATCTTTGTATAAATCATTCGTGAACTGAATGAATTTCTTCAGTTCCCGACGGGTATTTACTTCACGTATTTCAACTGCCATAATTTCTATTTATTCCAAAAAATCGCGCAAAAGTACAACATTTTTTTTATATATGCAAATTTTTCTGCATTTTTAACAAATTCTGCCAAAATATTTGCGCATGTCAAAATAAAGCAGTACTTTTGCACGCTCTTTCTTTAGAAGAAGGGTTTGTCGATGAGAAACCAAGTACATAGTACTGTTTCGAAATCGAAGAGGAGCAACTGCGGTGACCATACGAGTCGCGAAGCGACGAAGTCGTCGCAAGCAAGTTGCGACGAGGGGATAGATGGTTTTGACAGCAAGTAGAAAGGGTATGTAAGCACGCCGAGCATGGACAACGCTCGTTAATCGGGTCCAAACAATTAACTGGCAACACTTCTTATGCTCTCGCTGCCTGATCGAAGTACAGTAGATCGGCGTCATTTCGGCACAAGGTGCTGAAACGCCAAGCCTTGCGGCTGATAGGATATAGCGGTGCGGAAATAGCAGGGATAGTCTGTTCGGGCTGCGACGGACGGATGAAAATTTAGCAGATAAGGTGGTAGTTGGTGGCTCGGGTCTTGCTACCGCTCGAAAATCTAAACCGGGATAAGCGTGTAGAAAGCATATCGGTTCCTTGTTTGGACGCGGGTTCGAATCCCGCTATCTCCACAACAAAACACACAAAAAAGGCATCCTCATTTTGAAGATGCCTTTTTTCGTGCGCAGGATGAGACTCGAACTCACACGACATTGCTGCCACTACCCCCTCAAAGTAGCGTGTATACCAATTTCACCACCTGCGCGGCGCCTTGCGGCGACGTAATCAAAGATCACTTTTGTGCCCAGAACAGGACTCGAACCTGCACACCTCGCGGCATACGCACCTGAAACGTACGCGTCTACCAATTCCGCCACCTGGGCTTAAAAAATGCAGGTTGGAGCGATGAACGAGACTCGAACTCGCGACCCCGACCTTGGCAAGGTCGTGCTCTACCAACTGAGCTATCATCGCAAATGTGTCAGATCACTGCTTCCTTTCCCGAAAGCGGCTGCAAAAGTACTGCTTTTTTTTTATATACCAAAATTTTTTTCAAAAAAAATGCATTTTTTTGCAAAAAAAGAGCAGAAAACGTCATTTTTCTGCTCTTTTTGGGCTCAAAAACCGCAAAGTTTGCGTATTTTAGTAGTTCGTACGTTGCGTAGCCGCGTAACTGATTTTCAGTGCATACGCACGGCGCAGTTCCTGCTTGATGTCAGCAATGATTCCCATACGGGTCTCTTTGTCCGCTTTGATCGAAACGGTCATCAAGCCTTGGTCTTGCTCCTTCATGGACGAACGCTCATTGATGATGTACTCACCGATATCCGATTTCTCGGCAAATGCGTCATCCAACTGGATACGTGTCTCTGCACCGTATTGTTTGCGGAATTCTGCCGTCGGTGTTCCGACGTAGATATAGCGCACCAACGATTTCTTCTCCAACTTGGTCAGTTCCGTTGCCTGCGGGTTTTGGAACTGCACCTTGTAGGTCACTTCTTTCATGGACGTTACCGACATGAAGAAGAACAGCAGCATGAAGATAATATCAGGGAGTGACGACGTATTAAGCGCCGGCATCTCGCGTTTCTCATTTCTACGTATCTTTGCCATATCAGTTTCCTCCGTAGTTTTTGGGCTCAGCCTCGGAAATCTTCTGCGGATACACTTTTTGAATCTGCTTCTGTTGGTCTTCCTCAAGCTCGTTATAGCCCTTGTGGAAATACTTGCGCGCACATTCGTCACGCAGTTCGTTATAGGCTGCTACCAGTTCGTTCTGTACGTCAAGATATGCTTGATAGCGTGTGTCCACGTCGTTCTGAACGGAAATCACGTGTTCCTTCGTATATTTCACAATACCGATCGGCTCGCCGAAATCTTCTTCGAACAATTTGGGCATATAGGCATCATCGTTGACATTCTGGATAAACTCCTTGGCTTTCTCCCGCAGTTGTTTGACGTCCGTCAGTTGTCCCTGCACCATCAACTGGTTCGCCGAATTGATCTTTACGACCATCAGGTTACGCTTGTTGATATCGGTGTCCTCGATCTTTTGGTCTGGAGGAATAGGAGCCGGCAGACGGCGCGCCAAACCTTGGTTGACGTCCATAGGAAGAAGATGAGCAGCAAGAAACTTATGTCTGCCATCGAACTGGCGTTGATTGCCGGAATTTTCTTTGCCATTATTTCATGCGTTTAGTGTGAATAACACCCCATACCAAAGCCACTATTGTAGCGCAGGTAAGGATATAAGTCAGATACAGGCAGGCATCGCTCAAACGTGCCATGTTGCCCACATTGTCTGCGCCTTCGTAACCGATAATCTTCACTTCAGCAGGACTACCGAGGAACCAGCACAACAGGATCAGCGCAATGAAACCGACAACGACACACAGTGCGCGCATTGCTTTTGCCTTGTCCACTTTGTACAGTTTGACAAACTCCCAGATAACTACACCGAACGTGATGCAGACTACGAGCGCAAGCAGGATATAGTTCCACACAAGGAACAGGTTCGTGAAACGAGGTATGTCAAGGAAATCTCCCGCAACCTCGTGAACGCCTTCAGAGCCGCCGGCATAGAACATTATCGATACGATAACGCCTATTGCCATCAGTGCCATAAGGACAGTTCTCGGGATTAACTTGTAATCTTTCATAATAGTTGCGTCTTTAAGGGTTTAACGTATCCGCTCACTATTATTTCTTCTTTTGTGCAGCGTCGTATTCTACCACGAGGTCGAGCAGGCTGATCGAGCTGTCTTCCATTTCGTTCACCAGACCTTCGATTACGCTCAGGATGTAGTTGTAGAACAATTGCAGAACAATCGCGATAATCAAACCGAGCAACGTCGTCAACAGAGCCACCTTGATACCGCCGGCAACGACTGTAGCCGAAATATCACCAACCTGTTGGATCTTGTCGAACGCGGCAATCATACCGATAATCGTTCCCAAGAATCCCAACGACGGAGCAATTGAGATGAACAGCGAAATCCAGCTGAGGTTCTTCTCCAGCAGACCGAGTTGAACGCCTCCGTAGGATGCAACGGTCTTCTCAACAACCTCGATACCTTCGTCATAGCGGCTCAATCCCTGATAGAAGATACTTGCCACCGGACCGCGGGTATTGCGGCATACTTCCAGAGCTGCCTCGATGCCGCCTTTCTTCAGGGCTGCTTCGATGTTGGCGAGAAGCACTTTCGTGTTGGTCTTGCTCAGACTCAGATAGATAATACGCTCGATACAGAGAGCGAGACCGAATACCAAGCACAGCAAAGTTGCTGCCATGAAACCGGCACCACCTTCAATAAATTTCGTTTTCAGGGTTTTGTGAAGAGCTACAACACCGCCTGCTTCGCCTGCCTCGGCTACTTCTACTGCGGGAGCGGCTTCTTCCATCACTTGTTCTTCTTGAGCGGCAGGAGCCTGTGCTTCAGCCTCTTGCGCCATCACTGCAACGCTGCCAAAACTGAGCGCTGCCAGCACCATTACGGTTGCAAATACTTTTTTCATGAGATTGAATAAATTAGTTTATTTGGGTTAATTATATCGTTTTTCACAGGATAGGGATTATCGGGCGGAGAACAGGGATTTCGCCGTAATCCCTCTGGCGGAAAGACGGGGATTCGAACCCCGGAAACCCTTTTGAGGTTTACACGCTTTCCAGGCGTGCCTCTTAAACCACTCGAGCATCTTTCCTTCGCTGCAAAATTACACAAAATATTTGGAACTGCCAAAAAAATCAGACCTTTTTTTTAATTTTTTATCATTTTAGCCTAAAAAGTGCCTTTGCATTGCCGGTTGTTATCCGGTCTATCTCCTCAAACGGAACATTATACACTTCCGCCAGCACGTCTGCCACATACTTCATCCAGCGGCTTTCATTACGTTGCCCGCGATACGGAACTGGTGCCATATACGGTGCATCGGTTTCCAGCACAAGCCGTTCCAACGGGATCCCGCCTAAATTCTCCCGCAACTTGCAGTTTTTGAACGTAATCACACCGCCTATTCCGAGATACAAACCCATTTTCACAATCTCTTTGGCTGTCTCGTTGCTGCCCGAATAGCAGTGCATCACACCGCGGATTCCCGCAAACTCCCGCAGAATGTTCAGACAATCCTCTGTCGCATCGCGGCTGTGAATCATTACCGGCAAATCCCGTGCAACCGCCCAGCCAAGCTGTCTGCGCAGCACTTCCTGCTGTTCCGCTTTGTAGGTCGTGTCAAAATGATAATCCAACCCGATTTCACCGATGGCGATATATTCGTCCGCATGTGCCTGCAAATCCGCTTCCATAACTTCCAAATCCCGTTTCCAGTCTGCTGTCACATTCTCCGGATGCAAACCGATCGCCGGAAACAAATATCCCGGAAACTGCTTGCAAACTTCCCGCACGGCTTCAAGCGTAGCTGTTTCCACACCCGGAACAAGTATCGCTTCTACGCCTTCTGCCTGTTGCTGCGCAATGAACGCCTCCAATCCTTCCGCATACTGCGGATCATCTATATGTGCGTGTGTGTCTATCATCTTCGTGTCAATATGCTGCTGTCTCCGTACGACAGGAAACGGAAGTCGTGCGCGAGCGCGTAATTATATATGGTGTGCCAGTCGCCGCCGACAAACGCACTCACCAAAAGCAGCAGTGTTGACTTCGGCTGGTGGAAGTTCGTTATCAGTTGGTCAACCACATGGAATTCATATCCCGGACGGATCATGATTTGTGTCTCCGCGTGCAAGGTCTCCAAGCCGTTTTCCGTCATATAATCCAATATCGCCTGCAAGGATTCCCGCGTTGTGAGAGGATGTGCTTTCGTATATGGCTCATGCTGGCTGACAGCATGGTTCTGCACATGTTCCCCGATAAAATACAGCGATTCAAGCGTCCGCATCGAGGTCGTTCCGACGGCGACAATCTTCCCGAGGTTGTTGAGCACGTCTTCGATGGCTTGTTTCGGCACCGCAATAATCTCCGTGTGCATCGTATGTTTCTCCGCATCTTCGGTCTTCACCGGCTGAAATGTTCCTGCACCGACATGCAGTGTCAACTCTGTGGTCTTGATTCCTTGTGCCCGTAATCCGTCCAACACGGCATCTGTGAAATGCAATCCGGCTGTCGGAGCGGCTACACTGCCTTTTATCCGGCTGTAAACCGTCTGATAGGTGGTCTTGTCGCTTTCTTCTGTCGGACGGTTTAGATAGGGTGGGATAGGCAGTTCGCCCATTCCGTCCAACAACTGCGCAAACGACATGCTCCTGTCATCCCATGTAAACCGCACCTCATGCGTGTTACCTGTTGTGGAAAGCCGTTCTGCGTGCAGAACACCGTTGCTCAGTTCTCCTGACTTCCATTTCTTCAGGTTGCCGATCATACATTTCCACGTGCAACCATCCGTCGCAGACAGTGCCAACTGATAATCCCGCGGCACAAGCGGTTCCAGACAGAACACCTCTATCCGTGCACCTGTTTCTTTATGGAAAACCATCCGTGCCGGAATAACCCGCGTGTTGTTATACACCAACAGCGAACCGGGCGCAATATAGTTCCCGACGTTGAAGAACCGGTCTTCCGACACTTCTCCGTTCCGGTAAACCAGCAGTTTCGAGTGGTCGCGTTCCGCCAACGGATATTTCGCAATCCTTTCATCCGCCAGCGGATAATCATATTCACTTATCTTAATCAATTTTCCTTGCTCCTCTTAATTAGTTTTCTCAATCCTCTTAATTAGTTTAGTTTCCTTGCTTCTTTTAATTAGTTTCCTCGCTTAATCTAATCAATATTTTCGCTTGTCTTAAGCAATCTCTTTGCTTGTCTTAAGCAATCTCTTTGCTTGTCTTAATTAGTTCTTGTTATCTCGTTTTTCAAACTTTTTTCCCTTTGGGGCACTTTTTTTCATACCCTCCTTATACCTCCCTTCAACCTTCCTATGAAGCCGACAGAATGCTGACTTGGTGCTGACTTGCGGCTGACTTCGCCCTGTTTCTGAATGCGTTTCTTTACGAAGTCTTTGCGTTCGCCCGCAAACATTTCGTACTGGTTGAACCAGCATTCCAATTCGCCGTTCATCAGTTTGACACGTTTGCTCGGTTTCAGTCCGACGCATTTAAGCGCATCTTCATTCGACGAAATAATCCATGCGGTAGAACCTGTAAACTGGTGCTTGAAGGCAGTTCCCATATCGGCGTACAGCCGCAACACGTCTTTGTCCTGTGCCAGACGTTCGCCGTAAGGCGGATTGACCATCACCAACGCCGGTTCCTTGCTTTCGCGCTTGATTTCCTGCAAACGGATCTGCTTGATTTCAATGCAACGCTGTTGTCCTGCCGCCTTGACGTTCCGCTGTGCTGCCTGTACGGCATAGAAACTGGCATCCGAACCGTATATCTTGTGCGTAAACTCCCGCTCCTGCGAATCATCGTTGTAAACGTCTTCGAACAGGTCTTTGTCAAAGTCTGCCCAGCGCTCGAATGCAAAGTGTTTGCGGAAAATCCCGGGAGCGATGTTCTGCGCAATTAACGCCGCCTCTATAAGTAATGTCCCGGATCCGCACATCGGATCGTAAAAATCAGTCTCGCCTTTCCAACCTGCCATCAGCAGCATACCCGCAGCCAGTGCTTCGTTAATCGGTGCTTCCGTATTGGCGACACGGTAACCGCGTTTGTGCAGGCTCTCGCCCGAACTGTCCATGGACAGCGTCACTTGCTCGCCTGCTATGTGTACGTTCAGACATAAATCGGGATCGGACAATCGTACGTTCGGACGTTTGACTTCACGTTCGTTCCACCAGTCCGCAATCGCGTCTTTCACGCGGTATGTCACGTACTTCGAATGACGGAACGTCTCCGAATACACCGTTGAGTCGATGGAGAAACCGGTCTGCAGCGTCATGTACTTTGCCCAGTCCAACTGCTTCACATGCTCATACACGTCATCCGCGTCTTTGGCTTTGAATGACATGATCGGCACTAACACCCGCGAAGCGGTTCGCAGGCACAAGTTCGCACGGTACAGCAAACGCTTGTCGCCGGTGAAAGACACTGCGCGCCGTTCCAGTTGTACATTGTTGGCGCCTAACGCGACTAATTCGCCCGCCAGCACTTCTTCCAAGCCCTTGAAGGTCTTGGCTATCATCGGAAATTCTTTTATCTGAGCCATTTCTGTCCTGCTTGGATAATGATGCCGTGATACGTGGCATCTACTCTCCGCCCGAGAATGTCGTACATCGGCTCAGTCAGGTCGAGGGCTTTGGTTGTTATATTGTTAATGGTTGAGCCCTCTTTTGCGGGACGGACATATTGGTCATCGTTGTTGACGTTGCGTACGCCGGGCTTGCCGAGATACAAGGCGGAAGGCGTTTCTGTCAGCAGAATACCCTGTACCTTGACTTGTTTGCCAAGCAGTTCGGGATTATCCACCACATTCAGTGCTGCACGGGCATTATGACCGATTTGCACGGTCACAATCTTGTTCATGTCCGTTTCACCGGCTGTTGCTGCAAGCACAAGCGAGGTGTTGTCATTCGTGCAGATACCGTCGAACGTGTCGTTGTAGCGTTTCGCTGCGCCAAGCACGTAACCGGTCACCCAGTAATAGGTATTGGACCAAACCGTTCCGTCATTGTTTGCCAGCAGAATACGGTCGGCGATTGTGAACGGATCGTCCTTTGTTCCGCTGCCTTCCAAATTGATGTTCCCGACTTCCACTAATACGGTTACAGACTTTTCAACGGTGTTGTCTTTGGAATCTTTGCCGCGAAGTTTGATGTATGTGCCGTGCCTGTCACCGGCTGAAGCTCCTGCTTTGAGCGTAACGGTCAGTTGACCGCCTGTGGATGGCAGTGTAGCCGGAGAAACGGAGAACAGGCTTGGCTCGCCGCCGTCCAGTGTCGCGGTAATGTTGCCGGAGAGGTTCTCGCCCTGTACGTTGATGGTCTGCGATTGGGCGGTATAAGATTTGCCCACAAAACCGAAATCAACGGTTTTGTTGTCGGTCAGGCGGATTGCAGGTGCATTCGGATCGGCAGGGAAAACTTTCACTTCGTCAAGGAAGAAACGGTTCTTCATGAGCGGCTGGAAAGTTACTTGGACGCTTGAGGTGACATCGGAAATCTTGACACTGATGTCATTCCATTTCTTCTTTTCCAGTTGGAAGGACGTTTTTTCGGCAGTACCGCCCTTGACGGAAATGGTGATGCTTGTCTCTTCATCGCCTTCCCACGGCGCGGCACGGAACGTCAATGTGACGTCTCCTGTGCAGGCAATTTGCGGCGTGGTTATTTTACCGGCATACTTGCTGGTGCTGATTTTTACGCACTGATAAGCACCATTGGCATTGGTGTTCGTCCAGCCTTGATTGTCTTCGTAAATAACGATGGCTTTGGCAATGTCGCCACCCCACTGACCGTCGTTACCGCCGGTATAGCCGTAGTTCTCGTCCTCGGCGTCAATGCACTTGTCGAAGGACTCATGGAACAGCGGCTCGCTTTGAGCCATAACCATGCCTGTTCCCAACAGGCAAAGTCCTAATAGTTTGATTCTCTTTAACATGGTTTTTTATTCTGTTGTTGCTACAATAAAAATCAGTCTCCGAGACGGAGGAAACGGTACGACTTGTCGAACTTCAGTTCGAGACCGTTGCTCAGTTCTGCTTCGTAACCGCCGTCATCTTGTCCCCATTTGGTAATGGAAACGCCTGCAAAATGGGTCTTGACATAGCTGACTACGTCTGCGGGAAGTAATGCTTCCGGAACGGCATTCTTCTTGCAGTCCACTTCCTTGACCGCACCGTCGCCGTCAAACTCGATTTCCGTACCGTCATTGAGACGTACTTCGTACTCGGTGGACCAGCCGGACTCTTTGGTCACGTACGACACGTCCGATGCTTTGAAGTTGGCGCTGATGGCGTCTTGTGCCGCTTGCGGCAGCTGCATAAACGTAATGACTTGTTTGTTGTCCGCCCGTGTATTCATGCAGAATACCAGGGCAATGGCAAGAATGGATAAAATCTTTTTCATGTTTGTATAGTTTTAGTTTATTTTTTACCTGTAATGTCAAATCTTAAAAAACGTTTTTTTGCAAAAGCGGTGCAAAGTTACTGCTTTTTTTTGAATGGTACAAATAAAAGTGCAATTTAATGCAAATTTCTTTACTACGATAGAAAAAAGCGACCGGTATGTCCGGTCGCAAGGGAAAGTGATGCCTACAAATCTTGTGTCCTTTTGATATTAGGATTTATTCTGAGACATTCTTCACAGAAACCCTCTGTATCTGTTATGAAGATGTTAACTTGCTTTTTTCTTGTATATAATGTGAGATAGTTTATAATGCCTAAAAAAGTAGATACTTTGCGACTGCTAATGCGGTTGATGCTTTCAATCTTTATTTTTTCTCGGAAAGGATAGGAAAAATGGACAATGTTAATTGTATGATTGTTTTTGATGATTATTGGATGAATAAAAATTGCCAAAAGGAACCACAAATAGAGAATTCCGAAAACTACACAATCCGTTATCTTCCATGGGAACGAGGTGTGTTCATATAGTACAATATAAGCAAAAAGCACTAATGCCGGTAAATAACATATGGCAAGGACTTGAACTATGGGCACTTTGCCAATATATTTGAGTAAAAACAATTTATTCCTCATAATGTGTGAGTTATTATGAAGTACTATAGAATGTTAATAGAATAAGTATAAGAATTTTTGATATGGTTGTACACTAAAAAGAGTAGGTTCAGTATGAAATTTATAGTTTAAAAACTCATAGCATGAATTAGAGGGATTCAATGCATTCTCATCTATTTGGTATAATGCTTGTTTTTCGCTTTCTCTAATCGCTGCACATACAGACTTATAAACAGTGTAAGCGACCGTTAATCCTAACGTTGTGATGAGATAATATTTAAATCCTATTAAATTTATAAGGGCATCAAAATTAAGATAGATATGAATCGTAATATCAAGAGCTTGTGCAACTGCTTCTATATCTTCCATAACAACAGCTTCTATTTCGTGGGCAGATAAGGTTTCTGCCATAATTGACGCAGCATCTGGATTAATAAAAACGTCTGGAGTATAATTAGTGGAACTCCAATAAGTTAATGAGGATAATGCTACATTGATTGAGGCGGCGGCTATCAGAGAATCAATATCTGTATAGGATGTGATGGCATTTTGCAAGTGCTCAATATCATAATACATTTCGTTTACAGATTGTTCACTTCCAAGTATTCCTCGAATGGTTGTTAAAATATATGTCACATCATTGGAGAGTTGTGGAGTGCTGTCATCAAAAAGTTCCAAATCCTCAACCCGAAAATCATATGTATTATACATCATAGAGAAAGCTTCCTCTATGTAGTGTAATGATTGATTTTTTACGATTGATAGATAGTTATCTTCAACGTCCGAAAAATAATAGTAATTAGAGTCCTGCAGTGACTGTAAAACATATTCTACTCCTTCATTGTGGAGAAGACCAAATAGTGAAATATAATCTTCCCCATATTCGATGTCATCTTCTGTGAGATAATTAATGTAAGTAGAATTCTTTTTGGAGAGCGATTCATTCATTACTTTAGTTCCATCTGAACCGGTTTCGTCAATAAAACTGGAACATGAACTTAGTGTCAAACATAGCGTAATAGCGCTGATTGTTAATTTTGTTTTCATAATTGTAAAAAATTAATTGATTAAACGACGCTGCAAAAGTAGTATGATTTCGTGATTTGGCAAAAAAAACAAAAAGAAAAAGTATGCACAGAATTAATGCCAAATGTGTCTATCTGTCAATGTGTTACGGATAGACACGACTACTTTTGAAAAGACAGAATAGGAAAATATGCTCTATATCCATGAAACGAGATAGGGAAACAGGTCGTTTACATGAGAAATGCCGACCTTTTTACAGAGCCGTTGCTTAGTTGTCGGCAGACTTGTAGGGGCATAATTTGTTAGTAATAATATATCTTCGTTGGGAATCTGAAGCACAACCAAGTATAGTAATGTTAGTTCTTTTTCGGATAAATGAGGAAAACGAACTTCTATTCGTGTCGAAAAATCATTTAAACGATGATTAATCATGTGTCGGAAAGCAGGAAAATTATTAAAGTGCAGCATTCTTTCATAAAATTGTTTGTCAAATTCATTACGTTTGCGTTTGGAAAGAATCTCTCTGTCGTGTTGTACTAATTGTTTTGCTGTGCTCAATTCGTTTAACCACTTGTTCAGATTATCCGGAATAGAGTTATTGTCGTTTTGTTGTTTTAATTGCTGTAGAAAATTCTCTTTCAATTGTCGGCTCGCCAAACGTTGGTAGATTGATAACGTAATAAACATTATCAATAATACTAAGCAAAGAATAATCCATGTCATATTAGAGGTGGTAATGAGGAGTATACTCGATAGCATCATTATATAATTTTAATTCTTTGACAAAATTATCAATGTCTTCTATATTGATTGTGACTATTTTGCCGTTTGTGAGTAAACAATTGTAATAAGTTAAATTATAAAGTCTTGTTTTTATCGGAACAGGATATATTTTTTTTATGTCATAAATTGCGATGTTGCGTTTTTTCCCGCATAGAAAAATGGACAATGTGCCATCGCTATATATTCGCACTTTATAAAAAACAGCCAATAAGATAATCGGTATAATTATAAGCAATGAGAAAAATACCATATCCCAAAAATCTTCGTTTTCTGTAAGCAACGTTAAAAGAATAATTAAGACAAAGATGCCTGTCAGTGTCAGTACTGTTTCAAATAGTATAGATAGCCAACGGGGAGAAATTAGAAATTTTGGGTAATACTCCTTATATACAACAGTTTTATGAGTGGTTTCTTTATCCATATTTTCATTATATGATGTTTATTTGGTAGGCAAAGGAATACGCTGCATGTTCGCGTCGAAGCCATAAATGGTGTCTTGTGCTTCCAATTCAGGACGGCTAATGCACATCTTGGCATCCAATTGCGGACAACTGACATCGCCGAGGTCAAGCAGCGAATGGAACAGCGTCATGGTTGATATACACTTGTTTGTATTGGCTCTCATGGCTGCAAGTTGGTCTGCATGAGTCGCCGCATATTCCGGCGAAGCCCACACAAATAGCGGCACGTGGTATTCGTATGCACTGCCGGAATACGTACCATGCAGGAACATGTTCCGCTCGTCGTCCAACAGGTTCTCGCCGTGGTCACCCACATACACTAATACTGCCGGACGGCGGGTTGCTTCCAGTTCGCGGATAACGCGGTCAATAAAATAATCGGTAAAGAGTATCGCGTTATCGTAGGAGTTGGTCAGTATGGTTTTGAGGTTCTGGTAAACCGCCATGTTCTCCGGCTTGAGACGGGCAAAGCCTTCCGCTTCTTCATCAATATTACGGAACATGTCGCGGATGTTGATGCCTTTCATGTCCGGTGTGAAACGCTGGAACGCATCGGGATAACGTTCGCTGTACTTGAAGTGGCAGCCGAGACTGTGCAGCACAATCATGTTCCCTTTGGACGGCACAACGCTTCTGTCTTTGTCGAACGTGGAGAGGGTGAGCACTTTTTGCAGCGGCGCAAGCAGCACAGTGTCGGTAAACACTTCCTCTGTGCCGTCATCTGCAATGTACTTGGCATAGTTGCAGCCGTTGGCGATGCGCATAAGAAACTCGTTGTTGAAACTCTGGTCGGCGATCCATGCGGTGCTGTAACCTGCTTCGTGGAAGGCATCTACAACGGATGTCTCGCGGTAGTACAGCCGCGGATTGTCAGGTGTCGCGCGGGACAGTATATACGGCACGCACACCGTGGTCAGATTGCCGATGGTATAAACGCTGTCAAAAGAGATTATCTGTTCGCGCCGTGCCATAAGACAGGGAGACGTGGAACGCGCATAGCCGTTAATCTGCCAATGGTCGTACCGTGACGTCTCGCCGATAAGGAACACCACAATCGGTGTCTGACCCTCTCGGGTACGCGGGAGTCCTCGCCCGCGATTGTCGCCTTCGACGGATGCACTTGCCTGATATGTGGCTCCGAACCGGAAGTCTGCCAAGGCTTTCTCCTGCTTGTTGATTTCCAACGCAAGGGAAACGATATGGTATGTCCCAAGCACCATGTTGACAGGACAGGCTTTCTCGCAACCGACCCAAGCCGCCGTACGGTAGTCCATTTCGCGGAAATTGAACATATTACGGAACTTCGGACGCAGCCCGAGCATGATAATGGCGATCGTAAAGAACGCCGCAATAGTGAGCATGGTGCCCATCCGCCACACGTGCGGTGCAATATATTCGTTTTGGATGAAACGCCGGTTGAGGTAGAAATAGACGCCCCAGATGGCGAAGAAGATCAGCACTACGAACCAATAGGTGGACAGCAACTCAAGAAACTCTCCTTTCTCCGACTTGATGCAGGTGAAGATGAACAGCATGGACGTTGTCGCGTGGTTGATAATCAGGTGCACTATTTCCACGGCGCTGAGCAGGAACCACGAAGAGACCACGTAAAAGAACGTCCGGCGTTTGAAGACGCACAGCCCGAGGGCATAGATGCAGAGCGAAGTAATGAGGTATAGTATCCGTTGCCCGAAGTTCAGCAGGTCAGAAGCCATGACCACGCCCATCAGGTTCGGCAGCAGCACAAACACCGCCAGCGCAATAAATACTATTTTCTCCTTCTTTGTCATTCAGCCCGCAAAGGTACTACAAAAAATTTGAATGTACAAGATTTTGGCGAAAAAATTCCAGTATGCTCGCATAAAATGGATTTTTGCGTCAAAAGATTGTCGTTCGCTAAATTGAGCGTAATAATCGTTGTATATTTAAAATATTTGTTGTATCTTTGCACTCGATTTGACATCTATAGTATGGATTAAGGCAGAATAATCGTTGGTTTAAAACCGTC
>CAJOFT010000060.1 GCA_905234025.1 Paludibacteraceae bacterium
TTCCAGGCGAAGCAGTATCTGCTGTCGCTCAAGGCGAACTACAAGCAGAAGGATGATATCATGCAGCGCGTGGAGGAACACCTGACGGCGCTGACAACCGACAGCGGGCAGGATTCTGACAACGGTCAAACACTTAAAGACGAGGAGGACGAGAAATGAAACGGATAGTAGTATATATCTTTTCGGCTGTATGTGTCGCAGCACAGGCACAGGATACAGTACTGAACCGTAGCGTAATCGTCGAGCGTGAGTTCCAACCGGTTATACAGAGTGCGGGCAAAGTCAATACGCCGCCGGAGACG
Organism: Paludibacteraceae bacterium; assembly: GCA_905234025.1. Taxonomy (GTDB): domain Bacteria; phylum Bacteroidota; class Bacteroidia; order Bacteroidales; family Paludibacteraceae; genus Colicola. Next base: position 303 of record CAJOFT010000060.1, read on the forward strand.
GTGCAGACGGAAGTGCCGCCAACGGAAGTGGTTTATTCGGATTACACGTCTGCCGATGCGGCACCGATGATGAATATCAATCCGCTGTTGAGCCAACCGACACGGTTCTCCAAGCCTGAACCCTTGCATGGCTGGATTCAAGGCGGCATAGGTCATCCGTTGACCTTGTTCAATTTCGCATATGAAGTCAATGATGATAAGAGGAACTACCTCAATCTCTACGCCGACCACAACGCCCAGTGGGGCAGAAGGACGCTGTCCGAGACATATCTTAATATGCGCTATACCCACAAGTTCCAGCGCATGGATGTGTATTGCGGCGTGAAAGGCGAGAACTTCTTCTACACCAAATACGGGCGTTACTACGACGGTTCGGACGGCTATAACAAGCACGGCGGACTGACCATCGACAAGTTCTCCGACTTCGAGCCGGTGGACAAGCAGACCCAATGGCGTGCTCGGGTGTATGTGGGGCTTAAATCCGCGCCGAAAGAGGATGTCCAGTACAAAGCCGAGATCGGTTACCAGATATTGGATGTGCCCGGCATTGCGGTGGAACATCAGGTGCGCTCGGAGGCGATGGTGAACGCCAAACTGCCGGACGACCGTCATCGTTTGGGACTGAAATTCTACATGCAGAACAATATGTACACGGTGGATACCGCATTGTTCGCGCACCGGCTATATAACAGCCGTCACAACCTGCGCATGGAACCGTTTTATGAGTACCACGGCGAGCGGATTCTGTTGCATGCGGGCGTGCATCTGGATATGAACATCGGTAAGGGTCAACTGCTTTCGAACAACGAGAACATCAGTTTTGCGCCGTCGCCGAACATCCGTTTCGAGGCGCAACTGGCACCGAAATGGGTGACGCTCTACGGCAACATAGGCGGCAGCTTCGGCTTCGGGTCGCTGCAGGCGTACTTGGAGGCGAACCGTTACATGGAGGTCATTCCGTGTGTAACGTCCAAAGCGGTCGGCTCATATACGCCGGTGGATGCGGAAATAGGTTTCCACTTCAAGCCGCAGAAGCACCTGATTGTGGAGATTCACGGCGGTTATGCGTATTACATGAACAGCAAGTCCTACGTGGCGTTCATCAAGCCGTTTGACATGGGTGACGGACACTTGATTCTGCCGGGCACGTTCAGCGACTTCAGTTCGGATTACCACCGCGCCAAAGTAGGTGCCAAGGTCTTCTACCACTACCGCGATATTATCAAGATTCATCTCTCGGGCGACTACTATTACTGGAAGTTGCAAAACATTACGAAAAAAGCCCGTCTGGAGGATGTGGTGAAGGAGATCGTGCTGACGGAAGGACGTGTTTACGACCGCCCCGACTGGGAAATCAAACTCCGTATAGACGGACGGATTGACGAGCACTGGATGCTGTATTCTGACAATCACTTTGCCGGAACGCGCTGGGCTATTACGACGGAGGGAGAGGTGCATCTGCCGGCACTCATTGATATGAACCTCGGTGCGCAGTATGAGTTTACGAAACTCAACTTGGCACTTTTCGCGCAGGTCAATAACTTCATCTGCCGCCGCAACCACACCCTTTACGGTTACCAGTCCCTGCTCATCAACGGGCTTGTGGGAGTATCGTGGAAATTCTGACAATAAAATAGTATGAAAACAAAAACTTTTATCGCTTCGGCGATAGTATTATGTATGGTTACATCATGTTCCAAACCCCTCTCGACGGGCATCCGAATAGAGAATCTTGACACCACCGCAATACCGCAGAACGACTTTTACCAGTTCGCTTGCGGCGGGTGGATGGCGAACCATCCGCTGACGGCGGAATACAGCCGTTTCGGTACTTTTGACGAACTGGGTCTGCGCAATCTGGAGCAGGTCAACGGGCTGATTACGGAAATAGCAGAGAAATCCCACCCGCAGGGCTCGGTGGCACAGAAGATAGGCGACTTTTACAACATGGCGATGGATACGGCGCGCCGCAACAGCGAAGGCATTGCGCCGTTGCAGGTGACATTGGATGAGATTGCCGCCATCAGTTCACGCGATGAGTTGAGCGCCAAACTGGGTGCCGCCATGGAGTATGGTCTCTTTGCTATGTATGTGGAGGCTGACCCTGCCAATTCGACCATGAATATTCTTAATGAATCGCAGGCGGGCTATGCACTTGGCGAGAAGGAGTATTACTTTGATGAGGATGAGCACACAACGGCTATCCGTGAAGCTTATATCAAGCACATTGCCCGTATGTTCGCTCTTTTCGGCTATGATGATGCGGAGCAGCGTGCGCAGACGGTATTCCGTCTGGAGAAACGCCTTGCGGGAGCAGCGCTGAACAATGTTGAATTGCGGGATCCGATTGCCAATTACAACAAGATTTCGATGGCGGAACTGCAGGAAATGGTACCGCAAATAGAATGGAATACATTCTTCGCTGCCATGAATATCCATACGGACAGCGTTAATATCGGACAGAAGCGGCACTTGCAAGAGTGCGGCAAGCTGCTTGCGGAAGAGCCGTTGGAGGATATCAAGACTCTCTTTGCATGGCAGGCAATAGACGGTGCGGCAGGTTATCTGTCCGACGAGGTTTATATGGCGCATTTTGACTTTTACGGCCGTGTTTTGAGTGGCAGTGAGGAGCCTCGTCCTTTGTGGAAACGCGCGGTTGGCATTGTGGAAGGTACACTCGGAGAGGCCGTTGGCGAAATGTACGTGCAGAAATACTTCCCGGAGAAGAACAAACAGCGTATGCTTAATCTGGTGCATAATCTGCAAAAAGCCTTTGGAGAACGTATTGAGGCATTGAGTTGGATGTCCGACGAGACCAAGGCAAAAGCGTTGGAGAAACTCAACACGATGACTATCAAAATAGGCTATCCTGACAAGTGGCGCGACTACACGAAATTAGATGTGAACCCTGCCGATTCTTATTATGCCAATGTGCAGCGGGCAGCGAAGTTCGAACAGGAATACAGCCTCAGTTATCTGGACAAACCAGTGGATAAGGAAAAGTGGTACATGTTCCCGCAGACGGTGAACGCCTACTACAATCCCTCGGCGAACGAGATTTGTTTCCCTGCCGGCATTCTGCAGTATCCGTTCTTTGACATGTCCGCCGACGATGCGTTCAATTACGGAGCTATCGGTGTGGTAATCGGTCATGAAATGACCCACGGATTTGATGACATGGGCTGCCAGTTTGACAAGGACGGTAACCTCAATAACTGGTGGACGGCGGAGGACAAGGCGAACTTTGATGCCCGCACAAAGGTTATGGAGGAATACTTTAATGGCATTGAGGTCGCTCCCGGCGTGCATGCCAACGGCGCTTTCACGCTCGGCGAGAACATCGCTGACCACGGCGGCTTGCAGATTTCTTATCAGGCCTTCTCCAACCTTATGCGGCAAAGCGGACAAATGTCCGACAGCGCGGGCTTTACTCCGCAACAGCGTTTCTTCCTTGCCTATGCGAACGTCTGGGCGGGGAATATCCGTCCTGAGGAGGTGCTCAAGCGTACGAAGTCCGACTCTCATTCACTCGGCCGTTGGCGCGTGAACGGAGCATTGCCGCAAATCGCAGCATGGTATGACGCATGGGCGGTGGATGAGACGTCTCCGCTCTTTGTTCCGACAGAAAAAAGAGTAAGTATTTGGTAAAATGCAAAAAAAACACAAATTTATTTGTGTAATCCAAATAAAAGCAGTACCTTTGCACGCTTTTTGAGCGTAAAGGCGTGCTAATAAGCACGAGGAAAGATGGCGGAGTGGTCGATCGCGGCGGTCTTGAAAACCGTTGACCTTAACGGGTCCGGGGGTTCGAATCCCTCTCTTTCCGCAAAAAACCTATGTTACTACAAATCCTCAAATCAAAGATTCATCGCGTGACGGTAACCGAGGCAAACCTCGAGTATATCGGCAGTATCACGATTGATGAGGCGCTCATGGAGGCGTCGAATATCTATGCCGGCGAGCGGGTGCAGGTTGTAGATAACACCAACGGCGCACGTCTTGAAACATACGTTATCCCCGGCAAGCGCAATAGCGGTTGCATCTGCATGAATGGTGCTGCGGCGCATCTTATGCACGTAGGGGATACGGTGATTATCATGGCATACGCCCTCATGACGCCCGATGAGGCGAAGAGTTTCAAGCCCGCGATTGTCTTTCCCAACAATAACAAGCTGTAGGTGGCAGCGAGGAGACGGATTCTATGTTTTTCGATTTAGTTCATACGGACACCGCCTCGGCTGCACGAGCCGGTGTGGTTCACACGGATCATGGCGATATTCTTACACCGATTTTTATGCCGGTGGGGACGGTTGGTACGGTCAAGGGTGTGCACAAGCGCGACCTTAACGATGATATCCACGCACAAATAATCCTCGGCAACACCTATCACCTCTATCTTCGTCCGGGTACGCAGATTCTGCGTCAGGCGGGCGGTTTGCACAAGTTCGAGGGATGGACAAAACCTATTCTGACCGACTCGGGCGGTTATCAGGTCTTTTCCCTGACCGACATCCGCAAGATGACGGATGAGGGCGTGCGTTTCTCCTCGCATATAGACGGACGCAAACTTATGTTCACGCCGGAGAGCGTAATGGATATCGAGCGCGAGATAGGGGCAGATATCATGATGGCGTTTGACGAATGCTGCCCGGGCACAGCGGACAAGAAGTACGCCAAAGAATCCATGGATCGTACGCACCGCTGGCTTGACCGTTGCATTGCCCGTTTTGACAGCACGGAAGACCTTTACGGCTACAAGCAACACCTTTTCCCGATTGTGCAGGGCTGTGTCTATACTGATTTGCGACAGGATGCCGCGAAGCGTCTGCGGGACTTGGACCGCGACGGCTATGCTATCGGCGGACTGGCGGTGGGCGAACCGACAGAGGTGATGTACGAAATGATAGAGGTTGTCAACGACATCCTTCCAACGGACAAGCCGCGTTACCTCATGGGTGTCGGTACGCCTTGGAACATCCTTGAATCCATCGAGCGCGGTGTGGATATGTTTGACTGCGTGATGCCCACCCGTAACGGTCGCAACGGCATGATTTTTACGTGGCAGGGAGTTATGAACATGCGCAACAAGAAGTGGGAGGATGATTTCTCCGAACTTGACCCGACCGGCAAAAGCTATGTTGACCACGAGTACACCCGGGCTTATGTCCGCCATCTTATCCACGCGGAGGAAATGCTTGGCTTGGAGATTCTTAGTATCCACAATCTCTGCTTCTACCTTGACCTGGTTACCGAAGCACGCAAGCACATCCTTGCCGGATACTTCAAATCCTGGAAGGACAGCGTCCTCCCGCAATTGATGACCCGCCTATAAAATGACTGAATGATAAAGACTCTTGACCTCTATATTATCAAGAAATTCCTCGGCACGTTCTTTTTCTCGATTGTGCTTATCCTTAGCATAGCCATTGTCTTTGACCTGACCGAGAAGATGGATGATTTCTTTGAAGACCAACTCACGGCGAAGGAGATTATCATGGACTATTACATCCATTTCATCCCCTACTATGCCAATATGTTCTCCTCGCTCTTTATCTTTATTTCCGTTATATTTTTTACTTCGAAGATGGCGGGCAATAGCGAGGTTATTGCTATTTTGGCGTCCGGTGTCAGTTACCAGCGGTTTCTTCTTCCGTATTTTATTTCCGCCACATTGCTCTTCTTAATGGGGGTATGGTTGAGCGGTTACGTCATTCCGCCTGCCTCGCAGCACCTGCTGACATTTACCGACAAACACTGCATCCGCTTCACGTCGGAGAATGTCCGCAACGTTCAGATGGAGATTGAACCCGGCACGATTTTGTATATTGAATCCTTCCAGAACCGCACCAAAATGGGCTACAGGGCTTCTCTGGAGCACTTTGATGGCAAGGTTCTTACGGGACGAATCACTGCAGACCGTATCCGCTATGATTCGCTCAATTACTGGCACATGGAGAACTACATCCGCCGTGACTTTGACGGGATGCGCGAGACCCTAACGCGCGGCGAACGCTTGGATACGATTCTGCCTATTGAGCCGCGTGAGCTGTTCATGACGGCGGAGAGTGCCCAGATGATGACTAACCCCGAACTGCGGGCGTACATGGAGCGCCAAGAGGCACGCGGAGCGGGAAATATCCAGGCCTTCGAAACAGAATGGCACAAGCGTTGGGCAGGGCCTATCGGTGCGTTTATCATGACGCTGCTCGGCGTGACTATGAGCAGCAAGAAGGTACGCGGCGGAATGGGCAAGAACCTCGGTATAGGTATTGTCCTGACAGCGTTGTATATTCTGTTTTCAACCGTCAGCACCACGTTCTCGGTAACCGGAGTTATGTCACCTTTCATGGCGGCATGGCTTCCGAACTTTGTGTTCCTCATCATCGGCGTAGTCCTTTACTTCCGTGTCCGCCGCTAAAACAATTGTAAACACCAAACTATATGAAAGAAATATCAACCAAAAAACTCGTCGATACCATCATTGAGGGTATCCAAAACAAGAAAGGACAGCGTATTGTCGCCATTGACTTGCGCAAAGTGAAAGATGCTCCTGTGGAGTATATGGTAGTCGCCGAAGGCGGCTCAAACACACAGGTTTGTGCCATTGCGGATGAGGTGGATGATTTTGTACGCACCAACACGCATGTTCATCCGTTGGCGGTAGCGGGACGCGAGAACGCCGAGTGGATTGCAATGGACTATGGACAGGTCTTTGTTCATATTATGCAGCGCGAGCCCCGTGCGTTCTACGACATCGAAAACCTCTGGTCTGACGGCAAAACCACCGAAATAAAAGATTAGACTATGGCAGAGCAAAATAAGCGTCCGACGGTGCGCAATAACCGTCCCAATCCGAATGACCCGAAGAACAAAGGGCGCAACTGGTTGAGCATCGTGTTTTATGTGCTGATGTTCGGTCTGTTGGCGGCATGGATGTTCGGTGGCGACAAGAGCGAAGAAGGTCCGCAGAAGGACCTCAGTTATACCAAGTTCCAGTCCTACGTCCGTAATGATGCGATTGAGTCGCTTGTCATATACGACGACAACACCGCCAAGGCGAAAGTCCGTAAAGAGAGTTACGGCATTGTTTTCGGCGATGCAGCGAAGGGCGAGGAAGCCAAAGGAACCATCAAGGCGCTAATCCCGTCTGTCGATGAGTTCACGCATTTCATGGACTCTGTGAACGAGGAACGCCATGAGGCGGACAAGTCCGCGATAGATGTCAGTTACGCCAAGTCCCGCGATTACTGGTACCTTATTTTGGTTAATGTACTGCCGTTCCTGTTGATTGTGCTGTTCTTTGTGTGGATGAGCCGCGGTATAGGCAGTGCTGCAGGTGGAATCTTCGGTGTCGGCAAAGCCCGTGCGGAAGTGTTTGACAAAGGCAAAAAGGATAAAGTGACCTTCAAGGATGTGGCCGGTCTGGCTGGCGCCAAGCAGGAGGTGGAAGAGATTGTGGAGTTTCTCAAGAACCCCAAGAAATACACGGAGTTAGGCGGTAAGATACCCAAGGGCGCATTGCTTGTAGGTCCTCCGGGAACGGGTAAGACATTGCTTGCCAAAGCGGTGGCGGGCGAAGCCAACGTACCGTTCTTCTCTATGTCCGGTTCGGATTTCGTGGAGATGTTTGTAGGTGTAGGCGCAAGCCGTGTGCGTGACCTCTTCCGCCAAGCCAAAGAGAAAGCGCCTGCGATTATCTTTATTGATGAGATTGATGCGGTTGGTCGTGCCCGTGGCAAGAACGTGATGACCGGCGGCAACGATGAACGCGAATCAACACTCAACCAGTTGTTGACTGAAATGGACGGCTTCGGGACAAACTCCGGCGTTATTATCCTTGCGGCGACAAACCGTGCCGACGTGTTGGACTCCGCGTTGCTGCGTGCAGGGCGTTTTGACCGCCAGATTCATGTCGAACTGCCTGATGTGCAGGAGCGCAAAGAGATTTTCGGTGTGCATCTCCGTCCGCTGAAACTGGACAACACCGTGGATGTGGATTTCCTTGCCAAACAGACACCCGGATTCTCGGGAGCCGATATAGCCAACGTCTGCAACGAAGCGGCATTGATTGCTGCCCGCAACAACCACAAGAAAGTCGGCAAACAGGACTTCATGGATGCCGTTGACCGTATTGTCGGCGGTTTGGAGCGCAAGACGAAGATCATGACGGACGAAGAAAAGAAGTCCATTGCTTTCCACGAAGCCGGTCATGCCACTATCTCATGGATGTTGCGTTGGGCGAATCCGCTTGTCAAGGTAACGATTGTGCCGCGAGGAATGGCACTGGGTGCCGCGTGGTACTTGCCTGAAGAACGCCAACTGACCAACGAAGAGCATATTCTGGACGAACTCTGTTCCTTGTTGGGTGGTCGTGCTGCGGAGCAACTGTTCCTCAAACAAACTTCCACCGGTGCGCTCAATGATTTGGAGCGGGCGACCAAACAGGCGTATGCCATGGTCGCGTATTACGGTATGTCCGACCAACTGAAGGATGTCAGTTTCTACGATTCCACCGGTCGCTATGAGTATGGCTTTACGAAGCCTTATTCCGAAACCACGGCGGAGATTATTGACAAGGAATCGGCGCGTATTATTGCGGAGCAGATGCAGCGTGCCCGCCGGATTTTGCAGGAGAACGAAGAAGGTCATCATGCCTTGGCGAATATGCTGATAGAGAAGGAGGTTATCACTTCGGAGGATGTGGAGCGCATTCTTGGTCCGCGTCCCTGGAAGAGTCGTGGAGACGAGATTATGGAGGCTAATGCAGCCAATGCAGCTCTTGCCGCCGCTGCCAAACCGAAGCGCCGTGCTCCCCGCAAGAAGTCCGACGACCAACCCGCTGCCTAGTCCGACCTACAAGCGGGAGAAGACCGGGAGAAGAAACATCCCAAAAATAATAAAAGTGCGGTTTCCCGCACTTTTTTTAATCCCCAATTTGAAATCTTAAATTTGAAACTTGAAATTTGAAATCATCGTTCCCTTGGGATAAGAAATCTTAAATCTTAAATTTGAAATCATCCCTCTCACCGTACACCATCCACCGTACACCATACACCATCCACCATACACCATACACCATCCACCATCCACCATCCACCATACACCATACACCGTACACCGTACACCGTACACCGTACACCATACACCGTACACTATAAAACCACCCTTTCAACTATATGTAATTTATAGGTTATTTATATGTGATTTATAGGTTGTTCATAAGACACACAGCAGACAAACAAGGGACGACCATCTCTTGCCAATCACGTTTGAAACACACTAAATTCTGTTGGAAAATCAACTGAAAATCTAAGACCTATCCAACAAAAACCGTGCCATTCCATAAAATTTCCAATTTTATTTGCATATATGAAAATTTTTTTGTACCTTTGCACGCAATTTGTGTGCAAGGGAAAATTATGAATAACGAGAACCAAAACATTGAGTACAAAGAGTCTTGGCGTGACGAGTATGTCAAGTGGCTATGCGGCTTTGCTAATGCACAAGGCGGCAAACTATATATCGGCATAAACGACAAAGGCGAAGTGTGCGGCGTGGAGAATGCTCACAAGTTGTCTGAAGATATACCGAACAAAGTCGTTTCTTTCTTGGGCATTGTAGCGGAAGTGAATGTTCTTTATAAAGACGGAAAGGATTATATAGAAATCGACGTGGCTCCGAGCGATGTGCCCATCAGCTACAAGGGAAAGTACTATTTCCGTTCCGGCAGCACATTGCAGGAGCTGAATGGTGCAGCTCTGCAGAACTTTGTTCTCAGGAAGATGGGACGCTCTTGGGACGAGGTGACGAATGACCGTGCTACGCTCAATGATATTGATCGTGAGGCGGTTGATTATTTTATCCGCAAAGGAATAGAAACCGGGCGTGTTCCCGACGATCTCCACAAGGCCTCAACGGAAGAAGTGCTAACGAGCCTTGGTTTGACAGATGAGAACGGAGGACTGACAAATGCGGCTGTCTTGCTTTTCGGCAAAAACCCTCAACGCTATTATCCGAGTGCTGTCTTCAAGATTGGTCGTTTTGGTATCGACGAAGCGGATCTGAGGTTTCAAGATGTAATTGAGGGTAATATCCTGCAAATGGCTGAGCGCGTGATGGATGTGCTCAAAGCCAAATATCTGATTTCTCCTGTTCGTTTCGAAGGAATGCAGCGATACGAAAAACTGGAACTGCCAAAAGAGGCATTACGAGAGATTCTTTATAATGCCATCGCGCATAAGGATTATACAGGACCGGACATCCAGATGCATGTTTATGACAGCAGTATTGAGATTTGGAATGAAGGAGAACTGCCGGAGGGTTATACTCAAGAGACTCTTTTTGCCAGCCACTCATCCAAACCGCGCAATCATAAGATTGCTAATGTCTTCTTCAAAGCCGGTTTTATCGACGCATGGGGACGAGGTTTCCAGAAGATCCGTGACGGTTTTGAGGCAGACGGTATCCCGATGCCCCGAATTGAGAATTTCTGCGGCGGTGTACGAGTGACTATTAAACGAACCGTATTTATGAAGTTGTCTCATGTCGGTAGTTCTGTCGGTAGTGATGTCACCAATTCTGTCACTAGTTTGTCACCAGTTAAACTGACTGAAAGACAACAGGATATGCTTGAATTAATAAGAAAGAATCCATTCATCTCTGCGCAACAAATGTCGGTAGTTTTGTCGGTAGTTAAGAGAACTATAGAACGAGACCTTGCAGACCTGCAAAAGAAGGGCATTCTAATCCGCGAAGGCAACACCAGCGCAGGTCATTGGGAGATAATCCCCACCGACCGCTGACTGTGAAGCGGTTAAGGCGCACCGCAGAGTGTCCGGTGGACAGTCAAGGAGTAAGTGTACCGCGCGAGTTTGCAAAGCAAACATAGGAATAATCGTTTGAACGTAGTGAAATAAGAACTCCTTAAAGCCGAGATGATCGAGACACAAAAACCACCTTCCGAATCGAAAATCTATGATTTTCCTTGCATATGTCCAAAAAAAGTTGTATCTTTGCACGCTGAATGCGTGCAGTGAACAAAGTGCAAATGAAAGGAAATATAATATAGGATGAAAATACCACAAAATATAGAAGAAATCATTGAAGAGTTGATGGATCAATATCTGGAGGATGACCGTTACAATCGTCCTTGGATTATTGGTTTCAGTGGCGGTAAAGATTCTACTGTCCTTCTTACTCTAACATGGCTTGCCTTGCAACGACTCAAAGAGCAAGGAACGCCATTAACTCGCCAAGTGTACGTTGTGAACAACGATACTTTGGTGGAGAACCCAGTTATTGAAGAATATGTTACCGGCGTTCTGGATATGATCTCCAATGCAGCAAAGGAGCAAGGTCTGCCGGTAACCGTCAAAGTAACCACTCCGGCATTGGAAGATACGTTCTGGTCGTGCGTTATCGGTAAGGGCTATCCGGTTCCTAACAACTCCTTCCGTTTCTGCACGGAGAAGATGAAGATAAAACCAACTTCGGCATTTATCACGTCTCAAGTTGCAGCAGATGGAGAAGCTATTGTGTTGGTGGGTACTCGTTACGATGAGAGCCAACGCCGTTCGCTTTCTATCAAACGTCACGAGATCAAAGGTCACCGTCTTTCCAAGCACCCGCTAAACGCCAACACTTTCACCTACGCGCCTATCAAGTCGCTGATGCTGGAAGAAGTTTGGTGGATTATCAACGCCATCCCTTCACCGTGGGGCTTCGATAATCAAATCCTTTTCAAAATCTATGCGGACGCTTCCGCAGATGATTACGAGTGCCCGACAGTTGTTACAGACGATTCCCACCGCTCGTGTGGTCAAAGCCGTTTCGGTTGCTGGATTTGTACTGTTGTTAAGGAAGATAAATCCATGACCTCGCTCATCAAGAACGGCATCGAATGGATGAAACCGCTTCTGGAGTTCCGCAACCGTTTGTCGGATAATCGCAACGTGTCAGAACTTCGCTGCGCAACTCGTCGCAATGGTCAAGCGGCAGTTGATGAGAACGGGCACAACTTGGGCAACTATACCGTGGAGTATCGTATTCAAATGCTCCGTGAATTACTCCAGATTCAACGTGACACACAACAATATCGTTCCAGCATCAACCTTATCTCCAGTCAGGAACTCATTGCTATCCAAATCATCTGGTATCGTGATGGTAATTTCGAAACAACTGTAAACGACATCTATAATGAGGTTTACGGCTACGATATTCCGAACGATAATATCAGCCTGCAAGAACGTATCTTATTGGAGAAAGCCTGCGGAGAAAAGCAAGATCATTATAAACTGATTCAAGAGCTCCTTGCACTCCAAAAGAACAAAGTACTGCTGATGAAAAAGCAAGGTTTACAAAATGACTTAGAGGCTCGTATTGATGCCTTCATAAAAGAGCAATAACATGCGCATACAAGATATTACATTAACTAATTTCCGCCTGTATAAAGGAACTAATAAGATTTCTTTCCCGGAAGATGTGGATGGAAAGAATATCTATTTGATTTCGGGCGAGAATGGATTTGGCAAAACCACATTCTTGCACTCTCTGTTGTGGTGCTTGTATGGACGCTTGATGGCTGAGATTGACGATACTGCACGTAAGGAGATAAGCAATTGTGGCGGTTACCCTTCATTCCTTATTAGCAATCTAAATAATAATGTACGTCAGTATGTAGAATCAATCGGAATAGATACGCTTGCTCGTATTAAACGTTCAGGCTATACCCCGAATGATGAAGACATCCAATCAAACGCTATTTATTCCATTGCTATCAGCTTTACGGATATATCTATTCCTTCAATCCCTTGTCAAACTATTACTATCATTCGTTCGTATGATTTTATAAAACAAAGTGATAATATCGAAGTGCTTATTGACGGTCTGAAGAACGAGTTAGCCCAATCCATAGGCAACGATGTCTTCATCAACGATTTTCTCCTTAATAAAGACATTGCTCGATTCTTTTTCTTTGACTCTGAACGTATAGTTGCATTGGCAGAAACCAATACGGCAGAAGATCGTCGTCGTTTGGCATCTGCTTATAATGAAGTACTTGGAGTAAAGAAATATGAAGATTTAAAGCATAACTTAGAAGCTTTGCGTCTCAAATTCCGTAAACGAACATCCGATGTAGAAAGTCGAAACAAGTTAAGCGCTTTGCTTGATAGACAGGATATCCTTCAGTCAGACTTGCAAAATATAGCAGAAGGCATCGCAGAAAGAGAGAAAACTATGGAAACTCTGCGTCAACGTGACAAGGAATTCCAAGAAAGATTACTGCGAGAAGGTCAAGGAATGACGATTGATGAATATGAACGTCAACGACTAGTGTTGCAAAAGACACGAGAAACGGATGCGAACATCAAAGAGAAAATGCGTGGTTTTATTGAGTTTGCTCCATTTGCTATTGTTGGTGAATTGATGACACGAACAATGGAAGAAATAAAAAAAGATTACAATGCAGCAAAGGCTGCACAGAATATAGCTAACCAGAATTTATTGCTTGACGAGATATATGTTAAGTTGTTGAAACAATTAGTTCCACTTACAGGTACAAATGGGTATAAGCTACCTAAAGCAATACGCGAGGTTTTAGATTCGTACAAAGAAGAGGATCTACAACATGAGCCTTTATTGGATGTAAATCGCGATGAGTATAATGAAAGTCAATCAATATACTCAAATCTTACTACTACTTACCGCGTTGAGTTTGAACATTTAGCGGACGACTATAAGAAGAACAAACAAATGATGAGTCGTGTTCAGCAAAAATTGTCGTCTATGCAAGCCAATGAATCAGACGAGATAATCAAACAAATACGAACCGAAAAATCAGAGATAGAAAAACAAATCAAGAAACTTGAAGAGGAAATCCGTTCACTATTTACACAGCAAGGCTCAGTTTCGCAAAACCTAAATGCTTGCAAGAAACAGATTTCGGAGATGAGCAAGAAAGTTAGTTTGGACGATAGCGATGTTAAGAAAGATGCTCTTGCTAATGAGTTAATTGAAAACCTTGATACCTTCTTGCGTAACTTGAAAGAGGAGAAAAAAGTTTCTTTGGAGCGTCGCCTGAAAGGTATAATGAACAAATTGATGCACAAAGAAGATTTCATTGGCAATGTAAAAGTTGATGTGCAAGAAGATGGACTTGATATTGTGCTCTATACTCCGGATGGGAAAGTTATTCGCAAAGAGACATTATCAAAAGGCGAGCAACAGTTATATGCTACCTCCCTGCTGAAAGCTTTGGTAGACGAGTCTGGAATAGAGTTCCCGGTATTCATCGACAGCCCGTTGCAGAAATTCGACAAGAGCCATTCAAGCAAGATAATAACTGAGTTCTATCCGTCTATTTCAAAGCAAGTAGTTCTGTTCCCTCTGCTGCATAAAGAATTGACGGAGGACGAATTAGGAATTATGATGCCTCTTGTTAAGAGTGCATATTTGATTAAGAATGAAGTTGATCATTCATACTTCAAACAGGTGCAAGTAGATAAATTAATGAACGATTAAATTGACGAGCATATGTTTTCTCAGATAAAGACAAGCGCAAAGAACCGCGAAATAGTAGTTGACTTGACTCGCAAGTTTAATCTCGGAGCCGAAAATGTAATTGCTCGTATTGCAATCGCATATTCATTAAAGTCCGGCGTGAAGTTTAATCCTATAGACGCAAAGGATTCTAGTGGTAAGGAATATTCACGTTCGGTATTATTTGGCGGTAACGATTTCTTATATACTGCTATAATGTGCACGTATTATGAAATATCGGAGAACGATAAAGATTTGGCACGTTATTTCAAAATGCACTTGGATGATGGTTTAGAACGCATTGCTAATGACGTTAAGAATAACCCGAATTTGGTAGGCTTCGATTACTTATTCGACCGCATTAACGAAGGACTCGAAGAGATATGTTCGACCCGCTAAAACGACAGCCATATATCGATTTGTTTGACTTTGAGAAGTTTCACAAATCTTTCCAACAACTGCTAAACGCAGCTGAT
>CAJOFT010000061.1 GCA_905234025.1 Paludibacteraceae bacterium
CGGCGGAAAGCTGCGCGCACTTGGCGGACAGAGGAATACCTTTTAGCGGGAGCAGCCAAACAGCAGCGACGTATTACCAGCCGTAAGCGATTCGGAAATAGCACCTCCAGAATCTTGCCGAGTGCGTAGATGTCTTTGGAAATCGAAAGATAATCGTTCTCAACCTGTACCGAGTCTGTGATAGAAGGCGAGGTGCCGATGTTTTTGGCGATGTATGCATCCGTGTCGGCAAAGCCGAAATCAATCAGACAGACATGATTGCCTGCATCGGTAATGAGGATATTGCTGCTTTTCAGATCACCGTGTACGACCTGGCGCTCATGCAGGAAGATTAGTGCCTCCATGAGTTCGTCAGCTACGCGGCGGCGTTCGGACAAGGAGGGATTTTCTTGCAGGAACCGGTCTAACGTCCGGCCTGCAACATACTCCATGACAATAGCTGTACCTAACTCGGGAATCTCGATCATTTGCCACGTTTTGACAACATACAAGCAATCAATATTATGCATGATGTCATACTCGCGCTGTAGCAGTAATCGGTTGCGCGCGGTGTTGCCATCTTCCTTTTTGGCGACCTTCAGCACCACCCACTTTCCATCTGTCATTGCGCGATAGACACAGTTATGTCCGCTGCCGGACAACAACTCGAAATCCGAGAAGCCGGAAGCACCCAATTCACGGGCTGACAGGTCACGCAACGGACCGGATGTGAACTCAGAAACAGCCATAACGAGTGCAAAATTAGTATATTTCTTGCACGTATGCAAATTTTTATGTAATTTTGCAGCCAAATTGACAAAAAATGCACTATGGCTACATCATTTCTCTCTGACAGTATTGAAGTGCAACACGCCAAACAAGCCGTGGAAGCACGTTACGGAAGCAAACCTGACAGTCCCGCCGATTTCGCAGAACTGAGTCTGCATATCAAAAAAGCGACAAGCAAAGACATCAGTCCAGACACATTAAGCCGCTTGTGGGGGTACAAAAAAGGATATGATACTGTGCGAGGTTCGGTAATAGAATTATTGAACGCATACGCGCGTGCAGAAGAGGAGTCGGATTTTGTCTATCAGATAGCCGTCAAGGCGGATGATCTGCAGCCCGGTCAGAGAGTACGGATTGCCTGGCTACCCGACCGAACAGCTGTGTTGGAATACACAGGTGATTACCGTTGGCGCGTTGTGGAGGTAATCAACAGCAAACTGCATACGGGCGATACATTTTCTTGCCGCGCGATTGCTCAAGGGCAACCGCTAATCGTAGATAATCTGCAAACAGCCGACCAAAATTATGAGGGCTACACCATTGGCGGGAAAAACGGACTGACTTTGGTGGAAAAAACAAAATAGACGGAGCAGACGTTCCTTGTCAGGGACGTAATCAAACTTTGACATTTTGTTATGTTTTTGGATATTTTTGTGGCATTTTGATACCGGCTTGACGAAATCCAAAACTCGGCTTGTTGGCGGCTTGATGGCGGCTTCGATTTTTTTCGATTTTTCGGTGTCAAAATGTTATAAAAAAGGCGTTTTAGCTTACATTTTGTTATTTCTATAGAGCTCGGCGGATTTCGTCGGCGGTGAAACCGCGCTGGAGGAGGAAGCGGAAGAGGGAATTGCCGGCATCTTCTGATTGTTCCGGGAAGGACTTCTTTTTGGATTCAATCAAGTGGTTGAGTATGCGAAAATACTCGATTTCATCGATAGAGTCGAGTGCGGAACGGATTGCCGCAGCAGGCAAATGCTTCATACGCAGGGCATACTCCATCTTGACCCGTCCCCATCCCTGATAAAGGAGTTTGTCATGGACGAACGCGCGACAATAGCGTTCGTTGGAGAGGAATCCCTCCGAATAGAGAAAATCCACGATTTCATCGGCAGCCACGGAAATACAATTCCACTGCCTGAGCTTCAGACGCACATCGTATTCGCAGCGTTCCGCCGCCGCACAATATGCTTCCGCTTTAAACTTCAATTCTGCCGGAGACCATTCTTTGTTTGCCATAGATGTCATTGTGTATTTGTACGCCGGAATAGCCGTAATCCCGCATTAACTGCGCGACTTCGGCACCAAAACGGCTGTTGATTTCGAAGAAAAGATATTGCGCTTTGAAGGAAGCGATGCGACGGTAAAAAAGCAACGGATCATCATCGGAAACAAAGAGCGCAGAGGATGGTTCGTAGTCCAAAACATTCGATTCCATCGAGGATTTTTCGGATTCGCAGATGTAGGGAGGATTGGATGTGATAACGTTTAAGGTTGAACGTTTAAGGTTTAACGAGAAGATATCTGCTTGGAGGAAACGGACGTCGAGCTTGTTGCGACGTGCATTCTGTTCCGCAACAGCAAGCGCCGCGGGAGAAATGTCCAAACCGGTGACCTGCCAATCGGGACGGCGGGATTTGAGTGCCAAAGCTATGGCTCCGGAACCGGTTCCGATGTCGAGGACGGAGATTTTTTTCGCGGGCGAGACTCCCGCGTCCCCGGAAGGGATGGTATTGAGTACCAATTCCACCAATTCGGCAGTTTCGGGACGAGGGATCAAAGTGTCTTTTGTGACCAATAAATCGAGTCCAAACCACAAAGTATGCCCAAAAATATACTGAATCGGCTCTTTTTTTTGTAATCTTGACAAAATTATTTCGATATTCGAAATATTTTGTGTACCTTTGCACGCCGAAATGGCGGCACGTGACAAACCAGTCGTTTCCTCAAGCACCCAAAACGCCAATTCACGGGCTTCCGCAGGGGAATAAATGCCGTCCAGACGGGAGATTATGTAATCAAAAGTTGACAATTGATAACTGATATTTTAATTCACGCCGCAAAATTACAAAAAAATGCCGGAATACGCAAAATATATTTCACGTTGTTTGCAATTAGCCCGTTTGGGAGCGTATTATGTTGCCCCAAATCCGATGGTCGGAGCGGTATTGGTACATGGTGAAGGTGAAAATGCGCGTATCATCGGAGAAGGCTGGCACCGGCAGTACGGCGGTCCGCATGCGGAAGTGAACTGTTTTGCATCGGTGAAGGCAGAAGACGAGAAATTTGTGCAGGAAAGCACGCTGTACGTTAGTCTGGAGCCATGTTCACACTACGGAAAGACACCTCCTTGCGCGGATCTGATAGTGAGCAAAGGCGTGAAGAAGTGCGTAGTTGGCATGCGTGACCCGAATCCGTTAGTGGCAGGACAAGGTATCAAGCGTTTGGAAGAACATGGCATAGAAGTTGTATGCGGAATAATGGAAGCGGAATGCCGGGAACTGAACAAACGTTTCATATGCCTGCATGAGAAAAAAAGACCATACGTCATCCTGAAATGGGCACAGACAGCAGACGGGTTTATGGACAAAAAACGTCCGATTCCATCGGGAGCGACGCGTCCGGAAGAAGGTCCGTTGGTTATCTCGACGCCGCTGATGAAACGGCTTGTACACAAAATGCGGGCAGAGAACATGGCAATACTTGTCGGTGCAAACACGGCGATATTGGACAATCCGAAACTGACAACCAGCAAATGGTGCGGGCGCAATCCGATACGGATATTGTTAGACAGGCGGGGACGCGTGCCACGGGACAGCCGGATTTTCTCGGACGAGGCGGAAACAATCGTATATAGCGAAAATACCGCATGGGAATATGTGCTCGGAGATTTGGCAAAACGAGGGATTCACTCGGTGTTAGTAGAAGGCGGGGCACAAGTGCTGACCAGTATCATCCAAAGCGGAATATATGACGAAGTGCAAATAGAAAAAGGAACGATGACAATAGGAGACGGCATAAAAGCGCCGGAAATTGACAAACGATGATTATGGAATACACAAAAACAATAGGATTCATTGCGATTGCTGCGATTCTGAGCAGTTGCACGCTGTTTAACCGCAGACACCATGCCGGAGCAGCAGCAGAAGTGAACGGACAATTTCTGGAATTTGCAGAATTGGACGCGGTAACCGCCGGTTTGACAGGTGAAGACAGTGCGGCTGTTGCAGAAGCGTATATCCGTCAATGGGCGACAGAGATTCTGATGTATGACAAGGCGCGCGACCGTGTGGATAACAAGGAGCTGGAAGAATTAGTAGAAGATTACCGGCACAGTTTGTATGCCCACGCATACGAGCAACATCTGCTGCAACGGATGTCCAAAGAAGTGCCAATCGCTTTGGTGGACTCGTTCTATCAATCACACCAAAGCCAGTATGTGCTGAAAGACGGGATAGTGAAAGGGCTGTTGGTGATTGTTCCGAATGGCGCTCCGGAAATGGAAAAGCTAAAGAAATACATGCAGGAACCGGATGAGAAAAACATCGAGCATATCGAAAAATTCGCCTACCGCTATGCCAGCGGCTATGAGTTGTTTACCGATGAATGGCGCACCTTCAACCAGCTATTGGTATGGATGCCGATGGGCAAAAACGACCTGCCCAAGCTGCTGAAACAGAACCGTCAGATTGTGCTTGCCGATTCGGTTTCCACGTATGTGCTGCAAGTTACAGACCTTCTGCAAGCCGGCGAACCAATGCCGCTTGAGTATGCGAAAGAAGAGATTGAGCCGATTCTGCTGCGCGAACGGACGAATGTATTTCTTCAGGAAGAACGCAGAAAAATATATGATGATGCCGTACGATTCAAAAAAGTGAGAATATATGAAGACAAGTAAAATATTTGCATTAGGCTTACTGCTGGCAAGTATGCCGGTGGCAGCAGACAATATCATTGACGAGGTGATATGGATCGTCGGTGACGAGGCGATACTCCGCAGCGAAGTGGAAGAGGAACGCATGCGTGCCCAATATGAAGGGCAACAGATTGCGGGTGATCCGTATTGCTATATTCCGGAACAACTCGCCATCCAGAAACTGTTTCTTCACCAAGCCGATTTGGACTCGATTGAGGTGAGCGAATCATCCGTAAGTCACCAAGTGGATATGCGAATGGATTATTACGTGTCCCAAATCGGTTCGAAGGAGAAGATGGAAGAGTACTTCCGCAAGACGTCCAGCGAGATTCGGGAAGAGATGATGGCGAACATCCGCAACCAGATGATTATCCAGCAGATGCAAGCCAAACTGACAGAAAACATCAAGCCTACACCTGCGGAGATACGGCGATTCTTTGCGACACTGCCGGATGATTCGATACCGGTTATTCCGGCGCAAGTGGAGGTGCAAGTGCTCAGTTTCGAGCCGATAGTTCCTGCCGAAGAGACGGAACGTATCAAAAGCCAGTTGCGCGAATTCACCGATCGCGTGACCAGTGGAAAAGCGGATTTCTCCATGTTAGCAAGGTTGTATTCGGAAGATACGGAAAGCGCCAAACGAGGCGGTGAGTTGGGCTTTGTTGGCAAAGGACAGTTAGTGACCGAGTTTGCGGATGTGGCTTTCAACCTGAATGACCCCAAGCGCGTTTCGCGTATCGTGCAAACCGAGTACGGCTACCATATTATCCAATTGATAGAGAAGAAAGGTGACCGGATCAACTGCCGGCATATCCTGCTACGGCCACGTATCTCAGCCACGGACAAAGTGAAGTCATTGGAGAAATTGGACAGCATCCGGTCGCTGATAAAAGACAGCGCAGCCATGACCTTTGAGCAAGCGGTTATACGATTCTCGGAAGACAAGAACACCGCTCTGAATGCGGGATTGATGACCAACATGAACACCGGCAGCAGCAAGTTTGAGTTCCAAGACTTGCCGCCAGAGGTCGCCAAACAAATATATACCATGTCGGAAGGCGATATATCCGAGCCGTTTATCATGATGGACCAGATGAAGAACAAAGAAGTGTGCGCGATTGTCAAGCTGAAGAGCAAAACAGACGTACACAAAGCCAATCTGATTGACGATTTCCAAGTAATCAAGGGTATATTGGTAGAACGGATGTCGGGCGAACTGATTCACGAATGGATCTTAAAGAAACAAAAAGACACCTATATCCATATAGACGACAAGTGGAAAGGATGCGATTTTGAGTATCCGGGGTGGATACATGATTGATTTCAAATTTAGGATTTCAAGTTTAAGATTTCAAGTTTAGGATTGATATTCAGGAAGATAAACATATTGATGCTGTTGGCGGTTGCGCAGTGGGTTGCGGGACAAGATATGGTGTATCTGATTCATTCGAATACACTGAATTTCGACGAGAAACGCTTGCCGGATGCACAGATTCTGCGCGGAAACGTTATCTTCCGTCATGATTCTGCACTGATGTACTGCGATTCGGCGTATTTCTTTGACAAGCAAAATTCACTGCATGCCTTCAGCCATGTGCGGTTCGTGCAGGGAGATACATTGTTCGGCTACGGCGATGCCTTGTATTATGACGGAAACACGAAGAAAGCAAGGCTGCGGAACAATGTGAAATTAGTGCATTTCTCAACCGTTCTAACCACTGACAGCCTCAATTATGACCGTACTACCAATCTGGCATATTACTTCACCGGCGGTACCATCAAGGACAGCCTGAACACGCTGACTTCCGTCTGGGGTCAATACCATCCGCCCACCAAACAAGCGATTTTCCGCAATCAGGTGGAGTTGGAAAACCCGAATTTCACGCTGTCTTCGGACACCTTAAAATATAATACGGAAAACCATATCGCCGATATTGTCGGTCCGACGGAGATTGTGTATGAAGAGGAAACAACGATACTATCCACATTAGGACAATACAATACCGAGAATGAGCAATCAACGCTGTATGAGCGTTCACAGGTCATACACAATGACGGCAAACAAATGACCGGAGACACTATTTTTTACGACAAGCAGAATGGTTACGGGCGTGTTTGGGGAAACATGGAGATGAAAGACACCGTGCAACAAATGACACTGTACGGCAATTATGGAGAGATGTACGAATTGGACAGCCGCGGCTTTGCAACCGATTCGGCGTTGATGGTGGATTGGTCGAGTGAAGATTACGGTTACATGCATGCCGACACGCTGTTCACGGAAGATGTGCATTATACGTTGGATTCTACAGACATAGACACTACCTACAAACAATTGCGCGCTCATCATAACGTGCGGATTTACCGGACAGACATGCAAGCCGTATGCGATTCCGCCGTATATAACGGCAGGGATTCCATAATGGAACTACATACCGAGCCTGTCTGCTGGAACGAGAATAATCAGATTTCCGCCGATTTCATCGAGATATTCATGCAAGACGGTGTCGTTCATCACGCCCACGGAACAGGTGCCGCGATGGTTTCCAAACAGGAATCGGCACGTTACTTTGACCAGTTGAGCGGCAAAGAAATGACCGCGTATATCCAGAACGGCGAGTTGGTGCAAGTGGATGTAAGCGGTAATGCCGAGACCATCTTCTACCCGCATGAAGACGACGGAAGTTTTATCGGCATGAACCGCACCCAATCCAGTTACGTGCAGATATATTTCGAGAACGAGCAAGTACATCATGTGCTGTTCACCACCGAAACGACCGGTACATTGTATCCGCTGAACCAAGTACCCGCCGGCACAGACAAACTGAGTGCATTCTTTTGGGCAACCAAGGAGCGTCCCCTCAAGCCTGGAGACGTGTTTGACAATCCTGAACGGACACCCCGTCCGGCAGGAGCTCCCATCAGTGCAACTGATGACAACGAGGAGGACAAGAACACCAACAAAACAAAAATCAGCCGCTCAACAAGCACCAAAAACAAACGCAAACAATAAGCATTATGAAGATACAAAAACATTTTATTTTAGCCGCACTGTTGCTTGCAGCAATCAGTGTTAGTGCACAGGAAGGCAGTTCTGCCATCGGTGTGCAGTTCGGTTTTGCACAGACCGACTACCGTCTGAACAGTTGGGATCCAGAAGCCAGCCCGACCGAGTTAACCAACATACCGCTGAACGGTTTCAAAGTAGGTTTGGTATGGGATGCGACCTTCATCAAGGGCTTCGGTTCGATGGTGGGACTCAATTACACGTTCGGCACCTCCACCAGCAAGTGGCAATCCGTGAATGAAAATATGCTGTTCCCGCAAGTGAAAGAACGTGTCACCTATCATCAGGGAGAAATATTCGTGGATTGGCAGTACAAATTTGAAGTGGCGGGCGATACGTATATTATTCTGTACACGGGTCCGTCCATCCAGTGCCAATTCGCATTATCGACAACCGTTTACACCCGTACGGCAGATGACAAGGAGACAGAACTCAAGATTAACAGTTTCGACTACAACGATGCTGACATGCGTCAGGACTACAAGCGTTTGAATGTAACATGGGGGGTCGGAGCAGGTTTCCAGTACGACCGTTTCTATATCCGCGGCGGATATGATTTCGGTTTGATCAATCCGTACAAATACAATAACTTTGCCGATATTCCGGAGATTGGATATATCTACGGAGACAACCACGACAGCGGTCGTTACACGCGTGGTCGTATTGACCAGTGGCAAATCAAGTTAGGATTCTTCTTCGCCCAATTTGACAAATGATTCCTCGCGAAACCATAGACAGGGTTTTTGCAGCCGCCAAGATTGAAGAGGTTGTAAGCGATTACGTGACGCTCAAACGTCGCGGCGCGAACCTTATCGGTCTGTGTCCGTTCCACAACGAGAAGACAGGATCGTTTACGGTCAGTCCGAGCAAAGGCATTTTCAAGTGCTTCGGTTGCGGCAAATCCGGTCATGCGGTGGGATTTGTGATGGAAATCGAGCAATGCGGCTTTGCGGATGCTGTGAAGCAGATTGCCAAGAAATACCATATCGAGGTGGAAGAACGGGAAATGACACCCGAGGAACAACAACGGCAAGACGACCGTGAATCCATGTTTGTGGTGAACGATTTTGCCAACAAGTGGTTTCAGGAACAATTATGGAATACGGACGAAGGCAAAGCCATCGGTCTCAGTTATTTCCGTGAGCGCGGTTTGCGGGAAGATACCATCAAGAAGTTCCAACTCGGTTACTCGCCGGAAAAAGGCAATCCTTTAGCCAAAGCGTTGACGTCCAACGGATTTACAGAAAAATACCTTGTCAATGACGTGGAGACAAAGATCGGCACAGGCGTTGTGGGCAAGTCCGAAGACGGGCGGATGTATGACCGGTTCCGCGACCGCGTGATATTTCCTATTCATACCGTTTCCGGCAAAACAGTTGCTTTTGCCGGACGTATATTGAAGAAGAAAGACAATGTCGGCAAGTATGTCAATTCGCCGGACTCGTTGATTTATTCCAAGACGAACGAGTTGTACGGTCTGTTCTTTGCAAAACAGGCTATTTCAAGGGAGGATTTATGCTATCTGGTTGAAGGTCAGATGGATACGATTTCCATGCACCAAGCTGGCATAGAGAATGTGGTTGCCAGTGGAGGAACGGCATTGACCAAGCCGCAAATACGGCTGATTCGCCGTTTCACATCGAATATAACCGTGTTGTACGACGGAGATGCCGCCGGTATTCATGCGGCGTTGCGAGGCATAGACATGTTTTTGGAAGAAGGATTCAACGTGAAAGTAGTGCTGCTGCCTGACGGTGAGGATCCTGATTCGTATGCCAA